>JAHCMK010000003.1:0-300000 GCA_019192445.1 Oceanococcus sp. HetDA_MAG_MS8
ATCGAACGATTTGAGGGGCTCTGATATGCAACGAACTTCGGAGACAGGACACTAGTGTCCGAGTTGGTCGCCAGGCCGCGTCCATTTTCGGATGTTTGTGCACTCATGCGGCTGTGCGCTTGCGTGTTCGGCCCGGTTGAGACTGAGGACGAGGCCGGTTCTTCCCGCTGCGCGCAGCGAGCTGCTCCGGTTGGGGGAGCCGTCGGCTGATCCACTGGGGCAGCCTTTCGAACCCAAGAATGTTGGTTTCGTGTGACATTCCTGGTGTGAACTCTCGGGTACCCATCAGGTAGTCAAACCAGGGTTTGGTGACGCACCAGTTGGCGTTGGGGTTGGCGCCCATGTGGTGATCGTAATGCCAGGGGAGATGGCGGCGTCCCCAATCCGGATGGAGATGGGAGCGCTTGTGCACGCGGTAGTAGTTGGCAGCGCAATACCACAAGGTGCCCACAAAAAAAGGTGCCACCGGCAGCATGGGGGTCGCTACCGCGGCCCCGCCAATAAGCGCCCAGGCTTCTTTGCCCTGTGCGTGTGGGCCCAGGGGAAAACGCTTGTAGTTTGGGTCGAAATAGTTGTTTTTGCGGACGAGCCGATGGTGCTCATGGAAATGAAAAGACCAAAAGCGCCCGCGTTGCCGGCCCCAGCCGTGTAGCACGTGTTTGTGGGTCGCCCATTCGATGGCGTTCGCGGTGATCAAAGCGAGTGGGATGCCTAACATTCTGTCTCCTATAGCGTGGGGTCATGTTTTCGCGGTTGGGCTTTGCGCCGCCTCACCGTGGTTTACGCAGCGGCCTTTGTCCATCACGGCTTCATTCCTGGGCGCGGCGCTCCAGCCACTGCTGGATGCACTGGGTACCGATGGCAACATGGCGGGCCGCACAATGGCGTGCCTGGTCGGCGTCGCCTGCCTCGAGCGCGGCTTGCAGGTCCTGAAGATTCGCAAGGTCGCGAAACTCGGGGTCGAGGACGGGGGCGAGCAGGGCCTGTAAGGGCAAGTAACTGGCCCGTAACGAGTTCCAGGCGAGGCGATAGACCAGCTCCGAACTGGCCAGAACCAATTGATCCCAGTAATCGTGTGCAGCTAACAGGCGTGCCTTGCTATGCGGAGCCTCCTGCAGGGCAACTAATTGTTGTCGAAGCTGAGCCAATTGGCGTCCCTGCCGACGTTGCGCGGCTAGGCCCGCAATGGTGGGGGCCATATCTTCGCGCAGCCGCATGATGCCAAGTGCCAATGCGGCTTGTTCTTGGGAGGGCTGCAATTGCAGCAGCGCAGGGAGTTGCTCTAAGCCGCTTTGGTCTTGCCATGCCGCGATGCGCGTGGAGTCGCCATGCCGAATTCTGATCAAACCGGCTTGTTGCAGGCGCTGTAAGCCTTCGCGCAGAGCGCCGCGATTCACACCCAGGCTTTGGGCCAAATTCCGCTCCGCGGGTAGCGCGCTTTGTGCGGCTAAGTCTCCTCGAAGAATGCGGTCACGCAGTGTTTCAAAGACTTGTTGGCCTAGAGACGCAGCTCGCATGGGTTCGAACATGGTGGTCGCTGGAGTAAAAGGTCAACTGATCATACCAGTTGTTATAAAGAAGTTAACAACTCCCTGTACAACTTTTGTATCCCGAAATATCGGCGTTTGGGTTGGAGTTGAAGCCTTAGATCGCGCGTCTTCCGAACTTGGTACAAAAAAAATTGATTGAATTGCTTGGTAATTTCGTCGCTTAAGGCCTAGACCCGCGCCCGGCGGTCCTGGACTATAGATCCCGAATCGCAGCTCCCCCGGGCTGTGATCTCTTCAATCGTTGAAAAACCAGGCGGACACTCGCGTGCAGGCGAGTTTCCATAAGCGTGCAAACCCGGCCTTGAGCCGGGTTTGCTTTTTCTGGCTCTTTTTCAAAGTGAGCCTGTTTTACAACATGCTGTTGGTTGCAGCCGAATGCTCACAGCCTGATCTAGAGCGACTCACTGTCAGTGCGGCTGAGGCTGTGGCTAAAGCGCAAGGGCAATGCTTCGGGCAGTGCGGCGTTGAGCCTGAGGGCCTCGGCTTCCATTGGTGCGTGGCCGGCGACCACTCTTTGTAGACCTGCCAAGGCAGATTGCTGCCTGAGTGTCGGGGGTAGATCACGTTGCTGCGCGATGCAGCGCTCGGCTTGTTGTACCAAGGTCGCCATGCTCGCGGCATCTAAAACGCCATAATTGTCGTCAAGAGCAGAGCCTACCTTGGGCGCAATGCTGGGGCACTGCGCCACGAGTTGGGTCAGGTGCTCGACCTCCGCCGTCGATGCGGGTCGTTGGGCCACGTCGGCGCGCGGCGCGGCGAGTACCAGGGTCGAAGTGAGGGCGATGGCAGCGAGCCAGAGTTGACGGTGTTCCATGGCGACAGAGTGCCGCCGCAGTGGTCAACAAAATGTCATGCATGGTGAGGGCTAACGCATGGCCCCGGCAGCCTCGTGCTCTCTTCCGGTCTGCCCGCATTTACTTAGTCTCTGGTCTTCGCTCTCGCTATCACGAGCACGCAGATGCCGCCGCTGGCGCGCGTCACATGGTGCCAAGGCCCAGTCGGCGCTGAGGTCGGGGGTGCGCGCTCCGGAAAGCTTGATGGTGGCGCTATAAGGTATGGGCGTGGGCTCCGCAACCGCGGCCAGGGGAAGCAACCCAAGCACGCAGAAAGCTAAGCCCGAACGCAGTGGGAAGCTGCGGAGCATGAATAATCTCGTTGTATGAACCAGGCGGATTTCGCAGCATCCGGGATGCAAGCGTTATGCCAATCACCCCAAATTATAAGATGTCGCAGCGCAGGCTCGCGGCGAAATTGGCGCAGCTTTTGCACAACAAGAGCACACTACGCTTTGGGGCCGCCGTGTTGTGGCTGCCGGGACATTACGACTCAAGCTGTACCGCACCACACGCGCCCTTGGGTGCAGCTCGGATTCGCCACATTAATTAAGGGGTGGTTGGGGAAAAATGGCCATTACTGTCGCTCTCACGCACATTACGGAGTACCTCTACGACCGCGAAGTGGGGGTGTCGCCACAGATCATCCGCTTGCGCCCCGCACCCCATGCGCGCACGCCGATTCCCGCCTACAGTTTGCACATCGACCCTCAACCCCATTTTTTGAACTGGGCCCAGGATCCACAAAGCAATTGGCTGGCAAGAGTGGTGTTTCCGGAGCCTGTGCGTGAGTTTCGCGTGACGGTCGACTTGCAAGCCCGTTTGGAGGTCTTTAACCCCTTCGATTTCTTCTTGGATGAAGAGGCCCAAAGTGTTCCATTTCGCTACCCTGCGGACCTGCGCGAAGAGTTAGCGCCTTTTTTGCAGCCCCTACCCGCAGGTAAGGAACTCCGCGCTTATCTGCGTAGCTTGGAGAAGCTTCCCAGCACAACCATCGATTTTCTCGTCGCTTTGAATCAGCGCTTGCAAAGCGACATTGATTACACCATTCGCATGGAACCTGGGGTGCAAAGCCCGGAAGAAACCCTGCGTCTGGCGTTGGGCTCGTGTCGAGACAGTGCGTGGTTGTTAGTTCAATTGCTACGGCACTTGGGCTTGGCGGCGCGCTTTGTAAGCGGCTACTTAATCCAGCTCAAGGCTGATCAAACTCCAGTAGACGGCCCGGCAGGACCGACCGAGGATTTCACCGATCTCCATGCCTGGTGTGAGGCTTATGTTCCTGGAGCCGGTTGGATTGGCCTAGATCCCACCTCCGGGCTGCTGGCCGGCGAGGGGCATATCCCTCTCGCAGCTACCCCCGGCCCCAGCAGTGCTGCGCCTGTCACCGGCGGCGTCGAACCCTGTGAGGTGGAGTTCCGTCACCATATGGAGGTTCAGCGGGTACTCCAGCCGCCGCGCAATACCCGGCCATATGCTCCTGAGCAATGGGCCTCTATCGATGCCTTAGGCACTCGCGTAGATCAGCGTATGGCGCAAGCGGATATGCGTCTGACCATGGGTGGTGAGCCCACCTTTGTAGCCATGGATGACCCCCAGGCTGAGGAGTGGAATACAGCGGCGGTGGGGCCCACCAAGCAAGCTAGAGCGGCGGAGCTGGCCTTGCGCCTGCAGCAGCGCTTCGCCCCTGGGGGGCTGATTAGCTATGGCCAGGGCAAGTGGTACCCCGGCGAATCCTTGCCCCGCTGGGCTTACACCATTTTATGGCGCAAGGATGCAGTGCCAGTGTGGACCCGGCCGGCCTCGGCGCAAACCTTGGAGGGCTCCGGAACGACGCCCTCGGTACACGCAGCAAAGCATCTGCTCCAAGGTGTCGCCCAGCGTTTGCGCTTGCCGGAGGATTGTGTGCTGGAGGCTTATGAAGACCCCTGGCATTTTCTAGCAGAGGAGGCGGCCCTGCCCACCGGTGCCAGTGTGGATGAGCCTGCATTCTCCGATCCCGAACGGCGTGCTCAGCTGAGCCGCGCGTTTAGCAAACCCCTGGGCGAGCCACGCGGTTGTGTCTTGCCGGTGCAATGCTGGCAAACAGCTGCCGGCCCTACCTGGGTGTCGGAGCGTTGGCAGTTTAGGCGTGGCAAGTTGTTTTTGATTCCGGGCGACTCGCCGGTGGGTTTGCGGATGCCGCTGGATAGCTTGCCGGGTGGACACTCTGGCGAGGGTGTGGAGCTGGTGTTCCCTCTGGACCCATCTGAGCGCCCAGATCCGCTGCCCGCTCAATTTGTTTTTCAGCAGCCGTTTTTGCGCCAACAACAGCAAAGTGCGGGTCGACCCCAACATCAGCCAGAGGCGCCCGCAGGGCGGGTCACGCAGGGTATTCGTACTGCAATGGCAGTCGAGCCCAAGGCTGGGGCTTTGGGGGTGTTTTTGCCGCCTACGCATAGTGCCGAGGATTACCTGGCCTTGGTGAGCGCTGTGGAGGATGTCGCAGCGGAGCTGGATTTGCCGGTGCGCATCGAGGGTTACCCTGCGCCCACCGACCCGCGTTTGCAGCAAATGAAGCTCACGCCGGACCCCGGTGTTATCGAGGTGAATGTTCAGCCCGCGGCCAATTGGGAAGAGCTCAAAGCCATCAGCGAGGGGCTGTATGAAGATGCCCGCCAGTGCGGCTTGGGCACCGAAAAGTTTCTGGTTGATGGCAAACATACCGGCACCGGTGGTGGGAGTCACGTGGTGGTCGGCGGAGCCCATGTAGACGACAGCCCCTTCTTGCGGCGGCC
Source organism: Oceanococcus sp. HetDA_MAG_MS8 (assembly GCA_019192445.1). Taxonomy (NCBI): domain Bacteria; kingdom Pseudomonadati; phylum Pseudomonadota; class Gammaproteobacteria; order Chromatiales; family Oceanococcaceae; genus Oceanococcus; species Oceanococcus sp. HetDA_MAG_MS8. Next base: position 5,158 of record JAHCMK010000003.1, read on the forward strand.
CGATATGGTGGCCTCCATGGTGCGCTGCTGGCAGAACCATCCTTGCCTAAGCTACCTTTTTGCCGGCCTGTTTATTGGTCCTACCTCGCAATCCCCACGCACCGACGAGGCTCGCGATGACAACCTCTATGAGTTGGGCATTGCCCTAGCTCAGCTGCCGGATTCGGCCCAGACAAACATGCCGCCCTGGCTGGTCGATCGCACGCTGCGCCATCTACTCACCGACCTCACCGGCAACACTCATCGCGCCGAGATCTGCATCGATAAGCTTTTTTCGCCGGATTCCGCAACCGGTCGCTTGGGTTTGGTCGAGTTGCGTGCCTTTGAAATGCCGCCGCATGCGCAAATGAACTTGGTGCAACAGCTGTTGGTACGGGCCTTACTACTGTGGTTCTGGGAGCAGCCCTACACCCGGCCGCTGCGGCGCTGGGGACGGGATCTGCACGACCGCTACCTGCTGCCGTACTTCCTGGAGCAGAATCTGCATTCTTTACTGGCCGATCTGCGCCAGGCCGGTTTGGACTTTGATCCAGAGTGGTTCCGTGCGCAGTCCGAGTTTCGTTGCCCTGCCTTTGGCGTGACCGAAGTGGCTGGAATGCCGCTGGAGCTGAGGGCAGCTTTGGAGCCCTGGCCCACGATGGGCGAAGAGCCCGGTGGTGGTGGGACCGCTCGTTATGTGGATTCCTCGGTAGAACGGGTACAGCTCCGGCTGCAAAACTTCGACGCGGCTCGCTTTGCTGTGGTTTGTAACGGGCGCCGCGTACCCATGGAGGAAGTGGCCGATGGAGACTTTGTGGCGGGGATTAGGTTTCGTGCTTGGCAGCCTTGGTCTAGCTTGCATCCCGGCATTCCCGCGCATAATCCGCTGCGCATCTCAGTGGTGGAAAAACAAAGCCAGCGAGCTGTTGGCGGATGTCAGTACCATGTGCATCATCCCGGTGGGCGCAGCTATGACACCTTCCCAGTCAATGCCAATGAGGCGGAGTCGCGCAGGTTGAACCGCTTCTTTAGCTTTGGGCATCAGCCAGGGGTGATGTTAGTCCCCAGATTGCGGCCCAATCCTCGTCATCCTTGTACCTTGGATTTACGCTTTCCCGAGAACCTTGAGGAGCAGATATGACAGCTGCTACCGGCCCTTACGCTGATTTGGTTCAGCCGGGCTTTTACGATGAATTGGTGGCCCCGGCGCAGGCCGGAGACGTCGTCAGTCGGCGCATTTTGGAGTTTTTGCGCGGTATGAGCCCGCAGGAGCTGGCGCAACGCCGCGATGCGGCTGAGGTGGCCATTCGGTCTATGGGCATTACCTTCACGGTGTACTCCGAAGGCAGTGCTATTGATCGCATGTGGCCCTTCGATATCGTGCCGCGGGTGATCTTGCTGCAGGAGTGGGAGCGCGTCGCGCAGGGCTTGAAGCAACGCGTGGATGCCCTCAACCAGTTCATAAATGACATTTATAACGAGCAGGCCATCATTAAAGACGGCGTGTTTCCCAAATGGGTGCTGGAGAAGTCGGTGAACTTCCGCCCCGAATGTGTGGGGATGCAGCCGGCTTATGGGGTCTGGGCGCATATTTGCGGCTCCGACCTCGTGCGTGGCAAGGACGGCACCATGTATGTGCTGGAGGACAACTTGCGGGTGCCCTCCGGCGTGTCTTACATGTTGGAGAACCGTGCGGTGATGAAGCGCACCTTCCCCGAGCTTTTCGAGCATCAGGATATTCAGCCGGTGGATGAGTACACCACGCAGCTGTACGAGACCTTGGCCGCATTAAGCCCCTCCGGCTATGAAGATCCCACTATTGCGGTGCTCACACCAGGAATCTACAACTCGGCCTATTTCGAGCATTCCTATTTAGCGCAGCAAATGGGTGTGGAACTGGTCGAGGGAGCCGACCTCTTCGTAGACAGTGACGATTTCGTTTACATGAAGACGGTTGAGGGCGCGCGCCGGGTTGACGTGATCTACCGCCGTATTGACGATTTATTCTTAGATCCCGAAGCCTTCAGGCCAGATTCGGCGCTGGGTGTGCCGGGACTGATGCGGGCCTGGCGAGCTGGGAAGGTGGGCCTGGCCAATGCGCCAGGGTCTGGGGTAGCGGATGACAAAGTGGTATACGCCTTCGTGCCAGAGATCATCCGCTACTACACTGGAGAAGAGGCCATTCTGCCCAACGTCCCCACCTGGCAGTGTGCCGACGAAGAGCAATGCGCATATGTTCTGGATCACCTGGATGAAGTGGTGGTGAAACCGGCCAATGAGTCAGGCGGCTATGGTTTGCTGATCGGCCCACACGCATCAGAAACTCAGCGCAAGGCAACGGCTGCGAGCATTCGTAAAGATCCCCGCAATTGGATTGCTCAACCCTGTTTGAACTTATCGACCACGCCAACCCTGGTGAGTCGCGGGGCTCAGGATTGCTACCTTGCGGCGCGGCATGTGGATTTGCGCCCCTTTATTCTGAGCGCCCAAGATCAATACGTGACAATGGGCGGATTAACGCGCGTGGCCTTGCGTGAAGGCTCTTTGGTGGTGAACTCCTCCCAGGGAGGGGGCAGTAAAGACACCTGGATTGTGGATGCCGATTCCACTACACCTTTGGACGGAGGTGCTTGATGCCATTGTTGTCCCGCGTGGGTGAAACCTTTTACTGGTTCGGTCGCTATGTGGAACGGGCGGAAAACACCGCACGTCTCATTCTGGCTTACTCCAATTTGGCCTTGGATTTGCCGCGCCGCTCGCGGTTGGAGTGGGCCTCCATGGTCGACATTACCGGGGCCACGGAGCTGTTTGCCGAGTCTGCACATAACCCCACCGAGTTGGGTGTGATGCGTTTCATGATTGCCGACCCGGATAATCCGGGTTCTATTCGTTCTTCGCTGAAAATGGCGCGTGAGAATCTGCGGGTGACTCGGGACCGGGTGCCGCGCGAGGTGAGCGAGGCCATGAACGCCCTCTATGCGGTAATGGCTGATGAGTCCGAGGGTGCGATACGGCGCACGGCGGCTCGCCATGCCTTTCTGCGCAACGTGATTGACCATTGCCAAATCGTGCGTGGATATTTGGGCGGAGCCATGAGCCATGGCTTGGGTTACCAATTTATTCGCACGGGGCGGATGCTGGAGCGGGCGGATATGACAACGCGCATCATGGATGTGCGTATGGAGGCCCTGCTGCCTGACGAGGCCGAGCTTCCAGCGGCTTTCGATGCCTTGCAATGGATGGCGGTGCTGCGCTCATTATCGGCGTACCAAATGTATCGCCGCGAGCATCATGGGCCTGTTAAAGCGCGATATGTCATCGATTTTTTGCTCAATGAGGAGCAGTTTCCTAGAGCCGTACAGTCCTGCGTCGTCCAGGCCTATCGCTGTGTGTCGCGTTTACCGCGCAGTGAGGAGCCGTTGGCGACCATTCGGGCATTACTCGATAAATTGCAAAACCTACGCTCTGCGGTGTTATCCAGCGACAAGCAAATGCTGCGCATCACCATGGACGACCTGCAACAAGATATTCACAACATGCACAACACCATTGCGCGGACTTACTTCAGCCTAGGAGCGCCGGAGGCTTAAGGCCGCCACGCTGCACCGTGACCGCCCTGTTTGACAACTACCAGGCCCATGCGGGTCGTTATGACGAGCTGGTCACGGCAGACGGAGGCTTGCGCGCGCATTGGGCGGATTTGGCCCAAGTGGTTGCCGGCTTCGATGCGCGTCAACTCAGTGAACGGCGCTTCGAGATGCAGCGCATGCTGCGCGAGCATGGTGTTACCTACAACATCTACGGTCGGGACCGACGCACGCCCGGTGGCTGGGCCTTGGATTTGCTGCCGCTGGTACTCACCAGCGTGGAGTGGCGTGACATTGAAGTGGGTATGGCGCAACGCGCCGAGCTACTGCGTGTGATTCTGGCCGATATTTATGGCCCGCAACGTCTGCTCAGTCGGGGATTATTACCAGCCCGCTTGGTACTTGGGCATCCTGGGTTTTTGCTGCCATGTTGGCAGGCGGAAGCCGTGGGCGAACAGGCCCTGACTTTGTATGCCGCCGATCTGGGGCGACAGCCGGATGGGTCTTTGTGGGTGACGGCTGACCGTACTCAAGCTCCTTCGGGTATGGGCTATGCCCTGGAGGCTCGCACCATCAGTTCGCGGGTGCTGCCCAGCCTGTTCCGAGAGTCGCATGTACACCCTGTGCTCCCATTTGTGCGGGCCCTGCGGCGTCGGCTAGTCACCTTGGCCGAGGATGAGCCAGAAGCGATTGGTGTGCTTACACCAGGCGCGGCTAACGAAACTTATTCTGAGCATGCTTATTTGGCGCGCCAGCTTGGGTTGAGTTTGGTGGAAGGCGAGGATCTGATGGTGGAGCAGGGCAAAACCTGGATGCTGGGGGCTACCGGACCCCAGGCCATTCGGGTGTTGCTGCGGCGCATGGATGACCATTTTTGTGAGCCACTGGAGCTGAACCGGCATTCCTTGTTGGGGACGCCAGGGTTGTTGCAAAGCGTGCGTAATCGCAGCCTGTGCATGGTGAACCCGCTCGGTTCTGGAGTGGTGGAAAACCCAGGCCTGATGCCCTTTTTGCCGCAGATCTGTAAGCAGGTTCTTGGCGAAGAGTTGAAGTTGCCGTCGGTCACCACGTTATGGTGCGCCAATTCTGGTGTGACCCAAAAAGTGTTTCAGGAGCCCGAGCGCTGGGTGCTGCGCAATGTGCGTAGCCAAGAAACCGTGCATCAGTCCCTGGCTGAGCTTAGCCAAGAGGCGCGGACTGCGTTGCGGGAACAAGTGGAGGCGGACCCCGAAAGTTATGTGGTGCAACCGGCATTGGCCCATAGCTGTGCGCCGGTGCTCACGCGCCAAGGCGTCGTGACGCGTAGCGTGGAGATGCGTACTTTTGCTCTGGCTGAAGGCGAGGAATTTCGGGTGATGACCGGAGGCCTCGCTCGAACCGGGCGTAGCGCCGACAGCTGGCGGGTGTCTGGTCAGCTTGGCGGCGTCAGCAAAGATATTTGGGTCTTGGCCTCCGAAGCGCAGCGCGATGCACAAATACTGCCGCAATTCTTGCGCCCACGCTCAAGCAGTGCCAGCCTGCGCGATCCCCATGTGGCTGAGCGTTTGCTGTGGATGGGACGCTACTTGGTGCGCGGTGAGATTCTGGCTCGGCTGCTGCAGGTGGTGATCAAGCGTTTGATCGAATTGGCACCGCAAGCCCCCGATGTTGTCGCCCAGCAACTCTGTCGGGCACTGACCTGGCAGACCACGCTGTATCCAGGGTTTGTAGGGCCGATGGGGGAGTCGGCGCGGCAGCAACCGCTAACCGAGCTGCAAGCCATCATGTGCGGTGAGCACCCATCGGCTTTGCGCGGCTTGGGGCGCCAGCTGCGCGATGACGCTTTTGTGTTGAGACACCTGCTGCCCGCGGAAGGCTTAGCCCAGCTGGCACGGCTGGACGAAGATCTGGTGCAGCTGGCCGACTACGACAGTTTGCATCGGGCCGCTGAGCAGGCCGCCTTACGCTTGGCTGCGGTGCATGGGGGGCTGCTACGCAGCTTGCCGGAGGACAGCGTGCGCCACCTCCTGGAGTTAGGAGCTGCTGTAGAGAACACTCAGATGACGGTGCGACTGTTGCGCTCCCTGATTATGGATCCAGCCCTGCTGGATGAAACGGGGCCCGCACTGTTTGATGTGCTGGGTATTCCTCCTTTCGTTGTGGGCGCCGAGGAGCAATCTACCCAAGAGGCCTTATTACAGAATGTTCTACTGGCCGACCGTCACCCTGGAACCGTGCGTTACCAGCTGATGGTGGTAGAGCGTGGTCTGCGGGCAATGCCGGCATTGAATCCCTCTGAGCATCGCTTGGAAGCACATGTGGCCGACAAGCTTGTTGAGGTTGGAAGCTGGGATGCCGCCGGATTATGTGCCGATACCGAGCACCTTGAGGCAACCTTGAGTGCCCTCAGTGACTGGCTGAGGTTGCTGGGTAGCCGGTTGGAACGCCGCTACGCGCCGCGCCGTCCGGCACGTAGCGTTCAGCTGGTGCAAACCGCATGACTCTGCGCTACCTCCTTCGTCATTACACGGAGTATCAATACAAGGAGCCGGTGGAGTTCGCTCACAATCAGATTCGGATGCTGTTGCGTGATGCGCCCCATCAGGAAGTACTCGCGCGCAGCGTACGTATTCGACCACGCCCCTCTTGGGGAAAATTGCAAAGCGATTACTTTGCGAACCGCGTGCTCTGGACAGAGCTGGATCAAGCGCATCGTCTGTCGCGCATTTTTATTAAGCATGAGCTGGAGCTGCAGCCGCCTGCGCTGGTACCAGCCGAGCACACTCCAGGTCTGGCCGAGCTACAGGCGCAGCTGGCCTCAGCGCGCTTTGCTCAGGACCCGGCGCTGATGCTTTACACATTGCCGAGCCGGCTGGTACCCAGCCAGCATCCAGCACTGAGGGCCTTTGCTGCGCCTTTCTTCCACACTGGACGTCCGGTGCTCGAAGCGGCTGAGTCCTTGATGCAGCATATCTATGAACATTTCAAATTCGACCCCGAGGCCACCAGCATCACGACTCCGGTGTTGGATGTGCTGGAGCAGCGCCATGGCGTGTGCCAAGACTTTGCCCAATTAATGATTGGTGCTTGCCGAGCCATGGGGTTGCCGGCCCGTTACGTGAGCGGTTACATAGAAACCTTACCGCCGCCCGGTAAGCCGAGACTGGTCGGAGCCGATGCTTCTCATGCTTGGCTGAGCCTGTGGTGCGGGGCTGAGCATGGCTGGCAGGATCTAGATCCCACCAACAATCAGCGTCCTCAGGGTCAGCACATTATTGCCGCGTGGGGGCGTGATTATGATGATGTCATTCCCCTTAACGGCGTGATTTCTGGCGGCGGAGACAGCAGCAAGCTGCGTGTGCGCGTGGACTTAAAGCGCCTACTAGGCTCTACCTAGCTCTCCAGTCCCCAGTTCAGGTCGATCCCAGGCCCAGCTTCCGGCTGCCAGGGCGCATATTTCGTCATGATGCGGCCGAACAAGGGTGTAGCCAGTCCTTGCTGCAGCCAGTGCTGCAGGGCGGGCATGGGCGTTTGCGCGAACCACTGCTGGTCAATCATTGAAAATTGCCGCACAAAGGGCAGCAAAGCCCAATCGACCAGGCGGCGCTGGCTGCCGAGTAGGGCGCCACCATTGGCCTCCAGGCGCACATTCCAGTCGCGTAGGATGTGCATGGCTTGGTCGCGGTAATGCTCCATGCTGTGCTCGGGAAAGCGCACCGAATACTTTGTGCGGTCCAGCCAATGTTTGAACTCGCCGTCATTGATCGCCAGCAGCTCTTGGGTCGTAGCAGCATCATTGGCGTGTAGCCAGCCCTGCGGATCGGACTGCTGTAGCGCCCAATGCATCACGTCCAGACTTTCGTCGATGACTTCGCCTTCCGGCAGCACCAGTACCGGAACCGTCGCTTTGGCCGAGGCTTCGAGCATGGCCGCAGGCTTGTCTTTGAGCAAAATTTCCCGCAGCTCTAGATCGATTTGCGCGACAGCTAAGGCCAGGCGCGCGCGCATCGCATAGGGGCAGCGCCGGAAGCTGTAGAGAATAGGCCGTGGCCTCATGACTGGCGCTGAATCTTCTGGCCTAGATGACGTTGCTGACGGGCTTCGGCCAATTGCATTTGCCGCTCGCGTTCGGCGAGGCGCGCTTTTTTATCCTCATCGATGCGGTCTGCACAATGCGGGCAGCTCACGCCGGCTTCAAAGCGTCGGTCATTGCGCTCGGCGGGGCTTAAGGGGTGGCGACAGGCATGGCACTGGGTATAGGAGCCGGGGCGCAGCTCTTTGTCGACGCTGACGCGCCCATCAAAGACAAAGCATTCGCCTTCCCAGCGGTTGTCTTCACGCGGCATGTCCTCAAAATACTGCAAGATGCCGCCATCTAAGTGGTAGACCTCCGCAAAGCCTGACTTCAATAAGTGGTGGGTGGCTTTTTCGCAGCGAATGCCGCCGGTACAAAACATTGCCACTTTACGGTGCTTCTGCGGATCTAAATGGTCTTTGACGAAGCTAGGGAACTCCCGGAAGTGCTCGGTGTGTGGAGAAATGGCGCCGGGGAAGGTGCCCACATCAATTTCGTAGTCATTCCGGGTGTCAATGACCAGTACTTCGGGGTCGTCCAGCAGTGCATTCCATTCTGGGCCACGTACACGCCGGCCATTCAGGGCAAGCGGGTCGGTGCCGGGTACACCCATGGTGACGATTTCGTTCTTCAAGCGGACCTTCATGCGCAGGAAGGGCATGCTCTCCGCCGTCGACCATTTGACGCTGATCTGGTTGAGGCCGAGCTCATCGCTTAAATAGCCCAACAGAGCTTCCAGCCCCGGCCGTGATCCAGCGACCGTGCCGTTGATGCCTTCTGCAGCAAGCAGTAGCGTGCCTTGTAGTTCTTGCTCCTCACACAGGCTACGGAGCGGTTCTTGCAGGTCGGCAAATCCTGGTAATTCGGCGAACTGATACAGCGCAAGGATATGAACGGCGGGCATGGGTCTAATAACGAAACGCAGGCCCCGATTTTATCGGGTGCAGCGCGCGAGCGCGTAGCACCTATGGCCGCAGACTGGCGGAAAAGGCTTCGGCAAACTTGGGGTAGCACCACCATCATGCGCCGCATTCTGTGGCCTTTGCTGCTATTGATTGGCCTGAGTAATTTGCTGGTCATTGGTTTGGGAGCCCATCGCCTAGACCAGGAACTGCTCGATAACGCGGCCTCCGTTCTGCGCACAGAAACCCAGGTGCTCGGCGATCGATTTTTGTTTGCTGTAGACGAACTGCGCGCCGATGCCCATTTTATGGCGGCCGTATTGCCGCGCGATCTTGCTTTGTCACTCGCGCATAAAGGGCAGCCCGATACGGACTGGCTACACATTGAGGAGCACTTTATCGCGCTACTACAAGCCAAACCGCGGGACGCCCAGGTTCGGCTTTTGGATCGCTATGGTATGGAGCTGATGCGTGTCCATCGAGCGGCCCCTGGTGAGCCAGTCCGCAGCGCCCCGGTTGATCAGCTTCAAAACAAATCGACCCGGCCTTATGTACTCGCGTTAAGCCAGCTACCACAGGGTGACATTTACGTCTCCGGTATTGATCTCAATCGTGAACAAGGGCGGATTCAGGAACCGCCGCAAGCGGTCATCCGTGCTGGCGTGGCCATCCGTGATGCCCAGGGAGCCTTGCAAGGAATGCTGGTGATCAACCGCTTCCTCGACCATCATTTTGAGGGCTTGTTTGCCAGCCGAACTGTGGCTGAGGAGTTTCGCCTCGCCAACGCACAGGGGGAGTACATCCTGCACCCTGACCCCAGTCAGGAGTTCTGTTTTGAAATCGGAGCCAGCTGCAGCGTATTAGACGATATCCCCGCCGCTCGCGCAGTCATTGCCAAACGCCAAGATGTGCTGACCGAGTCGATATCTGGGGGAAGCCTGGCTGTGGTGCGTGCCTTGGATTACAGCCAAAATGCGGATGGACGCCTGTTGGTCGTGGCCTTAAGCAATCGCGACCGTGCAACCCAGTTGCGTGAGGTGGTGATCAGTCGTGTCACCGTCGCGGGTGTGGGCGTATTGTTCCTTTCGGTCTTGGTAGCCACCTTGCTGGCTCGCTATATCGCCCGGCCCATTGTGGATATGCGCGAAGCGATCCGCCGCGAAGGCTTAAATGTGCGGCCAGAGCATCTACCCTTGCGTGGTCATGGTGAGGTGCCTGAGCTGGCGCGCGCCTTTCATGACTTGGTCATTCAGTTGCGTACGCAAAAAACGTTGTTGGAGCTTGAGGTCGGTCAGCGTAAGGCCGCTCAGGCCGACCTGGAAGTCAAAAACGAAGAGTTACAGCGCGCCAACAAAGAGGTGGAGCAGTTTGCCTACATTGCTTCGCATGATTTGCAGGAGCCGGTGCGCACCGTGCGCAGTTTTATCGACATGTTGCGGCAAAACTGCGGTGACAGCTTAGATATGGATGGGCTGCAAATTCTGGAGTTCATTGAGAACTCCTCCTTGCGCATGCAAGAGCTCATTAAAGGCCTCCTGGATTACAGCCGCTTAGGCAAGCACGCCGCTCCCTCCCGCGTGTCCTTGAATGGCCTGTTGGAGGATGTGGAACAGGATCTCAGCACGCGACTTGCGGAAACGCAGGCGCAGCTTCATATCGCGGAGCTGCCCGATGTGATGGGACATAAGACCGAACTGCGCTTGTTGTTCCAAAACCTGATTTCTAACGCAATCAAGTTCGCCAGGCCAGGCGTGCCCCCAGTGGTGAAGGTGTCGGCTCAGGAAGAGGACGATCATTGGGTGTTCCAGGTTGAAGATAACGGTATTGGAATTGCAAAGAGCCAGTACGAACGTGTGTTCCTGATCTTTCAGCGCTTACACGGTCGTTTCGACTACGAAGGTACCGGCATAGGGCTAGCGCATTGCAAAAAGATTGTGGAACTGCACGGCGGACGGATTTGGTTGGAGTCCGAAGAGGGTCAGGGCAGTACCTTTTACTTCAGCCTCAAGCGGGTGGCCGAAGGCGCCGACGATGCACCACCAGAGTCGTCGCATGAGCATTCCCCACATCCTGCTGGTGGATGATTATCCGGCGGATAATTTTCTGCATCGACGTCTACTACTCAGCGCGAAGCTGGCTCAAGTGGTCAGCGTATGCGAAAACGGGCGTGATGCCCTGGATTGGCTGCAGCAGTGCTCTACCGACAATATCCCAGGCCTCATTCTTCTGGACCTGAACATGCCGGTGATGGATGGCTGGGGCTTTCTGCATGCCCACGCTTTGCTTCCGCTTGAGCAGCAGGTTGCCCAGGTGTTGATCATGCTCAGCACCAGTTTGCCACCGGCGCGGGAGGCAGAGCTGGGCCAACATACCCAGGTGAAGGGCTGCGTGGCCAAGCCGCTTAGCATCGACGCGATTCAGGAGTTGCTGACTTAGATCAAGTTCTGGTCATAGCAGTTGCGGCAGCCTATGGGGCCACTCCAGCCGCGATGGGCATGGCCATGAACGAACTGCACCCCCTGGACTGGGCCTGGTTACTCCTAGAGTCTGCTCGCGCCCCCATGCATGTGGGCTGCTTGCAGGTGTTCTCGGCGCCTGCCGATCAACCTGAGCACCGCCTTTTTGGTCCGGCGCCTCGCTGGCGTGGGGAGGTGGCTGCGGTGCCGCCGTGGAACTGGCGGCTACAGCGTCCCTTGCTGGGACGGCCATCGTGGGTGGAAGACACGCAGATGGATCTGGAGTACCACTTGCAAGATTGGGCGCTGCCGCAACATCAGCTGCAGCGGGAACTGAATCGCCTGCTAGGGCGCCTGCATGAGCAAGCTCTGGATACCGAGCGGCCTTTGTGGGAATGTCATCGCATCCATAATTTGGCGCCGTCACGAGTCGCGGTGTATTTCAAGCTGCATCATGCCTTGGTTGATGGAGTCGGAGGTGTGCGCCTGTTGCAACGTTTGTTGCAAACCCGTGCCGAGGATGTGCAGCCCCTACCGGCTTGGGCGCGATCTAGCCAAGCACCCTCAGCGATGGCGACGGAGTCTGCCCCAGCTTCTGCTTGGCAGCGCATTGGTCATGAGCTCAGCCGTGAGCTGGGTGAAGTTCCGGATGTCACCCGTGCTCTGGCCCAGCTGGCGAGGCGTAGCCTGCATCAGGCCGGCTCTGACTTGAGTGCTCCCTTTGCCTCACCCGCAACCATCTTTAATGGGCGGGTCTCTCAAGAGCGGGCTGTCGCGCGTACGCATTGGCAGCTTGATCGCCTGCAACACCTGGCCCACCAACGAGGCTGTTCCGTGAACGACGTGCTATTGAGTGTGTGCGGCGGGGCCCTGAGGCGCTACTTGATCCAACATGCACAGCTTGCACCCACCAGTCTGACCGCTGGAGTGCCAGTGTCACTGCGCCAGCCCGGCGATGTGTCTACGGGATCCGCTTTGAGCTTCATGGTGGCCGCCTTGCACACCGAAATCGCCGATCCCGCACAACGTCTACAGGCGGTCACCCGATCCACCCGCGCTGCCAAGGCCCACCTGAAGGGTATGCGACCGCAAAGCCTGCCCGACTACACCTTGCTCCTCATGGCTCCGGCGATGGTGGAGATGTTGAGCGGCTTGGCGGGGCGTTTAAGACCTCCCTTCAATGTGGTTATTTCCAATATTCCTGGGCCCAGTCAGCCGCTGTATGACAATGGCGCAAGGCTAGAGGCCATATATCCCAGCTCGATCGTGACGGACGGTCAGGCGCTCAACATCACGGCCATGTCCTACGCCGGCCAACTCTTTGTGGGGCTCACGGCGTGTGCGCGCAGCGTGCCGCATGTGCAGCAGATTGCGCAGGCCATGGATGAAGAGCTAGAGGCTTTGGAGGCAATCACCGAGGAGGCTGGGCAAGTGCAGTCTTGCAGTGCCAAAGCCGGCTGACGCTCAGCGGCAGTGATGCCCGCTACGCGTCTTAGTCCAGCGCGATGGGACACTGGAAATCGGAGGGCTTGAGGGCCAGCACCGCACAATTCACCTGATTCAACACATCTTCTGCGGTGTTGCCGATGAGCAGTCCGGCGAGATGGCTGCGCCCTACGGTTCCCATGACCAAAACCCTAGGGCTGAGCATCTGTGCTTGCTCGGCAATGACTTGGCGGGCATCCCCGCGCCGCAACACTTGGTGGCAATCCAGTGCGGGATGTTCTTGTTCCAGAGCTTGACTCAGTTCCCGCAGGCCTTGCTGCGCGCTGGCTTCGCAGCTGTGGGCATAGTTCGCGGCGTGGTCGTCGGCTTTGGGGTCGTCCACCCAATAGCGGATCACATCGGCCGCAGGGGCATCCCAAGCATGCGTGAGGTGTAAGGGTAGGGACCAGGTCAATGCCAGGCACGCGGCTGCATCCAGGACCCGTTGATTGAGCTGATCCAGCAGCTCGTTCTCTGCTGCGTCGGCGTCTGCTAAGTCCACACTGGCCACAATGTTGTGGCGATCGGTATTGGCTGTCAGAGGGTGAAGCCAGACCGCAGCCGGGCATTTGCGGAGCAGATGCTGATCCAAACTGCATAGCAGTCCGCGCTGCCAGCGATGATGCTGGCTTGTGGCTTTGAAGACCAGATCAATCTGATGCTGGTCGACGTAGCGCAAGATCTCCAAGAATGGTCGGCCGCAGCGCAGGGAGAACTCAGCCGGATAGTCCATAGACTGCAGCAGGGGTTGGAGCACGGTTTGCAGATGTTGGCGGGCTCTTTGTTCGACTTGTTCGGGCTCGAGTTCGCTGGCGCGTGCAAGATGATGGAGCTCGCGTTGATCAATCACCATGAGCAGGTGGAGTTCAGCCTGCCATTGCTTGGCCAAATGCGCTGCTTGCTGAAGAAGCGCGGTTTCCTGCTGGGGGTCGTCGACGTAGACCAAGAGGCGTTTCCATGGAGCGGGTGTTGTCATGGGGTCATGAGGTCCTAGGCATTGGAAGTGGCGAGCAGGAGTTGGGCCGCGCGGTCGGCCGCGTCGATATAAGGATGCAAGATCAGGTTGGGGCTGGCTACTCCGCTTGGTGCCTGGCTGGCCACGCTGCTTGAGAGCGCCAGTTGGCCTTGGTAGCGGCAGTGCCTTAAGTGCTGTTGCAATAAAAATTGCGGATCTTCGCCCCGCGGTGAACGAGGGTGTGGGGGCAGGGTCGAGACCACCCAGCGGGCTGTGCTCAGGGGCAGTTCGGCCACGAAATCGCCATCACCCACATCGCCATTCCGACAAGCAATGCCGGCGAGCCTGGCTTGCTGCGCAATGTCTGGATCCATATCCACACCGAGTACCTTATGGCCATCGCGTTGCAGCGCTTCGGCCAGCGCCCAGCCATAGCGGCCCAGGCCAACAATCACAAACTCGGCTTCGGTCGGCGCTATGGCGCTGCTTTCCAGACTGGCTGCTTGAGCACGGCGGGGCAGGGTTTTTAACCAGGGCTCCATGCGCGCATATAGCAGGTGGGAATAGCTGATCATGTACGTTGAGGCGGCAATGGTGATGAGGCCCACCAAGGTCACCAGTCCTAGAGCGCCTTCCGACACATGCCCCAAGCTCACACCCATGGCCATGAAGATCAGCGAGAACTCGCTGATCTGCGCCACCGTCAGCCCGGCTAGAAACCCGGTGCGGGCGCTGTAACCTAAAGCATTCAGTATCAGCAGCACGATGAGGGGGTTGCCCAGCAGCACAAAGGCGGAGAGCACGGCGGCGGCCGGCAAGTTGCTGCCCAGCAGCGAGAGCTGCAGGGAACTGCCCAAGGCAATGAAGAAGAACAGCAACAAAAAGTCCCGCAGTGGCGCCAGGCGGGCTGCGATCTGATCCCTTAAGGGCGTGGAGGCGAGCGTGACGCCGGCAAGTAAGCCGCCCAGTTCCTTGCCAAAGCCCAGATAGTGACCTACCGAGGCCCATAAGGCCGCCCAGCCAATGGCAAAGCACACCAGCAGCTCCGGCGCACGTGCTAATTGGTGCACCAGTGGGTTGGCCAAGTAGCGCATAAACAGCGCTGCCCCGAGAAGCAGGCCGAGGCCAGCGCCGAGTGTCTGCCAGAGTTGGGGCTGTTCAGCCGCCGCCTCCGCATCACCCAGGGCCATTGTGGACAGCGTCATCATGGCCACTACCACCACAAGGTCTTGCACGATGAGAAATCCCAGCGCAATACGTCCGTGCAGGGCGTCCAGCTCGCCTTTATCGGTTAAGAGCTTGACGATGATGATGGTGGAAGAAAATGTGAGCGCCACCGCGGTGTATACCGCGGTGATCACATCCAGACCCAGAGCATAAGCAAGCCCAAAGCCCACAATACTCGTGAAGGCCACTTGGCCCAGGCCCGTGAGCACGGCCACCTTCCCCAGCTTGCGAACCAGGCTCAGATCCAGTTTGAGCCCCACCAAGAACAGCAACAGCGCAATACCCAGCTTGGCCAGCATCTCAATGGGTGCATCGGAGCGGGCCAGGTTGAAGACATCCGGCCCGGCCAGAATGCCGACCGCGATAAAGCTCACAATCAGGGGTTGGCGGAGCATAACGCCGACCATCCCCACCCCTGCCGCGAGCACCAAGAGGCTGGCAATTTCATAGAACAGATAGCCGCTGATCGCATCGGTCAAAACATGGCTCCACACTGTTGAAAGGCAACTGTATAACGCCGATTGCTGCGGGACTAGCTCTAGGCTCGCTGCCCGGCCACAACTGGACATTGGGCGATACATCGGGCACTCTATGCTGCATTGCAGCAAAAGCGTGGTCCCGCCTGGGCGCGTGCAATTCCTATTTTTTTGCGTTGTCTTATGCGCCGCCTACGAGGCCAGGCCGCACGGCAGCGCTGTGCTTATGGAGTGCTTAATGACCGAATCTGGTCTGACCCCCGCCACCCTCAAAACCAACTTATTCAGTGGATTAACTGTGGCTCTGGCCATGGTTCCGGAGGCGATCGCCTTCGCTCTTGTGGCGCAGGTGTCACCGCTAACGGGTCTTTATGCGGCCATTCTTGTCAGCCTGATTACCTCTGCATTCGGCGGCAGGCCCGGCATGATTTCCGGTGCGACCGGCGCCCTGGCGGTGGTGATGGTGGCGTTGGTGGTGGAGCATGGGGTGCAGTACCTCTTTGCCACCGTCGTACTCATGGGCCTCTTTCAGCTGCTCTTTGCTGGTGCCCGCCTTGGCAAGCTCATCCGGATGGTGCCGTATCCGGTGATGCTGGGGTTCGTGAATGGCCTGGCCATCGTGATCTTCATGGCGCAGTTCCACCACTTTAAACAGCCTGGTCCGGACGGTGAGTTGGTGTGGATGAGCGGTATGCCGCTGTATGTGATGTTGGGCCTCATCGCCCTGACCGTGGCAATCATCTACCTCGCACCCAAGCTCACGCGCGCCGTCCCAGCTACCTTGCTCGCTATTTTGAGTGTGTCGGCACTGACCCTGGGGCTGGGGATCGATACCAAGACCGTGGGCGATCTGGGTTCCATTGCGGGCGGCTTGCCGCAGTTTGCAATACCCCAGGTGCCCTGGAGTTTTGACACCCTGCGCATCGTCGTTCCTTACGCCCTGATTCTGGCGGCGATTGGTTTGATTGAGTCCTTGCTGACCTTGAACTTGATTGACGATATGACCGACACCCGCGGTCAGCCCAATAAGGAATGTGCCGCTCAGGGCATGGCCAATGTGGTGACCGGTTTCTTCGGCGGTATGGGCGGTTGCGCCATGATTGGTCAAAGCATGATCAATGTGGGCAACGGTGCTTTGCATCGTATTTCCGGGCTAGCCACTGGTGGTTTTCTGTTGATGTTTGTGCTGTTTGGGTCTGCATTGATTGAGCAGATTCCCTTGGCTGCTCTGATTGGCGTGATGTTTGTGGTGTCGGAAAAAACCTTTGAATGGGGCAGCTTTCGCTTGTTCGGCAAAGTGCCACGCACGGACGTTTTTGTGGGTTTGACCGTTGCTGGTGTGACGGTGGTGGCAGATTTAGCCGTGGCGGTCGTAGTCGGTGTGATTCTCTCGGCTTTGAGTTTTGCCTGGAAACAAGCCAAACGCATTCAGGTGCAGCGCGTGCACGAGGAGCAGGTAGGCACGCTGTATAGCGTGGAGGGCATTTTGTTCTTTGCCTCGGTGACCAATTTTGCCGAGAAGTTTTCGCCACGCGCCGATGCGCAGGAAGTTCGGGTGGACTTCTCCGAGGCGCGTTTGATGGATCATTCCGCGATTGCTGCGGTGAGCTCACTGGCCGAGCGCTATCAACGCGCGGGTCGTCATTTGGTGCTGCTCAACCTGACCCCCGAGTGCCAGGACCTACTTCGGCGGGCGGCTCGTATGCTGCCGCTAGAGTTTGCACAGGGCGAAGTGCGCTTGCCCTTGGCGGCCTCGCTATAAACCGCGCTCGAGTCGCGGCGCGGGGGCACGCTAGCCGCTAGTCAGTTTGCCGCAGCTGCCTCTGAGGCTAGGGCGGGGGGAGGCCTAAGGCTTTCCTTGCCTCTGGCGTTTTGAGCACGAAATCGGCGCCTAAGTGGTCTTCGCCGGCCGGCCCACAGAGGTAAGCAACGGCTTGGGCTACCCATTCCGCGGGAATATGCGCGCTGGGCTTGAGCCGGCTCACCGGGTTCACCCCAGACTCCCGAATGCGGTCCTGCATCGCCGTCGCCACCGTGCCCGGGCTTAAGCCCAGGGCGCGCAGGCCACGGTCGGCATACTCTTTGTGCAGGCTGCGGGTCAGGGACAGCACCGCGGCTTTACTCGCGCAATAGGCGCTCCAGCCCTCTAGCGCCGAATAAGCTGCTCCGGAGCTAATGTTGATGATGGTGCCTTGACCGGCCTCCAGCATGCCAGGGATCACCGCACGCGAGGCCAAGTAGACTCCCTTGATATTGACATCGATGGCCCGGCTCCAGGCTTCTGGGTCGGTGTCATGCAACTTGGCAATGGGGTCAATCACGCCGGCATTGTTCACCAAAACATCCACCGCCCCAAAGCTCTGCTGGGTTTGTGCAACAGCTTGTTCCAAGGAGTGGGCATCGGCGACATCGCAGGCAAGCGCCAAGGCCTTCCCGCCCTGGCTTCTGATGCTTTGAGCCTGACTCTCTATGGCTTGAATGCTGCGGGCTAGAAGCACCACTCTTCCACCCAGGCTAGCCATGTGACGCGCTGTTGCGGCGCCAATGCCTCGGCTAGCCCCCGTGATCAGCACAACACGGTTGGCGAATGTGGGTCCACTATCTTGCATGCCTTCAGCCCTCAGTCGGCGGCCCTTCAGTGTATGCCAAGCCACGCGTCTCAGCATGTGCGCCCCCAATGCCTGGGGCCTTAGCCCAGATCCAGTGGAGGGGAGAGACAGGTAGGCCTGAACGCTTTGTGCCTGAGAGATACGGACGAATCCCGCGATGCATCAGCGTCAGCAGTGTTGAGATTAAACCCTTGGTTTCGGATCGATGCGGGTGGTTCGGCCGCTTCGGGTCGCTCTTGGTCGCTACCGGCTTGACAGTGTGCACTCAAATTATTTGAGCTTGCCCAGCCAGCTTAGCCAATCTTGGAGGCCCCGACGTTCCTTTTCGGCTTGGAGAACCTCCGGCGCTGGCGCTGGCGCACGTAGAAATTCATCACGGGCCACATCCGCCAGCGAGCGCAGACAGTCTTTCTGAGCGCGGGAGAGGTAAACGTCTGCGGTGTGGATCACACACAGGGTTCCCAGGCGTACATCTGGAGTGATCCGGATAGGCGCGCCCGCGTAAAAACGGATGAAGGGCGGGCCAGTCACTAAGGGGTTGTCGAAAAAGCGTTCATCAGCCAGGGCGTCAGGCACCTCGAACACATCCTGTTCGCTGGCGATGGCATGGCCACAAAAGGAAATGGTGCGCTCAGTCCCTGGAATACTCAAACCCATACAGGCCTTGAACCATTGCTGCTGGTCATCCAGTAGGGTGATCAGCCCGATGTCGGTATGACATAAGGTCCGCGCCGTGGAGGCTAGGCGCTGAAAGCGCTGCTCCTTATGTGGATCCATGATATTCAATGCCCGCATGACGGCGAGCCGTTCTTGTTCATTCGCGAGAATGGGGGCAGGCATCATGGCGAAGGCCTCTGGCGCGGTTGAAACTAGACCTCCGCTAACGGTCCCATGACAATACCGAGTGGGTCAACTCATGGCCGCACTGCTTTGGGCGAGATTGCTGCAAATCCTGCGTCATTGCCGCTGATGCCTGCCGGGATTCCTTTGGCGCATTTTTACTGTCACGTTTAGATATTTATGCATTCAGAGTCTGAGTGGGATTCGGTAGCCAGCCTGCAACGGCGACTGATGATGCGGCCCGTGGACTGCGCCTTTGCGCGCTGGTCCGTGCATATGCGCCCAGCAGATCGGGTCAGCGGCGATTTTTGTGTGATTGGGCGGCGCGAAGGTGATCGGCTGTGGGGCGCATTCGGAGATGTGATGGGGCACGGGCCCCTAGCCGCTTCGGTCAATGTGGCTATCCTTGCTGAGCTTGGGCACTTGGCGGACTGTTCCCCAGCACAGCGTTTGGCGGGGCTGAATGCCTTTTTGGAAAACGACCAAGGGCTGTTCGCCACCGCTATGAGCTTTGACTTGGGACCTGCCGGAGATTGCCTGCTGAGTAGCGCGGGTCACCCGCCGGCCTTGCTGATGGATTCCAGCGCGACTCGGCCGGTTCCAGAGTCGACGGGGGCACCGCTGGGTTTATTCGGCGTGGATGAAAACTATGCCGAGCATCACTTGCAATTGCGTCCGCAGCAGCGCCTACTCTTCGTGAGCGATGGCTTCTTGGAGCGCAATGCCGCCTCCGCGCGTACTAAAGCACTCCCCCTGCGTATTCAGCAGGGGTTGATGGCTGCCGCTTCAGCGAATGCGCTGAAGGAGGATATTGTGACCATGCGCCGACTGCTGGAGGCTGCGGTGAATGGCCGGCGCAAGGCTGCCGACGATCAGACCCTGCTGCTGCTGGAGTACCGCGGAGCTTCTTAGGCCGATGAGGGCTAATCAGTGTGCGCTGAAGGCTTGGTCCTAAGATCCCCAGGTCCAAACATCCGAATCGGGCTTGCCAAGCGCTTCCGAGCTGCGGAGTAGGGAGCTGACAATGGCATCGACCCGTTGCGTCAATACTTGATCGGCATCGAGTTGCATCAACTCTCGGGCAGCCTCCAGCATGGAGCGGCGCCCGGCCTCCAGCCGTGCAATCAAATCGAAAGCATGCAGCGCGGAATACACCACAGAGCGAAGGTGGTCCTGAGTCCATGCTGCCTTTGGCAAGAAGCCATCAAGCTCTAAACTGAGTGTGGCTTCCCACTCTGTGATGAGCTCGGTACGCGCCGTTGTGAGGATGATGCGCGTCATCCAGGTGTGGTCCTGTTCGCGTAGATTGCGTATGAAGTCCGCTCCCGTTTGTTGCGCCGCAAGGTCCCAGTCGACAATGGCTACAGCGGGCGGAGAAGGGTGCCACCGGGTCAGGGCCTGGGCCGGCGTCTGGCACCATTCGAGGGTGGCAGGGCGGCTCCTGAATCGCAGTCCGTCCAGCAACGCTGCACACAAGTCGGCCATATCCGGATCATCATCGAGCAGCAGAACCCGCCAGCTGGGCTGGGCGTCATCCGCAAAGGCAGTGTCTGACTTCATCGTGGCTTACATCTTCTTGGGCTGTGCTCTGACACAAAACTCAACCGATTCGGCGCAAAAGTTGGCGCGTTCGGACAAGTTCACAGTATGCTTGTGGAATAGGTTGAAAGACCACATAACTACAGTACCGGAAACAGGGTGGGGAATTGGTTGCTAAGCAGGAATATGCAGTTCCGCTAGAGCTTGTACAAGCCCGTCGACTGCGTGAGTGGATTGCACAGGCCGGCGGAAGTGATAAACCCGAATGGGCCCAACACTTAGTGGAGTCCGTGCAGCTTTGCCTCACCGAGTTGCTCACCAACCTCATCGTCCACGGGGGGCGCCAGGGTTTGGCGTCCATCAGCTTGGCGCGTCATGCACAAGTGTTAAAGGTGCAAGTCCGCTGTGCGGGGCATAGCTTCTCTTCCGTAGATGAATTCGAGCAGGCCAGGCAGAGCTCCTGCGCTGTGCTAGAGCAAGCTGCAACCGATCCCTTGGCACTCAGCGGTCGTGGCATGGGGCTCATTTGCGCGGCAACACAGAGCTTTGAGTATTCCCAAGTCCAGGACAATGGCCAGGGGCTGGATGTTTATGAATTGGTCTTTGTGGTTGGCTCTGCACCTGCTGGACCCTGATACTCGAAGGCGAGAAAACTCAGGTCATCATTGACCCAGCCCTGTTTGCGCGCCATGCGCAGGTCGGCCATCGCCAAGTCGGCCAGCTCAGCTGCATCTTGAGATTGCTTCAGATGCTTTCCAAGCCAGGTGCAAATTCCTTGTGTTCCATACAGCTGCCCCTGCGGGGTGCGCTGCTCCAAGATGCCATCGGTGTACAAAAAGAGCACATCACCTGGAGCCAAGGTCCACTGGTGCTCAAAGATATCCTCGGTTTGCAGCTCAAATAACCCCAAGGCAGAGCTAGGCCCGCCGATCAGGTGCAAGGACCGATCTGCGGCGCGTATCCACACCAAAGGCGGGGCGCCGGCGCTGTGCAGTTGGACTTGGCCATCGGCTTGAACTCGGCAGTGCATGGCTGTTGCAAAGAGGACTTCGCTAGAACTGTTCAAAGTGCGGTCGATGTCCTTGAGCAAAGCCACACCGTCAGCGTATTCCTTGTAGCGGGCGCTCAAGGCCTGTACCGATTGAGTGACCAAGGCCGCGGGTACGCCATGGCCCATGGCATCGGCCAGAGTGATCACGAACTGCTGATCATCAGCGGCCACCACGCAGGTATCCCCCGTGACATCGGCCATGGGCAGAGAAAAATACCGACTCCGGCCGAAAACGGTTTGTGTTTCATGGGGCTGTAATGCCCGTTGCAGGTTGCCGGCAGCTTGCAGTTCATCATGTTGTGCCTGCGCCCGTTCCTGCAGATTCTTTTGAACCCGGCGGCGCTCGCGGATTTCCCGCCGCAGTGAGTCAGTACGTTGCTCTAATATGGATTGCAGGTCGGTTTGGTGGCGCTCTAAGGCGCTGCGCATTTCCTCATTCCAGTCCAAAGACTCACTCAGTTCCATCTCTAGCTGACGGATGGCACGCGAGAACATCAGCAACAAAACACCGATAGCGCATTTCACCAGGGCATGCGCAAGCAGCAGAAAATTCTGTTCGTGATATTGAAAAACCTGCGGTGAGGTCAGATGATGGAAGGAGGTAAAACAAACGCCTCCGGCAATCATTGCAATGCTTGCCCACAGCGCTTTACGGTGTCGAATACGCCCAGGCGCAAAGGCAAAGGCAAAGGCAATGGCCTGGGCCATGGACGCAAATGCGCTGCCGCTGGCAACCGCCAGCAGCATCAGCTCTATAGCAGCTGCGCTTGCCTCCATCTGTGGGTTCCTCAATGCCCGTCCCAGGCTGCATAATGTAACAGTGGCTTTTAGGCCTGTCGTGGATTGGCGCCACGATATTTGGTCGTTACATGAGGGATTCCGACAGTTTATTGCTGCGCCTCATATTGCAGTGCTGGGGAGGTTTATGCCCGCCGAGAATGCTGCGCTTAATCGCAGCCTGCGCGAGCAGCGCGGGATTTTTCTGGTATTCGTCGTCGTCGAACTATTGGCGGCAGCCTTTAGCTTGCACCTCAGCATGCAAGTCGATGGGCATGGCGAAGCGCATTACCAACTTCAGCTCATCATCACAGCGATGGTGGTCGCCATGTTGGGCCTGTGCGCGTTTATTGGGGTGTCTGAAGCGGCACGGCCCACAATTTTGGTGGTTGGCGCGGCGGTATTTGCCTTGTATTTTTCGCGCATGGCTTATGCCATTTTTGTGTGTGCGCATGAAGCCGAGTTGGGTCTGCCGCCCATTTTCATCCATGGTGTGACGGCGATCGTTTTTCCCTTTGCCATCTTAAGACTGCGTCACGCCACCTGGCTCTCAGCAGGGGCTGTGGCAAGTTTTGCGCTGCTGTTTGCAGCGGGCGCTGCCTTTGGCGGGGTTGATCTGCAGTCCGCCCATGCCATGGAAATACTGCAGCAAATAGTCTTTGTGAACCCCGCGCTATTGTTATTACTGCGGTTAAGCATCGAGGTGCAAGCACGCTTGCAGGAGCAAGCTTTGATGTCCTCGCAGGGCCGCGCGCTACCGGAAGTGCCCGTAGTTTTACAATCGCCTGCCACAAGTGTGCTGCAATCCGGGTTGCTGACCGCTAGCGAGTTTGTTCGGGCGACACGCCGTCTCGGAGCACAGCTTCATCAGCAGGACAGCACCACAGTGGTTGCGGTCTTGGATCTGCTCGCGACGGAGCTGCGTCGCCCTGGGAGCAGACCGCGGTCACCTTCGTCACTGTCTGCGTCGCGCTTTCTACACTTGCGTCTGCGCGAGCTGTTTGGTTCGGCCGCATTGATCGGCCAGTTATCAAAGTTTAGGTTCGCTATTGCCTGTGAGACAGCCGACATCGACAGCCTGATGGACCGGCTCATCGACTTTGCCTCAGAGCAAAACGGCTATGGACAGGAGGCGGGAAAGCGAGTTGCGCTGGGCCTAGTCGAGTATCGTGTGGGCGAATCTGTGCACACTACTTTGGAGCGCGCAGAGCGAGCCGTGGAACGCGCTAAGCCGGCTCAAAGCACCGGGGTGAGCTTTTCCTCAGCAGATTTTACTGAGCTATAGCGGCGGACAATAAGGGCTGTGTTGGGAGCGTCGGAGCCCGGTAAAGGATGCCCAGGATTAAGTGTTTGCCTTGGCCATGGCGCTGTCGACGTCGGCAAAGCTTGGAATACGTTGGTCGATCTTCAGAAAGCTAATCATCTCTGCAGGCTGGCCTTGACTGCCGCACATGGCAAAGCTGAGCGAACGAGCGCTACATTGTTTGTACGCGTAAACCAATAAGCCGATGCCGCTGGAGTCGATCATCGGAACGCTGCTGAGATCCATTACCACGGATTGAGGGTTGGATTTGAGCAGCTTTTCCAGCTCGGGGCGAATGCTCTGCACCTCAAAGGCATCCAAGTCTCCGCTGATTGTCAAAACCACGGCGTTCTTGCGCTTGTCAACTGTGAGAGGCATGAGAAAAGTTGTTCATTGCGAATGGGCCTAGTTTAACAACTGCGGCTTAGACACTGCTTGGGCGGAGCGGATGACGGCAGTCACGGTCGCACTGGGGGCTTCGTCGCTGCTGACTTTGCGCTTTACGTCAATCATTTGACGCAGGACGCCAAATCATTGATTTGCAGGGCTGCACATCGCATATTGGGCGCTTTTTTAGGGGGAGCAGTTCAAGGCCATGCACCGCTCAGAGGAACACTTTGCGAACTCCAACTCCTTGGTGCACGGCGGCATGGTATCTGTGGCTTGGTTGTACCCCGTTTATCAGGAGCTCAAGGCCAAAGCGCTGTTGCCGAGGCTGCGGTCTGCAGAGGGGTGGCTGGTAGGTTCCGATCACACCCACCCTGACATGCGCCTGAGTCATGCTGAGGTGTATTCCTTTTGGGAGGCTGTGCGCACGCAGGTGCCGCAGCTAGAAGAAGCCCTGCTCGGTGCGGTCGAGCGCGTGCGCCTATTTGATCATGAGGGCTTACTTCCTGCGGCGTGTAGCGCGCCAACCATGCTCGAGGGCATGCGGGTCCTTGAACAGTACTGGTCTATTGCTCACGAACTCTTAGTGCTGGATGTCTTCGAGCTCGATGGGGCTTTCGGAATCCGCCTGCGCAACGACACCCGCGTGCACGCTCTCGATCAGATGTTCTGCTTTTTGCTGCTCTGCCGGACGCTGCGCGATATGTTGGGTCAGCGTCCACAGGTGCATGCGCTCTGCCTGAACTTTGCAGAGCCAGAATTAGAGTCAGCGATGGAGTCGGCCCTGGGTGTTCCCGTGTTAACGGACGCAGGGTATTCCTCGTTACTGCTAGACCGAGCGCAGGCCAAACTGTCTTTGCCTTTTGCACGGAAGCGCGTGCACCAAGCTCAATTGGATCTGGCCCGGCACGCGTTGGCGCGTCGCAGTAGTGAGCTGCAGGTGCGCACCGAGGAGTTGGTCGAAACCATACTCAACCGCCGTGAAAGCCCGAGTTTGGAGCGCGTTGCTCAGGGGCTGTACATGAGTGCGCGAACACTGCAACGCAAACTGGCGGCGCAGGGCTTAT
Source organism: Oceanococcus sp. HetDA_MAG_MS8 (assembly GCA_019192445.1). Taxonomy (NCBI): domain Bacteria; kingdom Pseudomonadati; phylum Pseudomonadota; class Gammaproteobacteria; order Chromatiales; family Oceanococcaceae; genus Oceanococcus; species Oceanococcus sp. HetDA_MAG_MS8. The sequence continues at coordinate 29,852 of JAHCMK010000003.1, forward strand.
CGCTGAGTAGTGTGGTCACCGTGGTGCGACTGCGGCTTGCTCGGCGATATTTGCTGGCCTCTCAGCGACCAATAGAACACATTTCCTCGCTGTTGGGGTTCAAGTCTCAGGCCAGCTTTTCGCGCTTCTTCGCCGAGCATAATGGGATGGCCCCCACAGATTTTCGTCGCCGTCAGGGCATGCTGAATGATGCTCCGCATCGCCATTGGCGGCCGTGATGGAAACGATGCATTGGATAACTCAGTCCGAAGCTGGGATCATAGCGAGAGTAGATCCATCGGGACACGGGATGTTGAGCCGAATGCAGCGACTGCGCGACTTGCGCAAGCCGCCTCATACCGCTGTGATTTTGCAATCCTTGGCTGAGGTATTGTCAAATAGCGTCGATGCTGGGCAGTTGCGCTCTTTGCTCTATTTGGCAGGAGAGCAACTCGGGCGGGATCACCCCACGCCGCAGTGCGAGACCATTGAAGACTTGGAGCTGGCAACCAACCATATCTTCCAGGAATGGGGTTGGGGCTGGGTCACGATCACGCTGCGTGAAGATGTGATCGATATAGAGGTCGGTGATGCGCCTGTGCACAGCATTTTTGGTCCGAATAGTGCTGAGTGGGCGCCAGCCGTCTTTGAAGGTTTACTCAAAGAGTGGTTGGTGGAGCTCGGTGCTGGGGCCGACCTGGTCCTGCGGCAAATCATCAGTGACGCCGACGATCCACATATTTTGTACTTCCGAATGGCTCACGCCAGTGTATTCGACAGTGGGGAGAGTGAAGCATGACTCGGCGCCCACCGCAGAGCAGCGTAGACATTATGGCTAAAGACAGAAAACCCGATGCAGACAGCAAGCAAGCCATTGACGACGTGCAGATGATGCTGCGGTCCTTGGGGCTGGCAGACTTTGGTTATCAGGATGAGCCGCAACCCGATGGTCGGCCGTCTTGGGCGCCCGCGCGCGTGCCAGCCTCGCCCGAGCGTCGTCCATCGCAGCGGCCTCAGTCGCAGGCTGTATCTGCTCAGATCCCAGTTGAGAAGAACTCCGCGAAGAAGAGCGAAGAGAGCAAGCGGGAGTCGCCGCGAGCCCCTGCGCCGCAACAGGTGGATGCGCCAGCCGTGCCTGCGAATAGAACCCTGCACTCACACAGCGCGCCCCCCAAATCTGTGCCTCAGCCGGGCCAAGCACTGGAGCAGCCGCGGGCTGAGGACAAGTCTGTGAGCTTGCGTGAGGCCTTTTCGCGCTTAGCCGCCAAGGCGCCTGCAGCCAAACCCAAGGGATTGAAGCTGCAGCTGGATAAAGTGCCCCAAGCGTCCAGCCCAGCGCGGAGCGTGGCGCGCAATAGCAAACGAGACTTGCGCAGTGTCTTCGGCCGCATGACAGCGCGCCCGCCAAAGACATCAGGCTAATCCACTTCCTCCGCCAGTGGGTGTAGCCCATTGGTCTTCGATTGCCTGAGGCCAAGATGCTGTTTTCCGTCAAACCCAACACATTACTGCTGATTTTGGCTGGAGCCGGGCTGGCCTTATGCGCCGCGCCTTTGCTCACCATGCAGCTCAGTCTTGTCGGCCAGCTCCTGTTTGGCCTGGGGTGTATTGCCACCAGTTATTTGCTCACGCGACTGAAGGATCGGCCGTGGCTGCTCTATACCCTGATGGGGATATCGGGCTTAACCACCTTAAGGTATCTGAGCTGGCGGCTGACCCAAACCATGCCCTTTGGTCCGGGCTTTGGCCTCGTCGATCAGGTGTTGGCGCTTGGCCTGATTGCAGCAGAACTCTACGCCCTGGTGATCTTGGTTTTTGGCTACTTTCAGGTACTCAAGCCTTTGCGGCGCAAACCGGTCCGCTTGCCCGCTGATCAAGACCTGTGGCCCAGCGTAGACGTTTACATCCCTTCGTATAACGAGCCTTTGGATGTGGTCCGCCCTACTGTACTCGCGGCGCTCAAGCTGGATTGGCCTGCGGAGAAACTCAAAGTCTATGTTTTGGACGATGGGCGCCGAGAGGAATTCGGTGCCTTCTGCGCGCAGGTGGGTGCGACCCACATCACCAGGGACAACAACCGGCATGCCAAGGCTGGAAACATTAACCAAGCCATGGAGAAGACGACGGGAGAGGTCATCGCCATATTCGATTGCGACCACATCCCGACTCGGTCCTTTTTGCAGTTGACGGTTGGCACCATGGTGGCCAATCCCAAAGTGGCGCTGGTGCAGACTCCGCACCATTTCTTCTCACCCGACCCTTTTGAGCGCAATCTCGATCTGTTCCGCAAGGTGCCCAACGAGGGTGAGCTGTTCTATGGCTTGCTCCAGGACGGTAATGATTATTGGGGGGCGACCTTCTTTTGCGGCTCATGCGCCTTGCTGCGTCGTACGGCGCTGGAGGAGGTCGGAGGTATCGCCGTGGAAACCGTGACCGAAGATGCGCATACCTCTTTGAAAATGCACCGCCGCGGTTGGGAAAGTGCGTACATCAACATTCCCCAAGCCGCTGGCTTGGCCACCGAATCGCTGTCTGCTCATGTTGGCCAGCGAATTCGATGGGCACGCGGTATGGCGCAGATTTTTCGCGTTGACAACCCGCTGCTGAAAAAGGGGCTGCGCTGGGGACAGCGAATCTGCTATGCCAATGCCATGCTGCACTTTTTCTATGGCATTCCACGCATTGTGTTCTTGACGGCGCCATTGGCTTATTTGTTCTTCGACGCCAAAATTATTGCCGCTCAGGGCAGCCTGATTGCCGCTTACGCCTTGCCCCACCTGGTGTTGGCGATTATGACCAACTCGCGCATTCAGGGGGCCTATCGACATTCCTTCTGGGCAGAGGTTTACGAGACGGTACTCGCTGCATTCATCATCGTCCCGACCACATTGGCGATCGTCAATCCCAAGCTGGGTAAATTTAACGTGACGGCTAAAGGCGGCATTGTCGATCGCGATTACTTCGACGCGGATATTGCCAAACCCTACATGTGGCTATTCATCCTGAATATGGTTGGCATCGCAGTGGGTATGGGGCGGCTGATGTTGCCCGACGCGGCGACCGAAACCCTTTGGCTGAATATGGGTTGGACGGCGTACAACCTTTTGATCCTGGGGGCGGCCATTCGGGTGGCCGCGGAGAGCCAGCAGCGTAGGCTGCATGTGCGCGTGGATATGCACGTCCCCCTCCTAGTACGGCCTGCGCCGAGCGCCGAACAGCCGGACCCAGATTATGAGATTGGCGAAACCGTGGATATGTCCTATGGCGGGCTGAGTTATCTCTCGCTGGGTCTGATCGATCTGGACGATGGTGCTCCGGTGGAAGTGGCCTTGCTGCCTGAACGCAAAATCATGTGGTTACCAGGCACCGTTCGCCGTATTGGCGAAACGCGAGTTGCCATCCAGTTCTCGGAGATGACCTTGGAACAACAGAGCTATTTGGTGTACGTGCTATACGGGCGGGCCGATTCTTGGCTGGCCTGGCGTAAAGAAGAAACCCGTGATCGGCCCTGGCGGGCTTTGGCACATGTCGCCCGTTTCGGTTGGGCTGGCGCTGGAATCGCGCTGCGCTCCTTGCTCAATGGGCTTCGAGGAGCCAAGCATGCTTAACAAATTGTTTGTCCCCGTCTTGCTGGCCTTGGCGCTGGTTGGGCCTGGTTATGCGCAATCATTGGCGGCGCCGCTCAGCGCTCCTGAACATGGCTATGCCATGGCTGCTGAAGGTCCGCAGCGTCTGGATTTTCGGCGCCTGGGGGCGACCACCGCCCTCCGTCTGCGGGGGGAGTTCGCGCAATACTCCCTGCCATTTGCGGTGCGTGAAGACCAATATGTCCGCGATGCGCGTCTGGAGTTGAAGGTGGCTTTCTCTCCGCAGCTCAATCCCGAGCGTAGTCAGCTGCGCGTATTTCTCAATGATGAGGTCGTCGCGGCTGCTCGCTTAGCCGATTTGCCAAGTCCAGGCCAATGGACTCTGGCTTTGGATCCGGCCCTGTTCGTGGTTTACAACGATTTACGCTTTGAGCTCATTGCCGCCGACGCAGGGGTTGGCCCCGACAACTGCTTGGATCCCTTGAGCCCAGCACTGTGGCTGGAGGTGGCGCAGTCGAGTGCTTTGCAGCTGGAGTTGGGCAACCTGCCTTTGGCGCCCGACCTCGGCCGCTTGCCCGCGCCTTTTGTGAGCGCCGCAGATAGTCGGCGGGTTGGAGTCACGATGGTACTTCCCAGCCAGCCTGGTCCGCAGACGCTGCGCGCTGCGGTGACTTTGGCCAGCTGGTTGGGTATGCATGCCGATTATCGGGGGCTGGAGGTGACGGTGCGCCAGGGTGAGCTGCCTCCTCAGGGGCATGTGATCGTGCTCCAGAACACCACCGAGACGCGCCGGGCGCTGACAGCAGCGAGCATGAATGACGGCCCCCTCGTTCGCATCCAAGGTCACCCCCTGGATCGATCGGCGCAAATGCTCATCGTCTCTGGGGCCACACCGGAGCAGATGTTGCTGGCCGCACAGGGGCTGGCCTACGGGCATGCGGGTATGAGCGGAGAGCAGGCACGGGTGGTGAATTTCTCGGTGCCGGAGCCGCGGCCGCTTTATGCATCGCCGCGTTGGCTGCAAACGGAGGAATCGATTGCCCTAGACGATTTGATTGATGATCCCTTGTCGGTGCGCGGTTTGAATGCCGGGCCACTACAAGTGGAATTCCGGCTGCCACCGGATCTCTACTTTTTCTCCAGCGCTGAGCCGCGTTTGCACTTCGATTACCGCGCATCCGTGGCTGCGGCTCAAGGGTCATCTCTGAGTGTCTTGCTCAATGACCAGTTCGCTGATCAGGTGCCGGTGGCTCGGCGCGACGATGGTCGTGCCACGCGGGCAGTGACCAGCCTGCCGCCGACTCAGCTGACCCACCGCAATCAACTGAGCTGGCAATTCAACTTTGTCAAAACCACCAATAAGCCCTGTGAGGCCTATGACAGCAATAGCTGGGAGGGCTCGATCGATCGCAATATTCGGATGGTCTTGCCCAGACATGCGCACTTTGCGCAGATGCCGAACTTGGCCAAGCTGCGCAATGGAGGCTATCCCTTTTCACGGGCGGTGGATGGGGCACAAATGGCGTTTGTGCTCGGCCAGCAGCCCAGTTCCCAGGAACTGTCGGCTGCTCTTACCTTGGCTGCCTACTTAGGCCGCGAAGCCGGCGTGCCTTTATGGCATGCGCAAGTGTATGCCGACAGCCCCGCGGTCTTGGAGCAGGACAAGGACTTATTAATCGTCGGCACTCTTGCGGGTATGCAAGTCTTGGATGCCCTCGACGATGCACTGCCGCTGAGTCGGGAAGGCAATACCTTGCGGCTACGCCGCCCCTCATTGGCCGAGCAAGTGCAGGCCTGGCTAGAAGATCGCGACCTGCAAGCGGCCAATGACTACGCCGGAAAGGTGCTGCTCGAATCTCAGGGACGACTTGCGGCCTACATGCAAATCGAGTCTCCGCAGCATGCCGGGCGCAGTGTGGTGATTGTGGCCGCCGAAGACCCTAGTGGTCTGCCGCAAGCCGCGAAGACCTTGCTCGACCCCGGGCGGGCGCAATACCTCAGCGGCGATCTCGCTTTGGTCAATGCCCGACAGGTATCCAGCTTTGACCTGGGGCCCCGCTATGGTGTGGGCGAACTGCCGCTGGATCAGCGGGTACTGCGTTGGTTACAGCGTCACCCTTACAGCGTCATCCCTCTCATGCTACTGACGGTGCTGCTCTTTGTACTCTGCATACGTTTGGGGTTGAGTCGCCGTGCGGGTTAGCGCTCATGCCGGTTAAACCGCGTCGACTGCCTTGCCTGCGAAGGCTTGGGGTGCTCTGCTTGTGCCTGGGTATTTGCTTTCAGGCTCAAGCCAGCTCCTGGCCGCTGTGGGAAGGCTTCAAGCAAGGTTTTATCAGTGACCAGGGCCGGGTGATTGATTGGCAAGACGGGGCCAGAACGGTCTCGGAGGGGCAGGTGTACGCCTTGTTCTTCGCGCTGGTCGCCAACGATCAAGAGACCTTCGAGTCGGTACTGGAATGGAGTGTGGCCAACTTGGCCCGTGGCAATGTCGCTGACATTGGCATGGCATGGTTGTGGGGGCAGGACAAAGTCACCAAAAGCTGGGGTGTCTTGGATGCGAACCCGGCCACCGACGCCGAAATGTTTCTAGCTTATGCGTTGCTCGAGGCTGCTCGGCTGTGGCAACGGCCAGACTGGGCGAAACTGGGTGATCAGGTCTTGGCCAGGGTCGAGTCACAGATGATCAAGCGCCAGGGGGATCGGGTGGTGTTGTTGCCGGCTCCCTTCGGTTTCGAGTTGGCCCAAGGCCTGCGTACCAATCCTTCCTACTTGCCGGCCTGGCAGCTGGCTTACTTCGCCCAACACTCCCAAAACCCGCTGTGGTTTGAGCTGTTGGCGCAGCTTCCCCAACTCTTGCAGAGCAGCAGCCCCCATGGTTTGCCTCCAGACTGGGTGCTGGTCACGCCGGAAGGCTATGCGCCTGACTCAGAGCGGGGCACTTTGGGCTCGTATGACGCCATTCGCTGCTACCTTTGGGCAGCGATGAGCCCCGCCCATACCGACCCAGACAAACACGCTCTCAAGCCGGTGATTACCCTGTTGCAGCGTCAGCAAACCGCTCCGGAGCGTTGGGATGTGGCCACAGGCTGGACCACGGGGGTAGGGCCAGTGGGCTTTGAGGCTAGCCTGGCCTTGTACGCCACCTGGCAACAAGAGCCAGAGCTGGCGCAGCGTCTCTGGGCCCGCGTGGCAGCGCAAACGCACGATGGTTTGGTCGGGTCGCCGGCACGCTATTACGATCAAGTGCTCACTCTGTTTGCGCAGGGTTATGCGCAGAACCGCTTTGCCTTTGCCGCTGATGGCGCTTTGCGTCGTGGGGAGACCCTGTGATGAAGCCGACCCTCTTGCTGGTCTTGACTCTGTTACTTGCTGGGCCGGCCCAGGCGCAAGATTCCAACAATGGCTTGCAGCCCCTGATTGACCGAGCCGAGGAGTTGGAATCTCGCGGTCGTTTGGACCTGGCCATACAGACCTGGGAACGACTGTTGAGCTTGCAGCCAGACAGTGAGCTGGCGCTGGCTCGTTTGGCCGGTCTGCATGAACAAAACGGTGCCGCTGACCTCGCCGCGCAATATCGGCGACGCCTGGCAGAGCTCAACCCAAACAGCAGCCACTTACAGGGCTTGCAGGCCAAACAAGAGGCCTTGTTGCGGCAGCGGGAGTTGGTCTCTACGGCTCGCACCGCAGTGCGTGAGGGGGATTTCGAGCGCGCGGCTCAGGCCTACTATCAGGCGCAGGATGTGCTGAGCCCGGAGGGAGCACTGGCCGTTGAAATATATGAAGGTATGGCCGGACAGGAGGCCTATTGGGAGCAGGCTGAAAAGGCTTTGCGCTCACTGGCACAGGCCGATCCCGATAATGCTCGCTTGCAGCTCGCCCTGGCGCGCGTGCACTCTTATCGACCGCAGACTCGGCGCCAGGCCATTGCTGAGCTATTCGACCTGCAGCAGCAGCTGAGTGTCGCCGCACCTGCCAAGGCCAGCTTGCGTCAGGCCCTGATCTGGTTGGAGCCCAGGGCCGCTGATCGTGGCTTGATTCAGCGCTACCTGCGCGAGATCGACGACGCCCCGGAGATTCGCGCCAAACTCGACCTGTTACGCCGGCAAGCCAGCAATCAGCGCCAGCAGCGCATTCAAGATCAGGCCGATGAGGCTTATGCTCTCTTAAGTGCAGGTGATGTTGCGGCTGCACGGCTACGGTTTCAGATGCTCGCAGAGCAGTACCCAGATGCTGGAGCGCCATTGGCTGGGCTGGCTGCCGTGGCGCAAACGGCCGGTGACCAGGAACAGGCGGTGGCTTTCTACGAGCAGGCCAACCGCAAAAGCCCGGCCCAGTCTCGCAATTGGGCCGCAGGGCTGCGCAGTGCCCGCTTTTATCGTGACTACAATCGCGCCGAGCAACTGCGCCTGCAAGGCAACTGGGAGGCGGCCGTGCCCCTCTTTGAGCAAGCGTTTGCCGCTGCGCCACCGGATGTGGATCCGAGCTTGCGCTTGCCCTATGCGCTGAGTTTGCAGCAGCAGGACAACTTCTCGGCTGCCATCGAGCAGTTGCAATTGGTGCTCGCCCAGCAGCCCAATCAAGCCGATGCGCGCCGGATGCTTGCCGAGGTGTATTTACGCCAGGGGAATTTAGCGGCCGCGGAAGAGCTGGTATCTACTGCAGAGGACGAGCAAATCCGTACCCGCTTACGTCCAGCGCAGGCCGAGCGGCTGCGCGATCAGGCTCAGCAGCAGTATGCGGCGCAGCGCTACGCTGCTGCTCGTAGCCTGCTGGAGGAGGCCCTGACCCTAGACCCCGACAGCCCTTGGATCCGGCTTGATCTGGCCAGGAATCTGCGGGAGTTGGGTCAGGTGGAGGCTGCGGGTGATCTCCTCCAATCCTTGCTGCAGACGCATGGTGACGAAGCCGATGTCCGCAAGGCGGTGGCTTACCAGCAGGCTGATGCGCAGCAGTGGCCTGCGACGCTGCGCATTCTGGAAACCATTCCCGTCGCTGCACGGGACCCGGAGCTGGTCAAACTGCAGCGCAGAGCCTGGATTGAATACCAAATTCAGCGTGCCAAGCAGGCCGCGGCACGGGGGAATTGGAGCACCGCAGATGCGGCGCTCTCAGCGGCAGCGCGGGCTGTAGGCAATGATCAAAGCTACTTTCCAAGCTTGGCCACGGGTTGGCAAACACTGGGAGACTCCGCACGGGCGCTGAGTTATCTGCGCAGGGCGATGGCCGGCGAAGCCGCAGATACCGGGGTCAAGTTGCAGTATGCCGCCATGTTGCTGCAAAACGGTCTGGACGCGGAATTTACCGCCTTGGTCAACAGTTTGCGGGATGAGCCCCTGTCCTCGACGCAACAACAGAATCTGCAAGAGTTAGTTGTGGGCTACCGGCTGCAGCTGGCGGACAGAGCCAGGGAGGCCGGCGATTATGCGACGGCTTATGATGCTCTGCGCGACGTGATTGTGCGCAGGCCCGAAGACACCAATGTGGTGCTGGCGCTGGCCCGTATTTTCGCTGGCGCTGGTGATCATGAGGAAGCGCTGGCCCTCTACCAGCGGGTCTTAGATGAAGAACCCGGTCACCGTGCTGCCAACCTGGGGCTTGCGCAAACCGCCATTAGCGCTGGCCTAGATACCGAGATAATCCGCGGGGCATTGCGGCGGCTGCGGCGCGAGGATGCAACAGACCCTGCCTACTTAGAACTGGAAGCTCAATATGCCCAGGCGCGCGGACTAGATGCCCGGGCCTTGCGCTTTATGCGGGCGGCGCAGCGTCAGCAGCAGACCAAGGAGACCACGCGCCCACCTCGGTTGGCGCTGCAGCGCTTAGCACCGACCAACTCAGTGCCATCCACGGCGGACGCTATTCCCCTGGCAGAGCCGCTGGCCCTCAAGCCTGGGGCATTTGCACGCCCTGTGTCTCCGCAGGCAGAGCCAAGTCTGTTTGCCCAGTTGCAGCCCTTACGTTTGCAATCGGCAGATTCCACCACGCAGATGCCCGCGAGTATTGTGCTGAAGCTGGCTCCACAACTGCGGCCACGTTTTTTACGCTCGCAGCAATCCCTGCCCGCGAATGAGAGCGCGGAGAATCGGCCCATGCGTAGCTCTCCTACGGCCATGCAGCGACTACAAGCGCAGGTCAGTCCTAGGGCGACTGCGGACCTACGCTCTAGACTCCGCCAAGGGGAGGCCGGTTTGTCACGCTTATCCGATGTGGCGCTACCCCTGCAATTGCACTCCAAAGCTTTCGAATGGGGCACGGTGGGCGTTGCCGTCCGGCCTCAGGTGATTAGTGCGGGGGAGCTGAGCGGCGAAGCCCGCCTGCGGCTGGGGACGCTGGCATTGATTGGAGGCGGGGAGGCGGACTCGATTTCTGTGAACGACTCGGGTTTGGCCGGTAGTTTGCACTTTGCCCAGGGCGCGTTGAGCGCGAGCATTGGAGTGACGCCCTATGGGTTCTTGGAGGACCGCCTCACAGGGCATGTACGCTGGCAGCCCCAATGGGGCGATTGGCAGCCCAAGCTGGGTTTTGTGCGCCTACCCGTCACCGATAGTGTTTTGTCCTGGGCTGGCCAACGCGATGCTTTGCTGGGCGTAAATTGGGGCGGTGTGTCCCGCTCTGGCATGGAGCTTGGTCTGGTGCGCGACATTGGCTTGTCCGGAGTCTATGCGGATCTACGCGTATCCCAGCTGGATGGACGGAATGTGGATGAGAACGCCAGCGTGGAAATGAGCGCTGGCACCTACCGCCATCGCGATTTACCCACATGGGGCCGGCTGACCTACGGCTTCAACATCACGGCCTTTGGTTATCAGACTTTCCGTGAAGACGGCGCGCCATGGTTTCCAACCAGCGCCATACTTCAGCAGGAGTTAGATCTGCTGCGCGTCGCAGAGCCCGAGCTAGACCTAGCTGGGGGTTATGCAGGCCTCGATGATTCCGGTTTGGCCTACTTGCTGCGCGGCGATTTGAGTTACCCCGTAGCGGATCGGCTTGCTGTCACGGGGCGTTTTTCCGTAGATAACGCCCAGAACTTCCGCGAGTACATTTTCCATATGGGCTTGCGTTATTCCTTTACCGGTCCCGTGGAGTTCAACAATGCCTTTGCGCAAGACTTCTTCCGCTAACTGGATGCTGAAAAACCCATCTCGAGGACTGCTACGCCGCATCTTCGGTCTGGGCATCATGGGGGGCGCCTGTAGTGTGCTCTCAGGAGCCGCGTTGGCGGCGGATCTGGCCCCACTCATTGATGGCCGTCTGGACGCGGCCATCCGCAGCTTCGAGCAACGCTTGGCGGCCAATCCATTCGACCCGGTATTGCTCAATAATTTAGCGGTATCAGAGGCCCAGGCTGCGAACTACAGTGGTGCTCGAACCCTGCTCAGGCGCGCCGCGAAACTCGCTCCGAAGAATATCGTCATCGCCGATAACTTGGAGCAAATCAACCAATTTCTGGACCTCAGAACCCAGCAGGCAGAGTCACCTGAGGCCGCAGCCTCGCAGACACAGGCTCCAGAGGTGCTCCCCGCACCTCCAGCACTTTGGATGTCGCCCCGAATGTCGCCCCGAATGTCCGAAGAACAGTAGAGCACGCCGCAGAAGATTGAGGCATTGACCTCGGCGCGGAGGCCAAGGCGAATGCCTGAGCCAAAGCGCTCAGGAAGCAACGAGATACGTCGTTAAGCGCTTGAGAGGAGGCTTGGGCGTGCTTTGCGGCTTCTTCAGGGCCCTCCAAAGCGCAGTGTTTAGAACCTAGGCTCGCGCTCGGGCGTTAAGAAAAACCCCAGCACCTCGCTGCCATCACGATAGGGGACGATGGCAATCAGAGTCGAGGGGCCGTCCACCTGGGGGTTTTCTGAGGCTGGACGAATGGTGGCCAAGCCCGTGGCATCCAGTGTTTCATTGCAGCGGGAGGCTAAGAAAAACTCGTAGAGGTTAAAACGGGTGTTGATCAGGCTGAGCTGACCCGCCAAAGTGCAGTCCTCGATACTACGTCCGCCAAAGCCGCCTTGGTCATCGAACTCCAGACTGATGTTCTCCCGGCCAAAGGGATCGAGGTCGCGCCATTCTCCAGCACTCAGCTCAAATCCGGAGATGCGCTCATACCAATTCTGCACATAGCGGCCGTCGACAGTGGCATCAACCTCCTCACCGGAAAGAGTGCCGAAAACTCGGCCATCTGGTGCGAGTCGAACATTGAGCACCGCCGGACGTATCCGGCGCTCAAACTCGGGCTCCTCTTCTTCGCCAGGGGTAATGTCTTCAAGCTCAGGCTCAACCTCGACCAAGTCAAACCACAAGACATTGGCGCGGCGATCGGCGGTATTGTCGTTGACCACGAAGCGGCCGGTGATGAACTCATCCAGCGAGTCTTTTTGACGATAGGCCACCAGGCGATTGTCGGCTCCATCCGGTGCCTCATCACCGAAGATCAACACCCAGTTCGCGGTTTGATCGTCACTGCGAATGGTTGCCTCGTAAATTCCACCCAGGGCCGCCGAGCTGCCTTCAATGTCCGGCGGGGCGATCACATCAGATTCTGAGCTGCACCCGCAGAGAGCGAAGCTGAGCACAATGGCCATCGCTCCGAGTGGTCGCCAAGCGTTGGAGGCGTGTTTCATAGCAGAACTTGCTCTCGGATAATTTGCCAACGACCATTTCTCTGGGCCCAGACCAAGCGCTTGCGCGTTTGGTCGGAATAGCGCTCGGATGTGTAGCTTTGCACGTAGCGGAAATCGATAGAGCCGTCGCGGCGGATTTTTGTTTGCACATCCGAGACTGAAATCTGTGCAGCACGCGCTTTGGGAACTTTTTCTCGGCGGTCTTCGGCCCAACTTTGCCGACTTTGGCCCAAACTGGGCTCAAAATCGGCGGCGTAATGCGACAAGTAGGCGGCAGCGTCGCCGCGTTGCCAGGCCTCTAGCCATTGCTGATGGGCGCGCCAAGCAGGCATTGCGACTGCAGGGATGCTCGCTGCGGTGGCCGCCGATCGTGATGGCACTGCCGCCTGCGACGACGGGAGGGCTGCTGGTGTGGTTTGCGGCTTGGCCAGGCCAGCTTTTTTGGGGGTCTCGCTGGGCGCTGGAGGCAGCACGGTGTTTTTGGGTGCCTGTTTTGTCCTTGCGGGCATTGGTTGCAGGCCAGGGACTGATCTTGACGTTGGCACTGAGCCAGGCTGGGACACGGGGCTTGGGCGAGGGCTAGCGCTGGGCTGGACGGGCCGCTGAGACACGGCGGAAGTAGAGGGGGTTAAAGCGGCCGCCCGCTGTGCGGCCAGACTGGCTTGCTGGGCATGCAGCGCCGCTTGGTTCTCCAGCGCGGGAAGGTAATCAGGATGGGCGGCCAGCACCTCCTTGAGCACCGCCGCGGCTTGCAGAGCTTGGCCTTGGGCCGCGAGAACCACAGCGAGATTGTTGCCGGGTTCTGGAGTTTCCGGGTGCTGTTGATGCAGACGCTCAAAGATTCGAGCGGCGAGGCTGAGCTCACCTTGTCGGTGTGCCAACAGCCCCTTGAGGTATTGCAGCTGTGGGTCTGGGCCGAGTACTGGCTCGAGGTTGCTAATGAGTTGCTGGGCACGTGCCAGCTCCCCAGTCTGTAGGGCCGCTTCAACTTCGCTCAAATTGGCTGCAAATGCACTTAGGCTGGTCAACAACATTGCCAGCAGTGCAGGAGCGAGGCCACATTTGCCCAAGTACGCCATGGTGTCCTTTCCCCAAGGGAGGTTGCGGTGTGTGAATGCCGGTTCACAAACCCGAGGGTTCACATGGTACTAAACTGTCAAGACAGTGAATGTGCAGGCAACGCCAAAGTGATGTTTTTCCAGCGCGCGTATATGCAGTCGATTGTCCAGCGGTTTCTAGCCTGCGGCCGGTTGGTCACTGCGTGCATACTCGCAGTGGCGGTGACCGCGTGTCAGAGTGAGCAGGACGATATTGAGCAGCTCCTATCGCCTCTGCCAAGTTTGGCGCCTTCACCCAGTACTGCGCCTACGGCGACTCCGTTGCCGTCACAGGCTCCCACTGCGACACCAGCCCCGCGCCCGACGGCGACGCCCAGCCCGGTCGCTCTGCTGCAGTCATTGGAGTTCACGGTCAACGGGCAAAACACCCGAGTCACCGTGGACGGCGACACTCAAGAACTCACAGTGGAATATGGCAGCAATCAGTTTGGCCCTGCTGAGCTCAGTGCTTTTCAGGGGGCTCCCGGTGCCGGAATCGTGCCTGCGGTCGGGAGTCAATTTGACCTGGACCAACCTCAGGCCTTGGTTGTGCGCAGTGCGGACAACAGCGAGCAGCGCAGCGTACAAATTCGGTTCGTCCAAGATCAGGACTTTGGTCAGCTGCAAAGTTCTGCTGTAGAACAAAGCTGCACCGATTTCGCTTTGTTTGATGAGGGCTCCAAGTGGCTAGAGAACAACACTTGGAATGTGGAAAGCTTTGCCCAAGATCAATACAGCCAGTGCATTTTCCGCGGCCCCGCGCCTGCAGCAAAAATGGGCTGGAGTTGGAGCTTTCCCCTGGCACAGGCCTCCGAGGTCTACTCCTACCCGGAAATCATTTTTGGATGGAAGCCTTGGTTTCAACAGTCCACAACAGTGGTTTTGCCCAAACGACTCGGTTCAATTCGCCGACTGGATGCGGACTTTGCGGTAGAAACCTACAGTATCGGTAGCGGCCTGAACTTGGCCTTCGATATGTGGATCACGGAAGGAGCCGTTGCTTCTTTGCCCGCCATCCGCTACGAGCTCATGGTCTGGGAATATGAGCCTGGAGGTGTTGTCCCCTTCGGAGAATTACGCGCTACCCTGCGTACGTCTGAGGGACGTTATCTGCTGTATCAGGGGGAGCCAGACTGGGAACCAGAGGGTGCGAATTGGACCTACCTCGCCTTTGTTCGAGAACAGCCTCGGTTGCAGGGCGTGGTGCCCATTGGAGAGATGATTGAGGCCTTGATCCAGGCTGAGATTGTGGATCCAGATCTGTACTTGGCGTCAATTGGTTTTGGTAACGAAATTGGAGCCTCTAGCGGCTACACCGTAGTTCACCGCTACGATCTGAGCATCGAGTCTGAGACTGCCCCTTAAGGGGGGATGAGCATGCCCATCCTGGCCAGTTCACCGAGGGTGCACCGCGCTGCACGCCCACGGCGTACTCCAGGAATCACACAGTGGGGTGATTGATTGTTGTCGGCACATCCCCGTGCCGGAGGAGCAGGGGCGGCAAGCCTGCTAGGCCGAGCCCAGCTTTCGCTGCATCACTATGGTTCGGCCCTCATCTTCCCAAACGGTTTGGTCCATGACGCGCCGGATCAGGAATAAGCCGCGTCCACTCTCCTCCAGCACGTCGGGGACCGTGTCACTATTGTGCTCGGAAGGGCGAAATCCAGGGCCTTCGTCCGTCACCCTGAGCTCCGCGACACGACTGGATTTGGCCAGACGAAGCTGTATGCGCACCAGACGGTGGCAATAGGGCGGTTGTTGCTCACGCTGCGCGATGAGTTGATCGTAGCCAGACCATCCTAAATCTTCGCGTTGGTGGCCGGGAATCTCTAAGTTGCCATGGATGACAGCATTCAAAAGGGCTTCATGTGCTGCCAATCGAATGTGCTCTAAATCCTGTGACTGCGCGCCAAAGGGCTGCACACAACGTGTGATGTGCTGACAAACGCCGGCTGTGGCCCCGACGCGAGATTGCATCTCCCAATGGTGCTCAGCGGTAAATAGGGGGTCTACCGTGTCCTTGCGCGCATCCCACCAGCCCTGGCAGCGGGCCAAGGTCGCATTGAGTTGGGCGCGCCCAAAAGGCTTCAGTAAGAAGTCGACGATGTTGCCGCGCACCGCACGTGCCGCCTCGCGGAAATCTGCATGCCCGCTGACGATGACGGTGGGAAGCTCGATATGGTGGTCGGCCAGGGCGCGCAGCATGGAAAAGCCATCGAAATCAGGCATTTTGATGTCGAGGAACAGCGCATCGAAATTGTGAGGTGTTTGCTGCAAACGAGCCAAGGCGGTCCGTGCATTGGTGTCCGCGGTGACCACATGCCCGAGTAACTGCAAGCTATTGGCGATTTGCTCGACGAAGCTTGCATCATCATCAACTAACAACATGCGCATCGATGGCGGCCTCCGAGTAAGCGGGAAGTTCAACTTGCATAGCGGTGCCACTGGCCGAGCTTATCGCGCGAATCTTCCCGTGGAGTTCGTTCTCAACGATGGTTCTTGCGATGTAAAGCCCTAAGCCGCGATGTCCTTGATGAGACCTTCCTGTGGTGAAGGGGTCGAACATCACTTTCTCCAGTTGCGCAGGCACTCCGCTGCCATTATCGCGAATGATGATCAGGTTGTAATCCACGTAGCTTCGCAGCTCTATGCGAATGGATGGGTTGGCTTGGTCAGCCGCGAAGGCATGGTCCAAAGCATTGTTCACCAAAGCCATGCACACCTGTTTTATCAAACTGGGTTTACTCATGACATGCACGGCCTCCGTACGGCCATGCAGTTGTATTGTGACCCCGCACTGCGCGCAGTGCGGCTGCATTAACTCGACGAAATCACTGAGCAGTTGAACCAGGTCCACAAGTTGCGTGGAGGCATAGGTTTTGGTGTTTGAGTGCAGGCGATATTTGCGCAGCAGGGTGCGTGCTTGGCCCAGAGCCTGCTCCATGCGTCTAAAGGTCGCCGCAGACGCGGCCTGATCATTGTTGCGTTGTTGCCCATCAATGGCTTTTGGGGGTGTCTCCAGTACGGCTTGCAAATCATCCAAGGCGAGCTGGGCAATGCCCAAGGGGGTGGCGAGTTCGTGGGAGATGGTTGATAGCACGCCCTCAAAACCCAAATGCCGTTCCGAGGCCAATAGCTGTTCATGCAGTTGTTTGGTCTGCCGTCGGTGTTTGGCACGCAGGCGTTGTTGTTTGACGTTGTCCAAACGGCGTTTGCGTTGGGCCGCGCCGAGCTGGGTCAGCAGGGCGGAAAAAAGCAATAAGGAGGCCAGCTGCCAGTGGGGGTTTTGCAAATTCCAGCTGTGCTGAGGGTAGGGCTCGGTACTGGCATGGAGGCCAAACTCCAAGTCGCCCAGGAGCAGGCGGCGCTCACTTTGAATGAGGTCTGTAGTTCGCGGAAGCGTCCCCAAATCGACCGTGACAGCTGTGGAGCTGGGGCCTCTCAACTCTAGTCGGGCGCCTGCCAAGAGTGTGTTGGCAGTCTGCTGAAACGCGAATAGAAATGCGCTGAGGTTCAGATCTGCGATAACCGCCCCAGGGCGTGCTCGAGTCGCTAAACCCAACACCAGTCGGGGTTGCTGGGTGGCCCCAGTCAGCGTCATTGCGTGAACGTCCGAGCTTGTTTGTGTGGCCTCCAGCAGCGTGGCCCATGCCAACGGAGGCTCATGGCCCAGCCGATGGAACACCCGCTCTGCTGGAAATCCCAGTCGTAGCAGGGGACTGCCGTGGAGATCCACCCAATAAAGCTGCGACAACCAACCATGGTCCCGCAAGCCCAATGTCTCCAACTCTTGGCTGAAGACCGAAGCGTCGTTGCCGCCTCCGTCCACGATCAAGCGAGCCAATTCCAGGCTATTTCGAGCTTGCTGGAGCTGGCTCTGTAACTGGCTGCTCGCAAAGGTCAGCAGGTCATCGAGGTCGTCGCAGCGTGTTGCCCGCGCCTGATACAGGCTGAGGGCAATCAACACTGTAAACAGGCTCAGCGATGCCAGGCTGAGGGCAGCGAGTCCGCGTTCACGGGCGTCCCAAGCAAACCGTGGCCGGGTTAACAACGCGAGGGTAGCGCGCTGCATGACAAAGTAAGTACATCCGCTGACAAGCCACTGCGAGACCCAGAGGCTACTTAAAGCCGCTGCATCAGCTTGGGTTTGATGATCGGCGAGGATGATGCTTTGAAGCGTCGCCAGCAGGCTGATGACCCCTAGGTCATACCAGCGCGCCGCACGTGGCAAGTGGCGGCGCAAGCTATACAGACGCCGCCGCATAGCTCGCGCCAGGAGAATGCCACTCAACCAGGCGCAGCTGAGATGAGCGGCGGCAATCCATAGGCCATGGTGATGTGGACTCGGCTCAATGACGGCGTCTATGTGATGTCCAAACACGCTGGCTACGGCAGCGAGAAGCGCGGTCCCCGGTTTGAAAAAGGCCACCGCAATGCTCAGCACTCCTACTTCCAGGGGAAGTATGGCCCCCGCGTCATTGGGTATGAGTATCGCGCTGATGACAGGCAAGAGTCCGCTGGCAGCAATCACGAGAAGGCTGGAGTGGGACTTTGTTGGTCGCTGCGCGGTATCACTCACAACAAAAGGAGTTGGCCCAAAGGTCTGCAGGCGTACCTGCCAGCGTTGAGTCTACCGGGTTGTGGTTTCTTCAGGCGCTAGGGCTTGTTTGTGCGCGAGCCTGAAGGGCTAACCAGCGGCGCAGGCTCTCATGCGCCTCTGCGGTTTCCGGCGCTGGCGCCCGGAGTAATTCATCGCGTGCAACAGCGGCCAGTGAACGCAGCATGTCTTGTTGCGCTTGGTTCAGGCTGCGTGGTTGGGTGTCGATCAAGCACAGCGTGCCTAGCCGTATGTCGGGTGATACTTCAATCGGTGCCCCAGCATAAAACCGAATGTGCGGGGCCCCTGTAACTAGGGGGTTATCGGCGAAGCGGGGATCTAGTGTTGCGTCCTCCACCAGCATGATGTCCGGTTGCAGGATGGCGTGACTGCAAAAGCTCACCGAGCGCGCGGTTCCAGGAATGTCCAAGCCTACGCAGGCCTTAAAGTGTTGTTGGTCGGTATCCAGCAAAGTCACTAAGGCAATGGGCACGCCAAAGGTTGTGCTGGCAATGGAGGTAATTCGCTCGAAGCGCTGTTCCTTGGGCTTGTCCAGCAAATCCAGCGCATGCAATACGGCGAGGCGCTCGTCTTCATTGCGAGGCTTGGCGGCTTCCAACATCAGGATCTCTCCGGCGCTGCGGGCTTGGTTAAAGCCCCTGCTGGCCTGTGGTCAATATCTTGGGCTATGAGGGGGTTCCCGCCACGAGCTGCGGGCAGTAAGGGCGTAGAACGGGGAGCGGGTCCAGGCAATTTTCAAGCCATCGGGCACGTTGGGAGGCTAAGCAGACTCCAGGAAAATCTCCGCGCGCATCACCAATATCGCGCATGATTTGGAAATGCAGGTGTGGCACCCAGCCCACATTCTCGTGGGGTTGGCCGATGCGGGCGATACTGTCACCAGCGCTCACAACCTGACCCGGCTGCAGTTGGCGAATGGAGTCTGCCGCCAAGTGGCCATAGAGGCTAAAGAAGGGCATGCCTGTTTCACTGCGGTGCTCCAGAAGCACGGTGGGGCCGTAGTCTCCATGCGCTGTGTTGTTACCGATGGAATGCACCACGGCATCCCAGGGTGCGAAGACAGCTGTGCCTGCCGGTAGCCATAAGTCCAGGCCGAGATGAACGCTGCGAATGTCTTGGCCGGCACCAAACAACGAACTCATGGCGTACAGGGCACGGTCTTCCCCATAGCCGCCCAAGCCCCAGGTACAGCCGGCCCTTGCCATTTCCGTCTTCAACCAGTGCTCAAAGCGGGGGATGTGGGCGCAGTCCATCTCCGCTAGGCGCGGGTTGTGCCGGCTCAAATCCAGAAGTAGGCCGGGCTGGGCAAGTTGCTCGGTTGGCAGCAGAGCTGCCGCCGGCGCGGGCGTAGGAGTCATGAGGATGAGGACTAATGGGGAAAACGCGAATATACCGAAGCCCTATGCATCCTGGATGCAGCCCAACGCCTGCGTGTTCACTGCAAACCGCACTGTTAGGGGGGCTGCGTGTCCCTCAGCAGATATTCGTCGCCTCAATGAGCTCCCCAAATCATCTGATACAAGGTGCGCTCCGCCGGGAATGTTTATTCCATTGCCAAAGGCACTAATAGCCCATCTGCCGTGCCGCCAAATCTTTCATGATCTCTAGGGAACCGCCTCCGATGGTGAGTACCTTGGTTTCGCGGTAAATCCGCTCCACCTTGCTTCCCCGCAAATAGCCAGCACCACCGAGAATTTGCATGGCCTCATTGGCGACAAATTCCAAGGTGGTCGTAGCGTAGGCCTTGAGCATGGAGAGCTCTGCGACGGGCATCTGTTTTTGGCTCACGCGCCAGGTGAGCATGTCCAGATTGGCTTTGACTGCCTCAATGCGGGTTTTCATATCCACTAACTTGTGGCGGATCACTTGGTTTTTGATCAGAGGCTTGCCGAAAGTTTCGCGCTCCCGCGCATAGTTCAAGGCCTCCTCGTAGCAGACCTGGGCAAAAGCGCTGGCATTGGCGATGAGGCCAATGCGTTCACTGTTGAAGTTCAGCATGATGGGCATAAAGCCGGCGTTTTCTGGGCCAATGCGGTGGCTTACCGGCACTCTGCAGTTTTCAAAGTACAAAGTAGCCGTATCCGAACACCACCAGCCCATTTTTTCCAGTGGCGTGCGCGTCAGGCCGGGGCTGTCCCCCTCAATGACGAGTAAGGAAATGCCTCCAATGCCGTCGCCGCCGGTGCGTACGGCGGTAGTGATGTAATCGGCGCGCATGCCCGAGGTGATGAAGGTTTTGCAGCCATTCACCACATAATGATCGCCATCGCGTTCGGCGCGGGTGCGCAGCTGGGCAACGTCGGAACCGCCGCTGGGCTCGGTGACGGCGAGGGCCGCAATTTTCTCGCCCGCCAACACTGGCGCCGCAAAACGGGCTTTTTGGTCGGGGCTGCCGGCGTGAACAATGGGTGGAGTGGCAATCCCATGGGTCATCAGGCTGGCAATCAAGCCGCCACTGCCGGCTCGCGCCAGCTCCTCAGTCACGATAATGGGGTACCAGGGGTCGGCGGGAAAGCCGCCACAGTCCTCGGGAAAACCAATCTGCAGTAAACCTGCGTCAGCTGCCTTGCGATGTAGCTCGCGAGGCAGCTCTTCTGCGACTTCCCAGGTCTCGATATGCGGGCTGATTTCCGTTTCGGTAAAGCGCCGCACTTCGTCGCGAAAGCGCTCATGGTCATCCGTGTAGAACGGGGATTGGGCCATGACTGTCTCCTCTGGTCGGCCGAGTTTTATGGAGTTGCACAGATTTTGATGGCCCCACGATGGGCGCCGAGCATCTGCTGTTGGATGAGTGCTCAGCCCGACATTGCCGTCGCGTGGTCGGAGCATTGATCACCATCCTGCTGGCAGCATAACCATGCCATTGAACAATGTCACCGATAATGGAGGTGCTAGCCCACAGTGGTCGTAGGGCATGGGCGGTGGCCGCATTCAGCCAAGGCCTGCTTGGTAGCAGCAAGCTGGGCCAGGGCTAGGGCCAGGGCCAGAGGGAGCGGTAAGGGTAGGGGTATGCGATTTGCATCCCTCAAATCCCATCCCGCATGTGTTTTCGACTCCGTGGCCGTACGCCATCTCCGCCCACTCATGTTCAACCTTCTCCCTCATGCGCCCTGGTAGCGCGCCATTGCTGTCTGTAATTCGTGACGTTGCCGACTGCGCCGCGGTTATTGCGGCGACGTGTGTGAACAATTGGCAGGGGGTGGAGCAGGTGGCTCCGATTGTGGAGTTGGAGCCTGAGCACAGTGATTGTTTAGGTGCCTACCTGCACCAATGCCAGCAGCCAATATGGCTGCGGCTGAGCGATGGTGTTGATGCAAAGCTGCACCAGGCTTTAATGCAGGTCTGTGCCCAGGTGGGCGCTGTGCACGTGTTGCCGATCTTTGGGCCGGACCAGCAACACTGCGCGACTGTGGCCCTCCTGTATGAGGGGGCTACTGATGAGGTCACAGCCCCGCCGTTATTGGAGTCCTTGGCCAAAGCCTTGGCGGCGGACCTGGACACACGTGCTCAGCTCGCCACCCAGCGCCTGAAACTCAAAGCCCTAGAGCATGAGCATTGGAAGCTTGAGGCGACTCTACGTGGAACACATGCGGGTACCTGGGAGTGGAATGTGCAAACCGGTGAAACCCGCTTCAATCAGCGTTGGGCGGAGATCATTGGCTACGATTTAGATGCGCTCCAGCCAGTGTCCATTCAAACCTGGCAAGACCACACCCATCCCGATGATTTGGCCGAGTCCGAGCGCTTATTAAACGCACATTTTCAGGGCGAATCAGAGTTTTACGAATGTGAAGCGCGCATGCGCCACCGTGATGGTCATTGGGTATGGGTGCTGGATCGCGGAGAAGTGCGTACCTGGACCGCCGATGGTCAGCCGGAGTGGATGTACGGCACGCATCAAGAAGTGACTGAGCGGGTGGAACGCGAGCGACGGCTGCAACGCAGCGAGGAGCGCTTGCAGCGCATTAGCGAAACAGCCGGAGTGGGCGGCTGGGAAGTGGATGTGGCAACTGGGCAGATGAGTTGGTCGGAACTGACCTTCCGTATTCACGGCTTGCCGGTAGGGCCTGTGCCATCGGTTCCTGATGCCATCGAATTCTATGCGCCTTCAGCGCGAGCCAAGATCCAGCAGGCGGTAGACGAGGGCATGCACCATGGAACGCCCTGGGATTTAGAACTGCCGTTTATTCGGGCTAACGGCGAGCAGATCTGGGTGCGGGCCGTCGGGCGGGCAGAGCGTGTTCATGGCGAGGTGGTGCGCTTGACCGGCGCCTTTCAGGATGTCACCGAGGCGCGCAAGCTACGGTGTTCGCTACTTCTGAAACAGCGTGAGGCTGCGCGGCGGCGCCGCGAAGTGGAGCGCCAGCAAAAGGAGCTGGAGAAGTCCAACCAGTTGTTACACAACTTTGCCTACATGGTGAGTCATGATCTGCGGGCACCCTTGAACAACATGCGCGGAATGCTGGATTTATTTCTGGCTGAGATGCAGTGCGAACTCAGCGCGAACCAGGAGCAGTGTCAAACTTATCTGCTGGACGCTATCGACAGAATGAATGCTCGCATAGCAGGCCTGCTGGCTTTGTCGCGGGTTCAATCTCAAGACTTACAAGTCAACCCCAACTGCGCCAAAGAAATGGTTCAGGACGTCCTTGCGGATTTAGACTCATCGATTCAGGCCGCTAAGGCTGAGGTTGTCGTAGGCGAGTTGCCTACCGTGTGCTGCGATCGAGGCTTGGTCGAGCAGGTCTTGCAGAATCTGCTTGAAAACAGTCTGCGCTACGCAGCCTCTCCCTCGCTGCAGATACACATCACAGGCGGCACTCGGGAGGGTCGGGCCTGGTTGCGCCTAGAGGATAACGGGCCGGGTATTCCCCAGGCAGATCGTGAGCGCATCTTCGATATGTTCGAACGAGCCGCGGGGGACGTTCAGGGTTCAGGTTTGGGCTTAGGGATATGCGCCTTGATCATGCGTAAGCATGGAGGGCGAATCTCCTGCGAATCCGCCCAGAGTTTCCGCCTCGGAGCGGCCTTCTTGCTGCAGTTTCCCTTGCGGAAATAAGGTTGTGGGCGCGAAGTGCGTGTCCCATAGCACGGCTGCGATGACGGCCCCGATGAAGATCAGGCCCCACAGCCCAAGCAGCTGTAACCAGAATCGAGACTGCATCAGGCTCCTCTCCCCAGGAAGAAGGGCAGGTGGCGTTTATGCGCCACCTGCCGGAACCCAAATACCCAAACTGGGACGCTGTTCGGCCTTAGCTGCCAGCCTGGAAGGGCATGGAAGACTGATGTACGGCGATTTTTAGCTGGTCGTTGGCGTCTTTCACATATGCCAGGGTGTATTCCACTTTGACGTCTTCGCCTCCCGCAGCCGGAGTGAAGTAGTAATTGCCCATAGCAACCGCCACTTTGCAATTGTTATTGATGATGCCGGCATTCTCCCAGCGCACCTTGCTCCAACCTTTAATAGCGAAGCCTTTGTCCTCTGGGTAGCTGGGGTTGCCGCCCACAAAGTAGCTCAGCGCCGAATCGAAAGAATTCCGGAACTGCTTTTCGGCGGCAAGCGTAGGCTTGAAGAGCACTGAGCCCAGGTCATAACCGTAGTAGGTTTGGATGTGGTCTTTGGCGGCGGCGACGTAATCGCCATCGTCCCTATGCACCCGACCGATGCGAACAATGCCGTCTCCCCAAGCGCTTTGGGCGTCAATCACTTCGGCTTCAGTGATGCACGCATTGGAATACAGCAAAGCATTGCTCTGCGCCGTTTGGCGGATTTCCGCCGCGGTCGCTGGCGATGCCGCGTATTGGCAACCACTGAGCAGCGTCAGGCTTGCGATGGCGGCTGCGCTGGATAGAACGAAAATCGATTTGCTCATGGGAGTTTCTCCGTGCTGTAGCGTTATGCCAAAAAGCCCTACGGCTTTGGCTTGATACACAGATTGCACCCGAGCAACTAAGCGCGGCTTGCGCAAATGGTGAGTACGGATTAACGACAAAATGAACAATTCATAAAGTCGTCTTTGGTGTGCAGCCCTCGCGATTTGAAGTTGTGCCCGCGACACCCGCTTCCCCTCTCCAAGGTGGCCAGCGCGCGTAAAAACCGCGCCGCTTCTTAAGTGTCCTGCGGCAAGCTCAGGCGGTAGCCTACGCCGCGTACGGTTTGCAGCATGCCGCGGGCTGTGGTGCTTTCGAGCTTGCGACGCAAGCGGCCGATGTACACATCTACAACGTTTGTCAGTGGGTCTACAGATTGCCCCCACACCCGATTCAAAATGCGTTCTCGGGATAGGGCCGTATCCAAGTTCTCCACAAACAACCTGAGTAGATCGAACTCCAAGGCCGTGAGATTAAGCTCGACCTCGTCGACCCAGCTACGTCGAGAACGGGTATCGATGCGCAATGGGCCGAGTGCAAAGTCGCGATTGTCCGGGGCTTGGGGAAGGCGCCGCGCCAGCGCTTCAATACGGGCCAGAAGCTCATCAAAATCGAAGGGCTTGGTCATGTAGTCGTCAGCGCCTGCGCGCAAGCCGCCAACGCGTTCCTCGACCGCATCCATCGCCGTTAACATCAGTACGGGCATGGCATAGCCTTTTGCCCGGATTTCCTCGCACAGGCTCACGCCGTCGGTGCCTGGCAACATACGATCGAGAATGATGAGGTCTGGTGTAGAGATTCGCAGAAAATCCCAGGCCGGCTGCGCCGCACCGACGATATCGCAGTTGTATCCTTCAGCGGTAAGGCCCTTAGCGATAAAGCGTGCGACGCGAGCGTCGTCTTCAACCAGCAAAATATTCACGCGGCCTCTTTCTCCAGTGGAAATCGCAACAGGAACTGCGTGCCCTGCTGTGGTGCGCTGCTTGCCTGTATAGAACCATCATGTGCAGTGACGATGGCTTTTGCGACAGCCAAGCCTAAACCTAAGCCATTACTTGCAGAAGCATCGTTTTGCCCATGGCCGCGGAAGAATCGATCAAAGATGTAGGGCAAATCCTCAGCATCAATACCCCGGCCGTAGTCACGTACCAGCAGTTCGATGCAATCCTCGGCAGTTTTCCAC
Organism: Oceanococcus sp. HetDA_MAG_MS8; assembly: GCA_019192445.1. Taxonomy (NCBI): domain Bacteria; kingdom Pseudomonadati; phylum Pseudomonadota; class Gammaproteobacteria; order Chromatiales; family Oceanococcaceae; genus Oceanococcus; species Oceanococcus sp. HetDA_MAG_MS8. The sequence continues at coordinate 54,805 of JAHCMK010000003.1, forward strand.
TGCAGAAGAATTTGCTGCCCATCCGCGGAATAGCGAATGGCATTGTCCAGCAAGATGAGCAGCAACTGGCGCAGTCTGTCCGGGTCGCCAAGCAACTGCAGGTCCTCGCCTTCAGGTGCGGTGACACTCAAATCAATCTGCCGGTTCTGAGCCAATTGGCGAACGTCTTTGAGTACATCTCGGCTGAGCTGGACCGGGTCTACGAAGCGGCGATTCAGGCGAATGGTTTGGGCGTCGGCGCGGGCGATGAAGAGCATGTCTTCAACCAAGCGGCTCAAGCCAATGCTTTGGTCAAGAATGGAGGTGAGTGCGTCGCGGTAATCGGCGCCGTCCCGGTCTTTGCCTCGCAATGCCACTTGGGCCTCACCCCGAATGATTGTCAGTGGCGTGCGTAGCTCATGACTCACATCCGCGAAGAAGTGGCGGCGCACACTGTCTGCCCGCTGTAAAGCCGCATTCGCCTCGGTCAGCTCTTGGGTGCGGGCGAGCACCGATTGCTCCAATTCATGCCGGGCATCTTCGCGCTGACGCACCTGCTCTGAGAGCTGGGAGGCCATGGTATTAAAGGCCTCAGCCATGCGGTCGAACTCAATATCGAAGCCGCGTGGGACGCGATGTTGCAACTCGCCTCGCCCGAGCAATTTCGCCGCTCGCTGAAGTGCGCCTAGGGGCGCGGAAATGCCGCGAACCAGGACCTGCGTGACCAGCAGCGCGCCAATAATCGCGACTAAAGCCAGACCCACAGACGCCCCCACGAGTTGTACGTGTACGCGATCGATTTTTTGGTTCATGCGCTGAACAACGGCTTGTTGGCGTTCTAACGCAGCGTTCACAGCTTCCCTAAAGCTGATGTCGATGCGGTCTTCAAGGATGGTGTTCACTTTCAGGGCACGTGCACGCCCAGCTGGGAGTGGGAACAAGGCCTCAAATTCGGCAATGATTGTGTCGATCAGCTCTTCCAATGCGCCGGTGTCTTCGACGGCGCCAGGGGCTGCTGCTGCACCTAAAGCCCGCCGCTGTTCTAGCTCCAGCATCCGAATGCGTGCCAAGGATTCAGCGATGGATGCACGCTTGTTGCGAACGATGGTTTGGTTGGCTTGTGTGCCCAGCAAGATTTCGTCAGTGAGCTGTTTGAAAAGTCGATAGGCATATACAGAAAGCTGCAAATGCTCGGACAGCAAGCTGTGGGCAACATTGGCCTGCTCAAGATGACGTTCTGTGGATTTCACAGCCCACACCGAGAGCATGGCAGCTCCAGCGACGATCGCTACAGCGAAGATGGCAACGAGTCGGATCTTTCGCTGATACATGTTCAGGTGCGGTCGGAATGTCGTCACAGCTTATCCAATGCGCTCACCCGGCGTTATCTTTCAGTGATGGTTTTGGGGTGGCGAGGCCATACCGCATTGGGCATAGCGGGTTTTTGCAGAGCTTGCGCTCCAGGCAGGCGTGGGATGGTGTGTAGACATGACTAAGCGCGTAGGAGCAGTGCGTCGGGGCCACAGGCAGAAAGGTACAGCCGCTGCCGGGCTGCAGTGGTGGTGCTCGTAACCGCTATGGTGCAGGCCGAAAGCTAAGTGACGCAGCAGCGTTTCATGAACGCTGCGCATCGGAAACATGAACCAACGATGAATCGCTGCAACTCTCTGCGGCCGTTGGGTGGGGGCTGCTGAATGGTCGCTGACATTTGACCGCCGAGCTCAGTTTCTCCCTGTCACCTGAGCGCAGCTACCATGGGCGCACTATGACACCCCCAAACCTCATTATGCAGCTGCTTCAATCCGCGTTCGGCGTCTTCATCGCTTGTGGTTTTCTGGCCTGTTCCGAAGAACAGCAAGCCACCCAGAATGGGACTACAACTCAAGCTGCGTCAGCGCCGCCTGCGCCCCAAGTTCGCGTTCAAGACATGTTCTCCTTCGCCCAGCCAGAGGTGGTTCAAATCCAGGATCTGCAGCTAGATCTCAAGCTGGATTTTGAGTCACGCCAGCTCTCGGGGTGGGCGACCTATACCTTAGACTGGAAGACTTCTGCGCCCAAGTCGCTGGTGCTGGATACGCGCGACTTGACCATCCATGCGGTTCAAGGGCTTGATGCCGGCCAGTGGCACGATCTGGATTATGCGCTTGATGCGCCGGACCCAGTCTTTGGCGCCAAGCTCAGTATCACCAGCCCCATGCCCTTTCCACGCATACGCCTGCGGTACACCACCTCTGCGCAGGCTTCGGGCTTGCAGTGGCTGCGGCCTGCGATGACGGAGGGTGGAGCCTTGCCGTTCATGTTTAGCCAATCGCAGCAAATTCACGCGCGCTCCTGGGTGCCGCTACAGGACACGCCTCAGGTGCGCTTCACCTACAGCGCCCGTATCACCGCGCCTGAAGAGGTCATGGTGCTGATGAGTGCGGATAACGACCCTCAGGCTGAGCGCGATGGCGAATACCGCTTCAACATGCCACAGCCTATTCCCTCCTATTTATTGGCGATTGCAGCCGGCGATTTGGTGTTCAAACCCATCAGCGAGCGTAGCGGGGTTTGGGCAGAGCCCAGCGCGGTCGATGCGGCGGTTGCGGAGTTTGCCGATACCGAAACCATGATTGAGGTGACCGAGAAGCTCTATGGTCCGTATCGCTGGGGCCGTTACGATATGTTGGTGTTGCCCCCCTCCTTCCCCTACGGAGGGATGGAGAATCCGCGCCTCAGCTTTATAACGCCCACTGTGATTGTGGGCGACAAATCGTTGGTGTCGCTCATTGCCCATGAGCTGGCGCATAGTTGGTCGGGGAATTTGGTCACCTTCGCCGCGCCGCACGAAGGCTGGCTCAACGAGGGCTTTACCAGTTATGTGGAGAGCCGCATTGTGGAGGAGCTATACGGCACCGGACAGGTGGCTATGGAACGCACGATTGCCCGCAATGCGCTGCGCGTGAAGTACGCCGAGATTGAGCCCGAGTTAGAGCTTTTGGCGCCAGAGCCGGGCGTGTTAGCGACTCCAGATGAGTCCAGCAGTGCCACGATTTACACCAAAGGGGCGTGGTTCCTGCAGTTTTTGGAAGAGCGTTTTGGCCGTGATGTGTTTGATCCCTTTTTACGTGGTTACTTCGATCACTTTGCCTTTCAAAGCATCACGAACAGCGCGTTTCTGGACTATCTCAAACAACACCTTTTAGAGCCGTATCCTGGGCGGGTGCGCATGAGCGAGGTAGAGGAGTGGCTGTTCCAGCCAGGTATTCCCGCGCAAGCCCCCGTGACTCGCTCCCAGAGGTTTTCGGCGGTAGATCAAGCGCGTGAACAATGGTTGAGGCAGGGCGAGTTGCCCCAGGCGGAACTGACCCAGGCTTGGGTCACTCAAGAGTGGGTGTATTTTCTGGAAGGCATGCCGGCCACCTTGGAAGTCGCACAGTTAGCAGCCCTGGATGCGGCCTATGGGTTCACGGGAACGGCCAACGGGGAAATCGCCCAACGTTGGTATCCGCTCAGTATTCGCAGTGACTATGTTGCCGCGCGTCCCGCCATCGCCAATTTTTTGCGCAATGTCGGACGGCGCAAGCTCATCATGCCCAGCTATAGAGCCCTGGTGGCAACGCCAGCCGGGCTGGCTTTTGCCCAGCAGACCTTTGAGCGAGCACGCCCCGGTTACCACCCTATTACGACCGGGTCCGTAGATGCGGTGATCCGTCGAGCTCAGCAGCGTTATGCGGCTCAGGAGGAGGACCAAGAGCAGGAACAAGAGCAGGAGCAAGATTAGGACTGGCTCTCAGCGGGGGCGTCATACAGCACCCTGCTACTGCATTGCGCTCCGCACGGGGGTTTCATTGAGCTGCTGGCGGTTTGGCTGGCCAGGGCGGGGCGGGTGCTATGCTCCAGGGCACCTGCGTCAATGCAGGCTGGAGAAGGAGACAAACAATGCGAGAACTACGGGCCATTGGCTTGGCGCTGGTAGGCGTGCTGGCTGTGCAAGCCTGCGGGGGCGGGCGTCCCGATAAGCTGGGTGCGGCGGAGGTTCTCCGCGCTGATAACCACCCAGCAGGCGAGCCCTTAGCGGGCATCAAGACCGAGCTTATTCGCATTGATTCCAGCGCTGTTCAGCAAGCCCTAACCCCGGTTCCTGCCGCCGAGGACCCCCGCCTGCCAGAGGCTATCCTGAGTTACTTACCCGGCTCTGAGCCCACTAGGCTGGTGGTGATGTGCCACGGTTTGAATCAAGATGTGCGCAGGGTGTGGGTGCAGCATACGGAAGCCGTCGCGCGGAGCGATACGGCTGCACTCGCAACCAACTACCGCGACAATTTCCGCTTTCCCATTGCCAAGGGGGCGCATGACGTCATCGCGGCAACCTTGCAGGTCAAAGCCCGTTTTCCAAGTATCGAAACGGTCTACTTAATGGGCGTGTCTATGGGGGGCGCTGTCGCCGCGACGGCCATTACAGAGTCCATCGCCTTGTCAGCAGATGGACAATCGCTATTTCAGCACTGGATTGCCCCGGAGCCGCTCACCAATTTAGTTGAGGCTTGGGCGGAGGCCAGTGTGGCCTTGCCGGCAATCGCGGCAGACATAGAACATGATGCTGGCGGCACGCCGCTTCAGGTTCCGGCCGAATATGTGCGGCGGAGTGGGGCGCTTAATGCCGATATGATGGCGGCTGGTGACTTAAAAACCCTGACCATGACCCATGCCGTCAATGATGGGCTGGTGGTTTACAACCAAGCTCGCGAGATGGCGACCGCCGCCGCAGCATTTGGCATTCCGACGCAGCTTTGGACGGTTTTGCGCGTGGCTCCGGAGCAAGACACAGGGAGCCAACTCACAGCGGCGATTACAGGGTTTATTGGGGCCCCAGACCCCACGCAGCCCCTGGGGTTGTCGGGACATGGCTGGGAGGGTGACCCGCATCACCCTATTATGCGGATCGCCTTCGAGCAGTTAGAGATGTTGCTCGACGGCAGTTATGACGAATCGCTGCCCTATGCCGAGTACTTGGTCGATGAGGGTGAGCCCGGCCTCTAAGGCCTTCTGAGTTACAAGTTGAGCTCTTGAATGCGCTCTTCTAAGCACTCGATGAAGGCATGTAGTTTGGGCGAGCCAAAACGGCTCGCGGGATACACCGCGTATAAGTGAGCAGCCCCGAATCCTTGGTAATGATTTAAAACCTGGCGTAGGCGACCCTGCTTCAGGTCGTCAACGACGCTGTAGTTGGGCAGCAAAGCCAGCCCCACACCGTCGAGCACCAGCTGGCGTAGAACCTCCGCGCTGTTCACTTCCAGGGCTGGCCTCACTGCGGCTTGGACTGGGCGACCTTGGTAGCGAAACAGCCACTGCATATTGCCCAGCCCGGAGTAACCCAAGCACATATGGGACACCAGCATGTCGACATCATCCGGAGTGCCGTGCTCGGCGAGATATTCGGGCGAGGCGCACATGGCGAATTGTACGGTGGTCAGGCGCTTGGCCACCATGTCAGGCGGTGGTCGATCCGTGACTCGGAGGGCGAGGTCGAAGCCTTCGCTCAAGAGGTCCACCATCTGGTCGCTGGCGTGGATTTGTAGCTGAATATCCGGATATCGCGCATGGAAACCCGCCAACATCGGGGCCAGCAATAGCTGACTGATGGACTGCACCGTCGTCATCCTGAGCTGTCCACGCGGCTGAGATTGCAAGCTGTGCACGGCCTCTTCAGCTTGTTGTAGTTCAGCGATGATGCGGGCGCAGTGCTTGGCCAGTCGGTGGCCGGCCTCTGTGAGGGCTAACTTACGGGTGCTGCGCCTTAACAGCTGTGCTCCCAACTGCTCCTCCAGTTTCGCCACACGTTTACTGATCACCGAGGGCGTCAGTTCCAGCTGATTGGCTGCACCTACAAAGCTACCGGCCTGGACGACGGCGTAAAAGGTGTGCATCAAAGGCCAATGGTCCATAAGCCAATTCATTCCCTAAAGGAAATAGTCTTTTTCATTAAACGCTATTTATCCATGAATAGGCTAGGGCTAGTCTGAAGCTTTACTGCTGAAGAGGGTCAGAACCATGACCGCCACACCTCAGATTTCACCGTCCAGCAAGCCGATGCAGCGCAGGCTGCAGCAACCCACGCCTGTAGCGCAGGCATGGGCAGTCACGGACACCGAGATTTATGCCGATCTTTGCTACGGTCGGGATGACGACGAGCCGGATCAGGGGCTGCCACCGAGCTTTGATGTGCTCAGACTCTGGCGCCAGTGGGGGCAGTCATGACTGTAGCGGCGCAGCTGCCGATGGCTATCTCAGGTGCACCGCAGGCCTCAGCGGCGCAGCCGACCATAGCGCAGCCACTTTGCGTTCCAGCCAGGGACGGATTCAGCCTGGGGGCGACCTGGTTTAAAGCCGCGACCGAATCCAGTTCTCGTTGGCTCATCATCAACAGTGCTACGGCAGTGCCGCAACGGTACTACCGGCATTTCGCCAGCTACATGAGTGCGGCGGGGTTCAACGTGTTGACCTTCGATTATCGCGGTATGGGCTTATCCAGGCCTCAGTCTCTAAGGGGTTTCCGAGCCTTGGCCAGCGATTGGGCGGAGCTTGATATGGCCGGAGTCATTGATTGGGTCCATGATGAGCATGGTCCAGAGCAGCTGATCGTCGTCGGTCACAGTATCGGTGGCCAGCTCATGGGGCTGGTCGACAATCCGCACAAAGTGGACGCCATGCTCACCGTATCCTCACAAAGTGGGTATTGGCGCTTGCAAGGAGGCGAGCAGAAGTGGGCTGTGTTGGCGCATATGCATCTGACTTTTCCGGTGTTGTCCCGGCTTTTTGGTTACATGCCCTGGAGCAAACTAGGCAGCAGCGAAGATATGCCCCAAGCCGCCGCTTTGCAGTGGGCGGCCTGGTGTCGCCACCCAGACTATGTGTTGGGAGATGCCCGCCTTCCCCTTCAACGCTATCAGCACTTCAGCGCTCCGGTGTTGGCTTACAGCGTGGCCGACGATAAATGGGGTACTGCGCGGGCGGTGGATGCCATGATGCGCGCTTACCCTCAGGTGGAGCGCAGGCATATACAGCCACAGACATGGGGTTTAAAGCAGCTAGGCCACTTTGGTTATTTCAGGCCCAGTGCACAAGTGCTGTGGAGCGAGGCTTTGGAGTGGCTGGATTCTCTGCCGCAGGCGCAGCGCTTGACGGGGGTGGTGCATAGCGGTTCGCCATGCTGGAGTTTGCGTCAATAAACTGACGCTATTTACCTCCGGGAAAGCTCCACTTATGATGCAGGTGTGAAATTTATGTTAAGACCCTCGCGCAACAGCGGCGAAGGCTCAACGTAGGAGAACCCCATGAATCTCACCCTTGCTCGTCAGTTTGTAGAAGAAGCCCTGGAAAACGGTTTGCAGCTCCACGGCATTAGCGTGAGTGGTCACCCGGCCATCAGTTTCGATCCGCTGAATCCGCGAGCCGAAGAAGCCCGCCGAATTTTTCAATCCACTGAAGGCTTGGTGCGTGATTTGCTCCGCGCCGCCATGATAGAGCACTGCCAGAAGCAAGAGCTGCCAGCGGAGTTGGATTCCACGCAGGCTCGCGCAGATTTGCGCAGAGAAATGGAACAGGCCCAAGTTACGCATTAAGTCTGGTGATAACAGCGCCGCTGCGGGACGAGCAGCGGCGCCATCGCATGAGAAAGGTGGGTGCTACAACGACCGCCGCACCCATTGCCCACGATCTGCGGGGCCGCGGCAGGCCCATACAGTGCGGGTCTCCAAATTGATGTACAGCACGGCATCAGTCGCCGTGCCCTGGTCGTCTTCGGCGTAGCGATTGATGCTATCTACGCCGTCGCTGCGATCCGAGAAGATGGCCAGCAGCCGGCTCTCATCAACTTGCCCCTCTAAGAGCATGCTTTGCACGCGGCTGAGCCGTGCCGCACTGCTGCTATTGGTGGGTTCGGCTTGAACACGAGCGTGCTCGTCGGCTAAGCAGTGATTTGAGCGCCCCAGTGGTTGTTCGCCGGCATCCCTCAGGTAGGCACCGCTTGGTGAGCGTTCCCATTCATGCCGGGTTTGGGTGTCGGCCATCCAATAACTATGCGCGGCAGCCACTGGCGCCTTTTCCACCAGCGCGGAGGCCTGTGCCGCAGTTTCGCAGCGAATAGCTCGGTGCAAAACGCCCAAGTAGCCGACGCCTGGTTTGGCGCCCAGAGTTTTGAGGTTGGTGGTGCCGACGGCAACGCCATGTTCGTTGCCGCCCATGAGCGTTAAGCAGCCAGCGCAGGTCACAGAAAACGTGGCTGGTCCAGCGAGAGGGCGACGCTGTACGCCGACCACAAAATCGACATCCTGCGGGTTCAGGTCCCAGGTTTGGCCAGCCCAGGCATGGCCATGACGACTGTAAGTTGGAGGCACCATGATGGAGGTGCAGCCCTCCGCGTCTGCAGCGAAATCGTGCCCAGGCGCTTGCTCACCTAATAGCACCACGTCGCGCATATCGGTCATTTGAGTGGCGGCATACAGGGCTACGGAGTCTACCTTAGCGCCTTGGGCAATACCTCGATGCTCTTCCATTCCTGGTCCGTCCCAGGCCGTATGAATATCCATAGACTGCCGGGCAACCTCACTCAGCGAATCCACCAGTTTCGGTTGGCCGCGCTCACTGCCGTAGGACCGCATGGCGGCAAAGCGCATATCCACAAAGGCTTGAATCTGCTCCCGCCAATGCTCGCCTTGGGCCTCTCCCATGGCGCTGGGTGGTCCAGAGACTTCAAGAATGTCGAGTGTCAGTGCGGCCATGGGCGGATGTGCTCAGCAAAGGGGAGAGGGTTAATCCGTAATTTTACTCGGTTGAGGAAGCGCTGATTGAATCGTCGAGCGCAGCAAGGTGAGTTGTCGCCGGAGCGCAAAAACCGGAGTGTATGTGGGTATACATGAGGATTTCGAGCACCGCCGACAACTCAGATTGCAGGTGCAGGCATTAAATCAGTACTTCCTTAACTGGATACAGGCTGCCGTGGGCTTGGGTGCCGAAGAGAGTCGAGGCCATTGGCGCTGCCCTCTCTTGATCTTTGCTTGCCAATACTCTATGGTTCTTTGGAGTATTGGAAAATGAAAATGTCACTCGAGTACAGCAACAAACAACTGGAAAAAGCGACGGCCATTTTTAAAGCCTTGGCTGACCCAGAGCGCTTGGACATCCTGGTGTCGCTGGCCTCGGGTGAGGCCTCCGTGAGCGAGTTGGCGCAGGCACGTCAGCAGCGCTTAGGCACCGTATCGGCCCGGTTGCAGGTGCTGTCCCGCGCCAATCTGCTGCGCCGTCGTCGTGATGGTCAAGTGGTGCTGTATTCGCTGGCCGATGACCACGTCGTAGAACTTATCGAAAACGCATTGGCACACGCCGATGAAGATCACCCAGGGCACGCGGACTAACAGCCTATGCTGCGAATCCAACTGCTCCACTCAGGTCCGTCCCAAGGAGTCAGTCATGAGCACCTGTAACAACCCTCAACACCACAATCATAACCACGAGCATGGGCCCAACTGCGGGCATACCGCCATTCAACATGATGGCCATGTGGACTACCTGCATGACGGTCATCTGCACCATCCCCACGAGCAGCATGTGGATGAGCATGTGTTGCCGGTGACGGCCACAAACCCCAGCGATTGTACCCCGGATCACCAGTGCAGCGGTCATGCCGATGGCCACGTCCACGGCCCCGGCTGCGGACATGAAGCCGTTCCCCATGGGGATCACGTGGATTATCTGGTCGATGGTCATCTGCACCATCCACATGGCGACCATTGCGACAACCATGGCCCGGTGACGGTGGTCTCTGCCTGAGACCCTGCTAGCCTGAGCACTCGCCCGCGTTCACAGATGGCTGTGAGCGCGGGCTCGGCTCCATACCGCGGATCGACGTAACAAGGCTGTGGCGCAGAGGCGCTACTGAGGTTTGTCTGTGCTCAGTCTGCCGTCAAGAGGTCCTTCGAGCACGCAGCTCCACAATATGGTGTCCACACGATCCAGCTCTTCGGGCTGGTCCGTGATGCACTCTAAACGGCTATCCAGGCAGTCATCCCGATGGCTGATGCTGAGTTCCTCATCCACCATGTTCAGGCTCAGCACGCCTTCGTCGGTGACTATCACCGCCTTGAGTCGCTGCAAAGCCAGTGTGCTTAAACCAGCGCGCAGTTTGGATGCGGAAAAAACATAATGGGGCTCGAAGACCCAGCCGCGGCTGACGAAGCCGTCCCCGGCATTATCGACCCGCACAAAGCCCTGCTCGGAATCTGCTGCCGAGGTGGGGGGCGACAGTGTTTGGGTGCCGCGCTCGTGGGCATGCGTCTTGGCATTCTCCTGCGCTAGCGCGGCCGCGCTCCGTGCTGGCTCAGCCAGCCAAGCGATGTCGAGACGACCCTGCTTCACGGCATGCACCGGGGCTTCGGTGCCAATGGTCTGCGCCATGAAATGCTGGAGACGGTCCAGATCATCTACCGCATAGGTATCGGACTTATTGGCCACGATCACATCGGCGATTTGTAACTGCTGCACAAAGGTGGGGTGGCTGGTGTAGCGGGAGTCCGACACCTTACGGGCGTCGACCAAAGTGATCGTCGCTCGCAGATCCAACACCCCGGCATAGTGCGGGGCACCCAGCGTCTGCATCACTTCTACCGGATGGCCCAAACCGGTGGGTTCAATCAGCAGGCGATCGGGGCGCGCCTGTTGTAGCAGCGTATTCAGGGCGACCTGCATGGGTAGCCCCGCAGCACAGCACATACAGCCGCCCGGAACTTCGCGAATAAAAATCCCGCCCTGTTCGTTGGCCTGGCTATGAAACAGGGCACCATCAATGCCCACCTCGCCAAACTCATTAACCAGAACCGCCCAGCGCTCGGATGCTGGCTTACTTGCCAGAAGATGCCGTATCGCTGTGGTTTTCCCTACACCGAGAAAGCCGGTCATGATGTTGGTGGCTACCGCATGAATGAGGGGCATAGCGAAATGAAAGCCTGTGTTGGGGTTGCGAGCTGGCTACTGTGCCCCTCTTTGAGAGGACATAATGTTATGAAATATCATCCCAGTGGTGTTGTTGCGCTCATTTAGGGGTCAGCGCCATTGATGATCCTGCACCAGCGCGTATCGAAGTCTATTCAACGGAGAACCACGGGCCTGTGTCTTCAGAAAGCGAGTCCTGCCGTGCTTGAGCTTATTGACCTGCAACATGCCTACGGCGAGCAAACGGTTTTGCGCATGCCACCAACACATCTGGAGCCCGGGGAGCAGGTGGCGGTGGTGGGGCCTTCCGGTTGTGGGAAGACCACCTTGTTGCACGTTGTGGCCGGGCTTTTACAGCCCACCCATGGGCAGGTGATCATGCAAGGGCAGGATGTGTACGCCCTCTCGGCGAGTCAGCGTGATCGCTTTCGGGGGCGCCAGGTGGGCATCGTGTTTCAGAAGTTGCACTTATTGCCCGCATTGACCCTGCGTCAAAACCTGCTGCTGGCGCAGCGGCTGGCAGGTGCTGCGCAGGACCACCCTGCCGTTGATGCGCTTATAGCCGATTTGGGTCTGGCTGATCTGCACTACAAGAAGCCCGCCCAGCTCAGCCTGGGGCAGGCCCAGCGCGCCGCTGTTGCCAGAGCGCTGGTCCATAAGCCCGCACTGCTGCTGGCCGATGAGCCCACCTCGAGCTTGGATGCCGCCAATGCCGACCGCGTGCTCACCCTGCTGAAGGTACATGCGCAGCTGGCGGGTGCCACATTACTGGTTGTGACCCATGACCAGCGCTTACAAGGCCAATTGGATCGGGACATTGTGTTGGGTGGTGATGCATGAGTTGGCTGCAATTCGTGGCTCTCAATCTGCGCCACAACGCCCTGGGCACGGCCGTCAACCTGATACTGCTAGTTTTAGGCACGGCCAGCATTGCTTTGCTTTTGTTGGCCACTCATCACTTCCAGCAACAGGTGTCGCGTGATGCCCAAGGCATTGACTTAGTTATTGGAGCCAAGGGCAGCCCGTTGCAACTGGTGCTGTCCAGCGTTTATCACGCGGATATGCCCACCGGGAATATTCCCCTGGAGTCTGCACGGCGGTGGCGCCAAGATCCGAGGGTGCAGGCCGTGATCCCGCTGTCGCTGGGGGACAGTCATCGCGGGTATCGCATCGTAGGAACCACGCATGAATATCCAAGTTTATATGCAGCGAAGCCTCAGGCTGGGCGGCTGTGGGAGCAGCCCATGGAGATTGTGGCCGGTACCACAGCCGCCCAGCAGGCCAATATTGCTGTGGGCGATCGCTTTGCGGGCGCGCATGGCTTGGCGGAGGGCGGGCATAGGCACCAAGACCGCCTTTACCATGTGGTGGGAATTTTGCAGCCCACGGGTACGGTTCTGGACCGGCTGCTATTGACCTCGCTGCAGAGCGTTTGGGCGGTGCACGGCGATGCGCACGATGAGGATCAGCATCACATGGAGCCCTCAGGCGAAAGCGACGACGGCCACCATGATGAGGACAAGCACCATGCGCATCGTCGCCCGGAGAACGACCATGACCATGCCGAGGATGAGGCGCTCGAAGACCACTCCCATATTCATCAAGAGAAAGAGGCAGACCGCGACTTCCACGGCCACCATGATGAGCATGACCACGACCATGACAACGAGGGTGGGGATGGGGAGAATGACGAGGGCGCGCTCCATCATGAGGGGGAGCACCCTCACAACGATGCCGACCGCGAGGTCACCGCGCTGCTCATTCAGTACGCCACGCCGATGGCGGCACTCAGCCTGCCGCGGGAGGTGAATGCCCAGCCATTGCTGCAGGCCGCCGTGCCTGCCAAGGAGCTCACGCGTCTGCTGCAATTCATCGGTGTGGGGCGTGATCTGGTTTTGGTCTTTGCTGGCCTGCTGATTCTGGGGGCGGCGTTGAGCATATTAGCCGCGCTCTACAATGCCCTGCGTACGCGGCGTTTCGACCTTGCCATGTTGCGCTGCCTGGGTGCGACGCGGCTGCAGCTCTTGCAGTGCATCCTGCTCGAGGGAGTCGTGCAAACAGCCGTGGGTTTGGCTGTGGGCGTGGCGCTCGGTCATGGGATATTGGCCGCCATGAACATCTGGCTACCTGTGGCACAGGCCGGCGCTTTGAGCCCTTGGGTATGGTTGCCCCAAGAGACTGCGCTGTTGGGGGTGGTGTTGCTACTCGGTCTCCTGGCCTCGGCATTGCCGGCTTGGCAGGCCTATCGCACCGATGTGGCCCACACTCTGGGTGGGCAATAATGGTCTGGCGCCACGCATTACTCTGGCTTTTTTGGGGTCTGCCGCTGAGTACTCTGGCCGAGGCGCCTGCGCCGGCTCAGCCAGATAAAGTTCAAGACGCAGAAGTGTTCTTGCAGATCTTTACCGAGTCGGGTTATCAGAATGCGCAGGGTGTGCAGGTCATTGATTTGCTGGAGGGGGACTACGCTTACATCACCTTGCAAGCCGAGACCATCGACGGCAAGGCGGTGGTGGGTGCCACTCCCGAGCTCTCCCTCAAGGGCAGCAGTCGCATCCAGTCTTTGACCCCGCCTGGGGGCAAAGACCGCACCGATGACGCTGGCAGCTACGAGTTTGCCGTGGTGGGCGGAAGTATGGGGCTGGATACGCTGACGATCGCCGTGGGCAAGAGCACGGTGCAGGTGCAGATCAACGTCATCAGTCTGGAGTCAGCGGGTTTCGCGCCGCCAGCCTCCGTTGAGGGCAGTTTTCCCTGGGATGAACTGCTTCAGGCAAGCATCGAATATGGCGTGGATGGTGCCGTGCGTGCGAGCTTCCCCAGCAAGCTCAAAAAGGCCAACGGACAAACCATCAAACTTGCCGGGTTCATGATGCCTTTAGAGCCGGAGGCCAAGCAGCGACACTTCCTGCTCACCTCCAGTCCGCCCAGTTGCTTCTTTCATATTCCGGGCGGTCCAGCCGGGGCCGTGGAGGTGCTTGCCCCCCGCGGTGTGAAAGCCAGTTGGGATCTGCTGTTGTTGGAAGGACGTCTGGAGCTGCTGGAACACAGCGAAGACGGTGTGATTTATCGCTTGCACGAGGCCAAGGCACTAAAGCTTTAGTGACCAATGCGCAGGCTTTGAATTGGGGCTAGGGTCGGGCCAAGATCGCCCTCGCGAAGCGCTGTTCGCGCACACAGCCTGCACACTTGAGGGTCGCCCTTGGCGCGCGGAGGCCGTTCTGGCGCCAACCCTGCGCAGGCGCGTGATTCCACCTTGCATGAATTTGAATCCTGGCTATTCATCGCGGGTTCATCTTGGACACAGGACGCGTTCATTGAGTGGAGGGCATCTTCAGCGCTACACCAAACCGGGCGCGTTAAGGGCCCTCATAAAAGGGAAAGGAACTCATGTGCAGACCATCGAAGACGACCCTAAAGACGATCGCGTTCCTCATGTGTTTTGGCCTCTTGCCGCAGCTCTCGCTGGCTCAGATCGATCAGGGCCAAACTGGCCTGTGGAGCATGTACTTTTGGAATGCTAGCTTTGATGACAGCGTCTTTGGCGCACAGGGCGACGTTCAATATCGGCAATGGGAGGTCGGCGAGGACCTGGAGCAACTTCTGCTTCGCGGTGGCCTGACCTGGCGTCCTAAGAGCATGCAGAACACCTTGTTAACCCTAGGCTATGCCAACATTACCTCCGGTACCTTCGGCCCCAGTGATGCGCAGTCCACAGAGAACCGCATCTATCAAGAGGCCTTGCTCGGTCAAAAACCCGCGAGCTGGTTACACCTGCGTCACCGCTTCCGCTTTGAGCAGCGCTGGGTCGAAGACCAGGACTTCCGCACTCGATTCCGATATGCAATCTTTGCCGACGTTCCCTTAAACGGGATTGATCCAGGCCCGGGCTCGATCTATCTGTCTTTGTATAACGAAGTTTTCGTGAACGGTGAGCGTGATATTGGCGGCGGTAATGAGGTGCAGCTGTTTGACCGAAACCGCAGCTATGCCGCCTTAGGTTACGGCCTCAATAATGGACTGCGCGTACAGGCAGGATATATGCACCAGGAATCCGCGAACTTTGGCAAAGGACAGCTGCAGCTAAGCCTGCACCAGAACTTCTAGCGCCGCGCGGCTCGCATCCTCGTTAATGCCTTCCGCTTGAGCGTTCGTCACGCCTTAGAGAGGCAGTGGGTTGCTGGAGGCTCCCTAGCGGGAAAATTGAGGCTTAGAGCACAGTCCGCAAATGTAACGTGCTTGGAATAAAGCCCTCGGCCGTGACTCGGAGACACATTTCAAGACGGAGGATTGTTTGCTAACTCCACGATTTACGTAGCGGTGCGCAAGGGGCTGCGGATAGACGCGGGCACCTTCGGTCCTGTTGCTCTAGCGAGGGGTGGAAGCCAGGGACAGCTCGCTCGAAGAAAAAGCTATATGTGCTTGAGCTGTAGTAAAAGCCTCTTCCAAATACCTCGGTCTACACAAAAGCTTAGATCGTTAACGGTGGCGGGTCTGGCGGCTAGTAGGGCGCGGTACATTGACTATGAACAAAAAAGAGTCGACGCAAAGCGCCGACTCTCCGTTTGCAATGATGGGCTTCGTCAGAAGCCGCCACGCCCACTGTCATCGAAGACGGCGGCGTAGTCGAATTCCTCATCGGGAACCGCCAGCGCCTCTTCTACTGAGGTAGGCACCACGGGCCCGGGCGGTGGTGGAGTGGGGTTTACTCCACTGACGCCATCATTCTCTGAGCATGCACTGGTCAATGCCAAGGCTGCCAAAGCCAGGGTGCATGCCGTTGCTCTATGCAAGGACATCGTCGACCCCCTAGCGGAAGCGCTCGAAGTTGAAGTTGGGGCTGAAGTCATCGCCGTTATCGAAAGCGCTGGACTCACGAACGAACAGAGCATCTGGGTTACCAGTGCCGTTATTCATTCCGAATCGGAAGCTGCCAGTCACAACCGTGTCGTTGATGATGCCGGAGCTATTGCCCAAGTAACTGATGCCATCACCGGGAGCTGGCGAAAAGTCGGCACTTGGAAAATCACCGGTACCTGGGTTGACGCGATGCCCGGTTGAGGTGATTCGGCTGCCGACAATGGCAACCCGCGCCGTATCAGACACCACAATGCCGTTATTGATGTTGTGTTCGGCGCGCACATTATCGATCATCACACGCGATTCTCCGGTTACACGGACGCCATCAGTCCAGTTGCGTGTGGTGAGGTTACGCAGCACAACCTGCCGGTTGGCCGGTGCATCCACAACGATGCCAGGGGCACTTTGCAGGCTCCCTGATTCCGGAGCCGGCTCGCCTTGAACGAAAGCCTCAATGTTAGCGCTGACGCCTGGGGCCGCTTCCAGCGTCACATTGCCAGTGATTCTGACAACTTCGGGAAAGGTGCCCGAACTCACAACGGTAATGATGCCGTTTTGAGAAATGTCAGCCAAACCTCCGGCGATGGTTCCGAAAACGTTATCGCCGTCGGCATCTTCGGCTGCACCGATCAGACCGTCGCCATCGTAGTCTCCACAAGCAGCACCGGTAAGGCCGTTGATGGGCGCGTCTGCCGTAGGCGTGCCTAGGCAATTGCCTTCAACAAGTACCGGGTGATTGGCAAGTGCATGCCCCCCATGAAGCGCTAGCGCCGCAATAGCGACACAGCCTAGTGTCTTGTTCATCTTATTTGTCACTCCTCAATCGTTTGAAATTATGGGTTTCCCCATTACTACAAACGCAGGCGTGTGATTTTTAGATGCAGCGAGGCTGAAATAGACGGCTTTGCGTTACAGGGTTGTTTTGTTGATACTCCAGCAGCCTGGTTATCTGAGAGCCTTTGCATGGAACACACATGTCGCGTTTTCGCTTCCCACCGCCCTCCTATGCTGCGTTTGGGTGCGCTTGCTTTTTTCGTGATGGCTGCGGGATTGGTTGCTGGCTGCGGAGACAGCAAAAGTTCTACTGATGCTTGGGCTGAGGTTGAGGGCGTGAGCTACAAGCTCGTCGCCCAGCCGATGATTGAGCCTTTGGCCATCAACACCATCCACGACTGGCGTCTGGTATTGCAATCACCGAAGGCGCAGCCTGTGAGTGGGGCGCAATTCAAGGTTAGTGGCGGCATGCCGGCTCATAACCACGGTCTGCCGACCGCTCCTCGCGTCACCGCTGAACTGCAGCCTGGAGTGTATAGGCTGGAGGGAATGAAGTTTCAGATGGGCGGCCAGTGGGAGGTGCAATTCGACGTTCAAGGTGACTTGGGCAAAGAGACCTTAACCATTGCTTTTGAGCTCTAGACGAGTCCGTTTTCTGCGCTTCGTATGGTGGGTGCTGGTGAGTATGCTGGCAGCCTGCGACCGGGCAGAGCCACACCTGCCGTGGACTCAAGATGAACTTGCGATCATCGAAACACTTTGGCTGGGTCGCTTGCCCGAGATGCCAGCAGCGAAGGGGAACACGGTCGCCGACAACCCTCGCGCCGTCGATCTTGGGCACCGGCTTTTTTTTGACAAGCGTCTTAGTGCGAACCAAGGCATAGCCTGCGCCAACTGCCATCAGCCACAGCTGCAATTTACGGATGGCTTGCCGCGCGCTCAGGGGCTTGGAGTAACGCCCCGTAAGAGTATGAGCTTGGTGAGCAGTGCCTTTAGCCCATGGCAGTTTTGGGATGGTCGGCGAGACAGCTTATGGGCCCAGGCGCTCCAGCCCCTAGAGGACCCTCGGGAACATGGAATCACGCGAGTGGAGGCTGTGCGGGTTCTTTCTCGAGATCCGCACTACCGAGCTTTTTATGAGCGCATCTTTGGGGCTTTGCCCGACCATGACTTAGTCGAGAGCCTTCCTCCTGCTTCCCCTCTTGGTCAAAGTGAAGAACGGGATGCCTGGAACAAAATGAGCTCGGCAAATCAGTCACAGATATCGGCGGCCTTCGCGAACATTGGCCGCGCTTTGGAGGCTTATCAACGTCAGCTGCGGTATGGCCCTAGCCCCTTCGACGAGTTCGTCCAAGCGGCCACTCAAGGACAATGGGCAAACGCGAATCAAGCGCTTGGAGAGCAGGAGCAACGCGGCTTGCGATTATTTATCGGTAAGGCGAACTGCATTCATTGTCACAACGGCCCGTTATTGAGCAACAACGAATTCCACAACACGGGCTTAGAGGGGCCAGGTGTTCTTCCCACGGACCGTGGTCGAGTGGATGCTGTGCGTAAACTGCTCGCCGATGAATTTAACTGTCTCGGCCCTTACAGCGGAGTCGAGCGCCAAGACTGCGATGAACTACGCTTTGTCAAAACAAGTGGTATTGAGCTCGTTGGCGCCTTCAGAACCGTGAGCCTACGCAATATCGCGGAGCGGCCACCGTATATGCATACCGGGCAATTCTCCACTTTGGAAGAAGTCGTCGAGCACTACGACCGGGCGCAACCCACAATCATCAGTGATGAACTCAAGCCGCTGAATCTGACTGAGCAAGAAAAAGCCGACCTTGTCAGTTTTCTCGGCTCATTGAGCGGGCCACTGGCCACCCCGAAGCGACTGTTGTCACCACCGAACTACTAGGATTGGGTGTCGCAGACTACCCAGTCCTCGCGCTTATGTTCATCGTAAGCGGAGCGGCGGCGTTTAGCTTGTGCGCTTGCTTGAGTGGCGCGCCCGGCAGGCTTCGGAGGGCATAAAGGGACGCAACTGCATTTCACCCCAAGAGCACCCGTACACCGTTAATACACGTGATTCCTTCATTCTCTGCGAGCTTGCCGGCGGACGCAGCGTCACTTAGCGTCAATTTTTCTTACACAAGGTCGCTCGTGGTGTTTTGTGCGATTCGCACAAAACGACTGCTGCTCTACTGATGAAAACGTGAGAAATGCGGTCTCAATTCTGTCCCCGGCGAACGAGAAAGAACCCGCAGGCTTGGTTTCGATGGCGACTTCTATCGTGGACTAGAATCCTACCGAGTCGGTGTCTTCAAAGCGAGATTTTCGATGCAGAAGCGGGTTACGAATCGAGCACGTGCGAAGCGCTTCTCATACTGCTTCGCAGCGTCAACCAAGCTCGCCAGCATAGACAGAACCCGCGTTCTAGGCGACCCAACTAAGACCATCGTGCGCGCGTGCAGTGTGCTTGCTACAAGGGTCGGTAGCACTCCACTTTCCCGGACGCACTCGCCCGCGCCACGTACAAAGAAACCGTTCCGACGATTACAGCCACCACGGGCTGTTTATCAGCTCGAATCGCAGCGAGCCGTTGCCATTCTGTGTAGTCGATGTTTGAGGGACAGGGATCGCGCTCGGCATGTGTATGCCACTCGCCGAGGTACCTAATTTGCCCCCGGCTTCGCCGCCAGTGGGCTCCCGCAATCTGCGCGTGGCCGTGTGGTGCTCGCCGGAAGAATGCGCGGCAACGGCGGTCAGATGTTGTTGGAGTTGTGGCGTGAGTGATTGCAAGATGTGAGCCGTGAACTGTCCCTAGCAGGATGCCACCGGCTTCCAGATCCAGCGCCCGCAACTGTCGGTGCGTCTCGAAAACCCGACGAGCGAAAGTAGACAGATGAAGCAGTCGCCTGCCATCCATCGACACCCAAGATTCGCTCATGTGCAGGCTGGGCAATGCGGATGGACCCCCAAATCTGCATCCTCAGTAGCGCTGGAATAACTAGGCTCTACGATTCGAGTTCTTAGCCGCGGCGAAGTCCGCCCATTGACCCAGTCAAGTGCCATGTCTGCGCCCAGCCCCGCAGCCTGCAGAGACACCGAGGCAGGAAATGGGACGTACAGATCTTCACAGCCTTGGCCCGCCCACGATATCGGCAGATCTTCCGAGACCGCAGGGTACTGACCCGTACGGTTGTACTCCCACAAGCAGCGACTACATGCAGCCGATTCCGTGTCACGCATGATCCCCCGCACGGCGGTGCCTGGACCTTCGATCCAGATCGAGAGAATCGGCGTGCCCCGCGGTTGAGCGTTCGTCAGCCAATGACCTACTGTGTCTTCCCCAGTCGCATCAACGATCAGATCAGTCGAACTGATCTGTGCTTCACGCACGTCCACCGGAACTGCCCGGACATGCGCATCTGGCATCAGGCGCTGAAGTGAATCGGACAGCGCCTCGGCCTTGGGGTGGAGCAGGCTAGAGAATCCAAGCTGGTGTCGCCCAAGATTCTGAGGCAGCAAGATCTCACAATCGACCAGCGTCAGTTCACCACGACCGCTGCCCGCACCAGCCTTGACGAGTAACTCTGCAAGGTAACCGCCGATCGTTCCGCAGCCCACGAGACAGATGCGCAGATCCCGAAGAGTTCTCTTGCCTGGGATGTTTCGCTCAGCAACATAGCGCTCGTCGAGCCGAAAAACGGTCAACGGAATCACCTTGGATTGCAGCAGAGCGCGCTGAGACTTGGCTACTCGTCTAGCAGGACTACCCTCTGTAGTTCGCGAAAAAAGTACGGCAAACGCATATGTGAGAGATGGGGACTCGACGAGCACGACGCTGCCCGGCTTTTTCGAAAGCATCCCCTCATTCAAGCGCTGCGAGATCTTTCTCCGACAAGCGCCGTCGAGGTGTGATTGCCACGAAAGGAGTTGGCCGACGGTGCGGGGCGGCCAAGCTTCTCGCATAGGCCTTGGTGCTGCGGATGTCTTGACCCGATAGACCGGAACCACCTGCTCCTGTACCCGCATCCCGCAGGGCTCGAGTTTCGCATTGGTCCTCGGCACATCGTCTGTCGCGCACCAATACGTTCGGTCGTTCAGTTTCATGGTGATCGCCTCTACCTTGCCCGTCTCCTCGGACTTTAGGTCTGCAAAGCAGATCGACTCTCCCCAATACGCATGAAACTCTTCCTCAAGGTCATCGACCATCTCACCAGACAGCACTGATTCCAGCACTTGCTCCGCCCGAAGAATGCAAGCCAGTGTTTGACCGACGGGGTCAAACTGATCTAGCGAGACCTGCCGACCATTGAGGTAGCAAAGCCATCCTCCCGAAGAAACGTGAGGAAGAACCGCGGGTAACCCACTAGGCAGATCTGTCAGTCGAATGCGTGG
The DNA here is from genome assembly GCA_019192445.1 of Oceanococcus sp. HetDA_MAG_MS8. Lineage (NCBI taxonomy): Bacteria > Pseudomonadati > Pseudomonadota > Gammaproteobacteria > Chromatiales > Oceanococcaceae > Oceanococcus > Oceanococcus sp. HetDA_MAG_MS8. The sequence continues at coordinate 75,778 of JAHCMK010000003.1, forward strand.
CGGAGCAAAAAAAACCGGATCAAGCTCAATGATGCACTGGTGTGACGCAGCAGCCCCCGGAAGCCGAAGCACGCCTTGGGCTTTCGCCCATCCCGTGTCTGATCGACCGATGTAGCGAAATCCGCGCTCTGCCAGCGCATCCAAGACCTTGGTGACAGCAGAGTCTCCGCTCACCCTGCTTTGGAGTGACCAACCAGCTCGCTTGGTCCCGCCTGCGCCGGCGTCGCAGCGATTGTCGCGGCAACCGATACAACCCGCACGCGACTGGGGTCATTGGGAAACCTGGGACCGAGCTCACGGATAATCCAGTTGCAACCCTGGGTTGGGCTGCTCGACTGGATTGCCCCGCGCAGCAGCGATTCAAAATTCGTAAGCGCCTGCGCAGCCTCCTCTACTCCCTCGGGACCAAGCCGATCTGTCAGCGACTCTTTTTCGTCGGTGGGGTTGGAGACGCCGGATCGAAGCACTCTGGGGAGCTGCTCAATCACATCCAGCAGTGCGAGGTCGTCTCTCCGATCACGCTTCTCAAACGCCGATGCTGCTGCGACCATCAACAAGACAGACGACGGACCTCCCGCGACCCAGTGCCAATCACGAAAGGCTTTCAAGTAGCGCACTACTCTCCTAAGCTGCTCGCCTTTGGCGTCAACTTCAGCGAGGAACCAGTCTTTGATCGGCCTTGGATCAGACTCCTTCCAGTTCTCCCTCCGGTGTGCCAGCAAGACCTTGTCGACTGGCAGCGCTGTCCAAGCGTCACGCTCTGCAAAGGCAACAGCTTCCTCAAGCGTGTCGTAGCCGTAGCGGTTGAAGGACAGCGACTTGAGAGTCTGAAACTCCGAATCCGGTATCGCGTAGAGGGGAACGTCAATGTGCGCACGCTCTGAAATCTCGATGCGAATACATGTTGACTTGCTTGAATCCAGCACCCAACCGTTCTCTTCGATCAGTGGCGCGAGCGCCGCCTCTGCTGCCGCGAAGAACACTGCTGAAGCGGTGCTTGGACGATTGGTTTGCGCGACGAAGCTGAGCGGCAGATAACACCCGTCGTCAAGGTCGCATTGCTGAGGTTGTCTAGCTGGCCCATTCAATGTCCGGTATGCCCACGACCCTTGAGTGAAAAACCTTGGCGCAGGGATGGATCCCTCATAGCCTTGCTCGCGAAGCACAGTGGCAAGCCGTGTACGAAGACATGCGCGCACCTGCGTCTTCGCGTCCGACAAGGTTTGTTTTTCGTCACGCGTCAGATCGAGACCCGCAAGCAGTGACCGCTCAGTTTTGTTTGTAGTGTGAAAAAGCGGGCTGAAATCAAGCATCTCAGTTACCCCCTGTACTTTTGTTTGGACCGTGGAAAAATTCTGGAACGTCGGCGCGGTGGTTCCGGAAGGGTTTGAAGGCTGGGTCGCCCAAAGCGCGCTGCGCGGCGTGTAGCCCCCGTGTTCTCAGCGTCTGTGTTGCCGCGGCACTAGCTCGGTCCAGTGCTTTGATATCTTTGCTTTGGTCAGGTGTGGCCTCGTCATCGATACGGTAATAGTGAGAGCCAAGTAGCTGCCTCAACATGGAATCGACCGCTCCTTCCTGAGCGGAAATGACGAGATCAAACAAACTGCCGCGCCACCGCCCAAACCCGCGGTCTAAGTTTGCGTTGCCTCGGATGGTTGCCCCGATTGTCATAGTCCCAATCGAGAGCACACGAACGGTGGTGGTTGTATTCGGCGCGATGAAATGATTGACCTCATGCAAGCCGAACAAGCCTGGCGCGTTGGCTACGAGGCCGCCATCTGCAAACACGCCTCTCACGTTCTTCGAGAGCGGAAAGTAGACAGGTGCCGCAGTCGTTGCCATCGCAGCTTCCACGACAGGCATTCGGTAGTCGATCTCAAAGCTCTTGTGATGTGGCGTCTTGAATATCTGCCCACTGCCTTTCGAATAGTTCACCGCAGGCACAAGCACCCGATGCTGAAGGTCGCCGATTTTTGTGTTGCCGAACTGCTTCCGCAGCGCGGCTTTCAGCCCCGTGGAATCGTGCTTGGCGCAGAGCCAGAAACCGCAAATCCGCCGATACAGGCTGCGCGAGCCGAAAATTGCCGCTCCCTCATCCTCGAAAAGGCGCTGTAGTTCGACCGCAGGGATCTCCGCCGCCAACCCCATCGCCAACATCCCACCTACGGACGTGCCGCAGATTAGGTCGAAGTGCGAGGCGATCGGGCGACCCATCGCGGCTTCCAGTTCGGCCAGAACCGTCGCGGTGTACAGCCCGCGATAGCCGCCACCGGAAAGCGCGAGTACATGAAGTGTTGAGTCGGCACCCATCGCGCTAGCCCCTAGGCGGGAAGGGGTCCGGGCCGTGACTATCAGCACCGCTGATGCGCCCGTTCTTGTTGTGTATCCGCAGCTCTGTTTTCTGATTGCGGCTTACAGCCCGACCGCTGTCAATGGCCTCTTGCTTGGTGCCGTGATGGCTACTAGCGCGAGCTGCGCCTCCCCTTTTCACGTCCCAGCCTCCCGATGGATTGGGAACCACATGATGGCTATTGCTTCGTTTCGGCATGGCAATACTCCAAGCTAAAGATGGAAGAAAAGTACGTCTATACCGAACAAGCTACGCGCTTGCAGTTCGGAAGTCAAACAAGCAACATACGTCGTTTCCGAACCACCACTTGGACGAGCGATGCGGGTAAATGCTCTTGGACGCAAGATCAAGGAATTGCGCAAGGCGAGCGAGCTGACGTTGGATCAACTGGCTGAGCGATCAGAGTGCAGCAAGAGCTATATCTGGGAACTTGAAAACCGAAACCCGCCCAGACCGTCTGCCGACAAGCTCTCGAAGATTGCCAGGCAACTTGGTACGACGCTGGACTACCTACTGGATGATGACGGCCAAATCAACCAGGAAGACGCAGCGGATACGCAGTTTTTCCGGGAGTATCAGCAAATGCCGGCGGAGACCAAAGAGAAGTTCCGCAAGATGGTCGAACTGTGGGGCAAGGAATAGCTAGTGGAGCAAAAGCGCCCCAAGCGATGGGCGAATGATCTCACCTTGCTGCTAAATGCCCGCGACGGTTCGGAGCGGTTTCCCGTTGATGTCCGGCAACTAGCGTTGGATTACAGTGGCCAGGTATTTCCGGAAGATCCAATCAGCTTGATCAAGGGTGCTGAGCTTCCGGGGTTTGAGGGTGCGTTGCAGCGAGCTCCTGACAGCGAGCTTGGTTGGGGAATTTTCTACAACAATGAGATCAGTCAATCGCCAGGGAGGATCAACTTCACGCTCGCCCATGAGTTTGGGCACTACTTAGTGCATCGGCTAAGTCTTCCGGACGGGATTCAATGTGATGCCGAAGATATGGTGCGTTGGGGCAGCGCGTATCAGGTCATGGAGCATGAGGCGAACGATTTCGCGGCGACACTTCTCATGCCTCTCGACGACTTCCGGCGGCAAATTGACGACACAACGCGTCCGACGCTGGGCGATCTCAGCAGATGTGCTTCCAGGTACAACGTGTCCTTGATCGCGGCGACGCTTCGGTGGCTTCAATACACCAGGAAGCGAGCCCTGCTTGTGAAATCCTCCGATGGCTTCGTTCAGTGGGCGCGATCAAGTACCCGAGCATTCAAGACCGGTGCCTACATCAAGACAGTCGGCCGCCCGCCAATCGCGGTGCCAATCACCTCCCCTGCTGCCGATCCCGACTGCCCCGATGGAACTGGTCATGTGGCGTCGCATCCGGAGAATTCCTGGCTTCCAGAGCCATGTGTTGAAGAATCGTTCGCATCGCAGCGTTATGACTTCCGCCTAAGCCTTTTGCAGCTAGAAGATGACCTGCGTTACGTCGAGGGCTTCCGGGAAGGCTGAAGCAGCCAGTTGAGAACGGCATTCCCCGGGGGGGTGAGGTCTCCGCAAACCAACGGTCACTCAATAGTGACGCACTGATCGGTAACGCTTTCCTATCGAAAGTTATCCCATGTCGAACCAATCGCGCTGTCACTAAACCGCCAAATCAGCCGAGGTGCCGAAAACAGGGTGTAGATTGAAGGTGTGATTTATTCCACCGCAGGGCTATCCCAATGGAAGAAGGCATCCCAAAGCTGAGAATCGCCCAGGAACAGCGGCGAGTTCTGGGCCTGAAGCTAATCCGCCCCCAGGCAACGCAACTCCGCATCACCGATGCCGCTCGCTTCGTCGTCAAGGCTGGCACGTATTCCGGCGGCTTCGAGATTGAGGAGGTTGAAACGGTCTTTGCGCTGCGCCCACCGATTGTCGTCCCCTCGAAACACGACGGTTTCGAGTATGACGTGATCGCCAACTTTGAAGGCTTGGTGTGGTTCCGCACCCTGTCACCGCTAGTACAAAGTCGCGTGTCACGCATAAACTGCCTCCGGATTGAGGGCAGCACGATGCCACGAGAGAACTGGCCTGCAATCGGCACGTGGTTCCTCGAATACTTGTTCGGAAAAATGTCGACTCGCACGGAGCGGGCTGCTCGCAAAGCCGTACGACACTCCCGATTCCGAAAGTTAGAGCCGCTTGCAAAACTCGAAGTAGCACTGGAGCCTTTGACCCGAGATACGCGAGATGACTAGCGCAACACCCCTGCGCTGGAGCGGTGGAGAATCGAGCGTCCTCATGCCCTTGGACGTACTGTGCAAAGAGATCGCACAGTCCAACTCGATGACCGAGGCCGATGCGCGGACGCTAGTTGCAATTCTTGGCATGCCGCCGAGCGGTGAGTACCTGATCGATGGACTCCGTCGCACTATAGAGGTGCTGAATCTGGCGGAGGCATCCTTCGATGCGTGCTTCTCTGTGACTACGACGCGGATTGATCGCGCCGATCAGCTGAGGCGGCAGATCAACGTGATGCTGGAGTACCTGGAAGCTCTCCCGCTGCCCGCCGACGACCCAAAGAAGCTACGCATGGCAAGGGATTCGGAAGATGCGCGACATCCCCTGCGCGGATATTGCCTGTCCCGGATGCACTTCTGGTGTCTTCTGTTTTACGAGCTGAACCCGGCGTGGGATGACGGTGCAACTGGACCGGCTTATCAGCAAATCGCGGCGGAAGTCGCGGTCCATATCCTTGCAGCCAACTCTCAGGTCAAACCGGACAGCTACTTCTCATTTTGCCGCGAACACTGGAAGACAGGCGAGTGGCCAGCAAGCTCGCCGTTGAAGCTGGTCCAGGAATCGTCCGGCGACACGCTGGCGAGCCGCGTCGCAAATGCGGCAGTTGCCGTTCGGCAACTCGCACACCCCGAGTTGGGGCTCGCCGACGCTGAACACGATGGCGACTTCGATCCTGCCGATGTGCCGACCGACGAACCAGAATCTGACGGGGGTTCGACAGAGGGCGATTCAGCAATCGATGAATCCCCGGATGAAGACTACAAACAAGTTCGCTTGGCGATCTCCCCGGCCAGCAGCCCGGATGATTTCGGCGCTTTGGTTGTGGCTGCCGAATCCTCAGGTATCTGGTCCCAGATGGCCGCTCGCAGAGTGGCGCAGCTCAGCCGTCTGCTGGAGGCGGTTCGTCCATTCCATCATCGTGCGAACTCTCGGGCTGCAAAGATACGTGCGGGCTCCCGGAACGCACCACGGGGTACAGCCCGTCGCGCACTGCGAGACGGTTACGTACGACTCCCCGGTTCCGACTATGTCGAGCAGCCATCCGGAGACGCGGGCGGCGGAAGCGTTATGGGCCGGCTCCCGCCGGGCTCCGATGACCCGAATGACCCTAGATACGACGACCGCTGGATGCCCACCGATGACCGTATTGAAGGCGAGCTACTCGAATCGATCTTGGCAGAGTCGGAAGGTCGATCCAAGACCAAGCGACCAGCTACTGCAGGCTCTCAAGCACACCAGGCGCGGTGGGCAGCCGAGCAGGCGCGGCGATACCGCCTACTTCTACCGTTCCGAATTGACTCGCTGCACGCCGTTGACGGAGCCGCGTTGTTGCGAGCGATCACTGAGGGGCAGATACCAGGCGCCTTCTTCGACGCTAATCCATCAGAGAGCGAGAACGACCTGCGCGAACGCCTGAGCGAGGCGCTTGGTCCGTGGCTTTGCTCCCTTGCTCTTGGCCGGGCATACAAATACGCGTTCGAAGTTCGGATTGTGCTGGATCAAGCTGAGGCAGAAATTCTCGAGAAGACCATCTGTTTCTGTCGCTCCGAAGCGTGTTGGAGCATTCCGTTCGAGCCTCCGGCTTGGCGCGACCTGGAAATCACTGCGATTGAGCGGCCGGTCAACAAACGCCTTGTACTGCCGGACCTCGTCGGATTCTCGAATTTCTTGAGATCAAACCCGTCCGCGCTTGACGGTAGTCAGCTTGCTGCGAAGAAGCTAACCCAGAAACGCCGGAAGCTGATTGCTGATTGGATCGAGGCCGTCACCCCGGGTTGCGCGGTATCGATTGCTGGCGTGGAACGCTCGCTGTTCGAGCGCCTTGTCATCGCGACCTCTGGCGACATCGGTCTTGCCTCATTGATCACTGGCCGAAAACATGCGCACTCTGGATCCGTCGCTCACTACGCACACTACACCGCTGACGAGGTGCAGACAGCGTATGCGAATGCATTCGAGCCGCTGGGTGTCAATCCGTCCAGCGTCGAATTGCTGCCAGGCAGCGCAGACAAAGGCTACGGTGCCAAGCGTGTGCCGACCCGAACAGCGGTTTCCACGTTGCTCCAAGGGTTGCGCAACTGCGATTCTGATGATCTGTACGCCAAGCACAATCAGTACACGCTGTACACGTACTCGAGCATGCACTTGGGCATCGCATTGCGGTCTATCGTCGACCCGCGCTTCAAGTCGGTGTCCGAACTCCTAGGTGCGCTGGTGAGCTGGACGGATAAGGCGCGGACAGACTATCACCGGCGAGTATCGATTCTGTGCGATGCCATCGTCTCGCACCTTCGCCACTACGCTGAGTACTTGAACTTGGCGCGGGCTACGGATTTCTTGCCAAGACGACCGAACAAACTGGCGAACGCAGCGCTTCTATACTTCATCGACGGAAATTTCGAACCCCTCCGTCCAATACACTTCGAACGGGCAACCGCAGCCTATTACCCGCTTGAGCCGTACTCTCTGCGTAGGTTTATGCGCACTGAACTGGCTGCACACCCCTCCGTGGAAGGGTGTGATCTTGATGCGTTCTTCGGTCATTGGTTTGATCGAGCCTCACCCCATGACCCATTCTCATGCTATGCGTTGCAACGCATGAGGGTACTCGCGAGCGGCCCTGTTCCGGATGTGCTGGCGAGTGTCGGTTTTCAGCCGATGACGTTTCAATGGTAGGCGAGATCGCACCGATCTGGTCTACCCCGCCAGATGACGCATCGGACTTGGCACTTGTGGCCCACAGAGAGCTTCTTGGCGTTATGCACCAGCTGTCGAAAACGGAGCCATTCGTTCTCGACCAGCCTGAGAAGCTGTCTGCTGACCGCGTGATGCAGCGTGCGATACCGCTGGTGCTCGACCGCGTAGCGCCCACTGTTCCGAGCCCGCTGTTGCTCAATCTGCTCGAAAGGCGGCTTGCGCAGCTGAAACCAGATTCCCGGTCTTCGGCAGACAAGGCCAAGACCTACTTGCCTGCTTTTGGCAGTAAAAACCGGGTCAGCAAGGATTTCGGAAAGACACAGGAGGATCTCGCTGACCTGATCGATGCTTTCAACTACGCCGTGCGTCAGCGTCGGCACGTTTGCAAAACTGCGACGGCTGAGTCAAAGGCCGGCTACTTTCTCCTCGCGCTGATGCTCCGCTCGCGTTTGTGTGGCGAGAACACCTTAGCCGCGGCCCTCAGAAAACTGGCAGAAAAACCCCATGCCGAGTCTGGCAGTGGGTGGGCCTGGATGGATGTTGTGGTGGATGCAAACAGCCATGCGAGCACACATGTACGGCGCATCTTTGTCGATCCCACAACGCTTTCGCTGTGGGCTATCGCCGCCCGCAAGGCTGCTGATTTGCCCGAGCCGCAAGGCAGCACTCGCCACAGGAACCCGAAGAAGCATTTCCGGCGGCTGGTGAAGCGGTGCGTCGGCGCTGCACTCAACGACATCTTTGGCAGCGGCAGCCGTAGCCCCCGGGGCTGGACCGTGAACCGCATTTGCAAGGCTGTTGCCGAGTGGGTGCATATCAATACCTGCCCGATCCTGGCCACGTATGCGGCAGGAGAACTCGGCTGCACCTCCCTGACCCTGGATACATGGCTGCGACTGATTGGCTGCCATTTTTCTGAGCCGACGCCAACTGATGCGCGGGCGGCACCTGATCTTGACCAGACAAGGCACTCGACAAGCGACGCGAGCGGCCAAACAGAAGACGACTGGTTGGACGCTGCACTGTCTGGCGAGCTCGATGAGGGCGGATTCATCGGCGAACTCAATCGTGTCATGCGCGCGCCGATGGATGAGTGGGACTCAGGACTGACGAAGCTGCTCCGGTCGTCTCAGAAAGGCGGGAAGGCTCGACTACGGACTGAGGTGTTGATCGTCCGGTGGATTCAATGGCTGGCAAGCGGTCGAGCAGACAGCCAGAATCCACTTCGCGCAGGCACGATACGGTTATACAAAGGGCAGCTCGCGAATCGGATTCTGCAAGCGTTTCCTGACGACCTGTCTGGCATCGATGAGGATTCACTGACCAGCATCTACGAGGCCGTTGGAGAGGCCACGACAAGCCCGCAGAACAAGGACCGTGTTCTCGGGACGCTACGGCAATTCCATCAGTTCGTCCGGCAAGAGCTTGGGCTTGACCTGCCTGATGTCCAAATCGAAGGATTCAGCGCTGGCGGCTATGCGGTCAGTGCCCGAATCGTGACCCATGCTGAAGCTGATGCCGTTCTCTTCGAGCTTGAGAGCGGCGAGCGTACCCGCAAGCTCAACGCGAACGATTCTCTGAACGCTCGTGCGTTGGTCATCTTGGCCTTCTTTCGATCGCTGCGCTTTCAGGAGGCCGTTGGCTCCCAACGACGAGATTCCAGAGGGCACGAATTCGTTGTGCGCGACAATCATGTGCGGACGACAAAAACTCGCAATGGCGTCAGGCGCCTGCCATTGCTTGATTTAGATGAGCGCTACCAGGTGTTGCTTCGCGAACATTCCGAGATCGCTGCTACGGCGGCAGGCTTCCCGTTCTGCAAAGGCAAAACCGAGCCCTCGGAAAAGTCGGTTAAAGAGCATCGCTGCCGGCAAGACCTGAAGGTCGCTCTCAACAAAATTGTCGGTGACCCGCACCTGCATCCCCACAACCTCAGACATAGCTTTGGGAGCTTGACGGAGTTCGGAGCGCTGACGGAAATCTTGAGATGGCGCAAGCTGAGCGTGCACGATCATCCATTTTTCTCAGACTGGATGGCGGATGCCTCAACCCGCGCCGCAGCGCTCATGCCTGAAATCAAAAGCCCCCTGCAAGGCGACGGCAGCGTCTGCGCAGCTATCTCGATGATGATGGGCCATGCGTCTGAGTCAACGACGTTCCAGCACTACATCCACACAATGGATCTCGTCTTATTTCTCGCGTGCGATCAGACGTTTGAGCGGGTTGATCTGGCGGATAAGCAGCGGCATCCACGCTTCGCGGCAGGGGAGGCAGCACTGTTGACCGCAGCGATGGGGCTCTGCCCGACCACACGGGTCCAGACCGACGACCTCGAAGCCCTCCACAAGAGAATCGGGGCGCTTTCTGGCGGCAGGATGATAAACCACGAATCTGTCCGAGACAGCCGTTACGACCCAGCATTCACGTCCCGGCCGCTTGAGCACTTAACACTCGAGGGCTTGCGCGCCACAGACTCCGGGGCATCGGCCGAGACAGCGTACGATCAGCGTGGAGAGCCTACCGGTCAGGCGCAAATTGACTGTGCTCAATCGATGCTCGACCTAGTTCGAGATGCCTCAAGTGCCGAGGTGGAGAGCCGAGTGCGGATGTTGGACACCCTCGCTGCCGGCCTGCGGAAAAACAGTGATCTGTCATCGATGAAAATCAACGAAGCGAATGATTGGCTTGCGTCATTCGAGTCTGCCTTCGGCGAGACAGTCCAAGTCGATTTGAAGCATGTCTTCACACCAAACAGGGAGCGCAATAAGGTCCGAGAAACGATCTCGCCCAAAGACTTGCGGCGGCTTGCAAAGAAAGGTGCCCCAGGCGTGGTTTGGCTGCGCATCCGTGACCCTCGACCGGGGGCAGCGCCGGAGCGCAGCCGTCTTCAATCAACGGTGACTTGGTGCCTCAAGCGATTGCCGAGCTACGCTCGCGCTGAGCTGAGGAAGCTAGGGCAAGCGGATATGTTTGTTTGAGACCTGCTGGGGCTGACAGGCCAAGAGGCCCGTCAGGCAGGAATGCTAGGCTGTTGGCAAACAACAACAAGAGGTCGCGATGACCGTATCTGATGCGCTAAACCTTTCCGCCTGCTTTGCCGCCTACGGCTGCACGACGGCCAACTTGCCTATCGCCGTGACCGTATGCGTTTGCCTTGCGGTTGCCGCCATCTCAGGCTTTGCTGGGTATTGCGGTGTTTCCAACGCGTCGTTGGCTTCCCAATAAGGCTAGGTTAGCCCGACAAGCCTAGTTGGAAGACGGTTTACGTACGCGCGCTTCATAAGCGATCGCGAAATCGGCAATCGTCGTTCCACAAGCCAGACAGACCTCGTCTATTTCCTGCAATTCGAGTCCCCGGTCTCCGGATTCGAACTTGCTAACGTGGCTCTGAGGTTTTCCAAGAGCTACCGCAAGTTCAACTTGTGTGAGCCCGGCATCCTCGCGCTTCGCGCGGAGCAAATCCGCTACAACTTTCCGTTCATTGCTCCATCGAAGGCGTCCCATAGCCAAATGCTAGAGACGCACCCAAATTATCCCTTAAAGGGATATACTCGGCCCGAGTTTTTACTTGGCCTACACCATGCAACAGCTTCCGAAGCTCGGGATTCTTAGCGCACTATTGATCTCTGGATGCGCTTTACTTCCCGACCACCAAGCCTATGCGCCAGGCTCGGATCCATCGCAACGGTCTGAACTGCGAGTCTACGACGCCGGCAATTTTCAGAACCCGGGGCCGGATGCTGCGGACATCAAGGAGATCAACGGGCAACGATTTTCGCTGATCGACCATTCAACCCACAGCAATGTGTTCGTAGTCGATCCTGGCGAGAACGTCGTCACGTACAAGTGCACGGATCACGAGGACCCCCAACACTGGTGGAAAGTTGTCGAACGCGCTCGGCCGGCAACGTTTACGCTGCAGGTTGAGCCTGACAGCGTCTACGACCTGGGTTGTCGATGGGAGCGTGCGCCTGCCAGCCCAGCACCTTCACACCGAAGGTTTGTACTCATCTGGCGAAAACGAGAGGCACCTCGCTCACAGCAGTAAGCGCGTTCTACCCGGACTCGACCGGTAGCAACAAGGCATCGAGCGTTGCCTTACGCTCCAAAGCCAGCGTTCGGAATCTACGCAAATCTCGGCGCACACGAGCGAGTTTGGCCTCGCTGGCTGCGAGGTCAGCCTTCATACTGGAAAGCTCCGCATCCGCGGTGCGTTGCTGTTGAATGGAGTCGTGGAGCTGGTCCGCCAAAAGCGCCGCATTTGCTTGGGCTGACGCTGTGGTCTCGTCGGACTCGGCCAAGCGTTCGTCCAGCTTCTCTCGACAGTGCGATTTCGCTGCATCCACAAACTCACTGAGTAGCGCCCGAACTCTCGCCTCAAACGCTGGCGACATCTGTACCCAACTTCGCAGTGACTGTTCGGCAGCTAGCTTTGCAACTTGCTGGCGGGCATTGACCGCTCGGGCTTTGCGCACGCCGCCTGCGGCACGGCAAATATCTGTCACACGTGGGATGCGTCCAGACTGCTGGTAGATCGAGATCGCAACATCACGAAGCTCAGCATCTGTAATCGCAGCGGCGGGCGCTGCAGCCGCGTCGGAACCGGGAACGCTGTCGTGGTTCCCGGTTCCGGGTTCCCGCTCAAGAGAGGAAGTCGTCATGGCTTGCTCCTACAGTTGTGATGAATGCGATCGCTGCGATAGTTGCCACTGCTGTTTCATGGTCAAGGATTGAGAGAACCAGCAAAGCAAGTCCCACCGCGCTTGCGACTCCAACAGTCTCGAAGAGTGGGATCCATTCGCTGTCCCGCCAGCGTTGCGGCAGTACCGGTGCAAGCACCGCTACGAGTGTGCTGATCAGGCCCAACCATCCAACGACAGTAATGAGCTCGACCAACTCCGGGTGAATGCCGTTCATGCCGCATTTCCGAGAGTTGGCGCGAAGTACTCGCGCGCTGGGCCTGAGTTGTCCAGCACCACGTGACGCCCGAGGCGCGTGCCAAAGACCTCGGCAACGCTCTCATTGCATGTTGCGGCCGAAAACTGGTCAGCAGAACGTAGACAGTGGATGAGTCGGCCCGATTCGCTCGGGTGATGCCGGTGCCCGTACAGGCAGTACTCGACAGCGTCTGCCAACTCCGGCGCCTCTCCCGCCAAGCTGGCTAGTGGTGCGCGTAGCAGTTCGATCGCCGCAGCTTCATGGCGTAGCCGCACGGGTTCTATCTGCGGTTGGCGTAGTGGCGGTACGAGTTTGCCCACGTCGTGAAGCAACGCCGCGACAACCCCCACTTCGACCTGCCATCGCGGCAATGGAACGGGTCCGACTGCCTGACGATGAAAGAGCACGGCCACTTCAATGCTATGGGCGGCAAGACCACCGGCGAATGCGTGGTGGTTTGCCCGGCTAGCGGGCGCCGTGAAGAAGCCGCATCCAACCTGTCGTAGTTCGAATGCTTGCCGCAGAAACCTCCGAAGGTTTGCGTCTTCGACCGGGGCCGCAGCAAGCTCTAGCTGCTCGTCGACTGACAGTTCGTCCGCGAGAGAATCAAGCGCAGCACTGCTGGCGCGCACGACTGGAAAGTGATCCAAGCGCCGGGTGCATAGCGCTTCAACGAGCGGCAGGCCGTCGATCAGCTCGCTGCTGCACACACCCTCGACAAGGTGATTCGGTGACTTCCCGAACTCTTGAACGTCTTCGCGATCGATGTCGAGCGCAAATTCGCCGCGCCGCGACACCATGTGGATAATCTGCGAGCGGAGCAAGCCTTGGGAGTCGCGAAGTATCCGAAGGCGCTCGGCCACTACGCGAACGTGAGTTCCCGCAGCTAGGTATCCCATTGGTCACTCTCCCAAAGCGCAAGCCGCCGCTGAAGGCGCGCCCGCAGCGTGGCCGGCGAGGCACCTTTTGAACCGGCCTCCTGACTGTGCAGCCACTCACCGACTGCCGCGGCATTGTCCGCTGAGCAGTCCGCGCCAAGTGGCATGACGAGTTCAGTGCTGTCGGCACGCATACCAATGCTCGAAAGCAGCACTTGAATCATGCGAGCTTGAATCGTCCGTTCTGCGGACTGCCGCATCAGCTTGGTCAGTGTTTCTTCGCCGATCATCGTGCTGCCTCCGCAAGTACTCGGCTTAGAACCAAAAAGCTCGTGTATCCAATGAATCCCAGTGTGTTGTCGCTAGGCATCCTCAGCCTCCTCGACGCCGCCGTGCATTGCAGCTGAAACGAAGCTATCGAAGGCGGACCCGTCACGCCGTGTGAGGTTGGGTACATAGCGCGAGTAGACGCGAAACAGCATCTCCGTCGTCGTGTGACCCAACTGCCGGGCGATCCACTCGGGTGCTTCGCCAGCAGCCAACCACAACGTCGCGCAGGTGTGGCGCATCTGATACGGCCGACGATCCTCGATGTCGAGATGCCGCAACAGGGGCTTCCAAACGCGGTTGACGAAGTTCTGGTTGTTCACGGGCCCGCCAGCACGTGTCGCAAAAACGTACTGGTCAGCAAATTGCCTGGGGTTGGCATCGAAACCTTCTGGCTTCATCTGCTCTAGCGCCTCGATCACGGGCTGCGCCAGGTCAATCTCACGCTGGGAACCATCCGTTTTGGTGTACTCCGTCCGGCCGTGGCTGTAGGTCTCCCGAACCAATAGTTGCCGGCGGTCAAAGTCGACGTGCCGCCACTTCAGCCCATGGACTTCGCCGGAGCGAAGCCCTGTGAGAAATCGCAGTGTGAGGTAAGGTCGATAGTCTTCCCGCGCAGCGTCCAGAATCTGGCGCATCTCCTCGACGGTAAACGGCTGAATATCCGTCTTGCGAACCTTCAGCCGCTTGACGGATGCACACGGATTCGGGGCACCGGTGATGAGCGATGCCTCTTCCATGATCATCCGGAGAATGCCGATGACACGGTTCACGGTTGCCGGCTTGAGCTTGCGCTCGCTCTTCCCATTTCCACCGCAGGTCACGCGTTCTGCGTTCACCAAGTCCGCACGAAACGCGAGCACCGCATCGCGATCAATCTGATCGACGGTCTGATCGCCGAATGCTGGCAACAGATGCCGATCGAGAATGGAGTCCACTGCAGTGCGATAGGAGTCCCGCCACTCAACCTGCTTCTGGTGCTTCCACTTCTCAACCAGCTCAGAGAACAGCGGAGCAGGCTCTGTGTCGGCATGCCGTGATGCGACTTGGAGAGGGCTCCCACCGCGCGATGGGGTATCAAAATCGCGTGCACGGCGGCTGTCAGGGAAGTAGCGGGCGTAGTCGAACACGCCCTCGACGATGTCTCCTTCGATGCGCGCCAGGACCTTCTCCATGCGCTTGCGATTGGTCGCGTTGTCAGGAAGCCGTGTGTACTCGCGACACCGCGTCTTCCGATAGCGAAAATCGAAGTACAGCATCCCCTCTCGGACTGCAATGCTACCCATGGCAAACACCGCCTGATGCCATCGGGATGCACAGATCGTTGTCAGCGATGGGCTGAAACATGTCGCTCTCGATGGTTTCCCAGAGATACAGAATCTTGCGCCCGCCGAACGGGCGGACGTAGTGGCGGCCCTCCAGCAGCACCGAATCCTTGAGTCGGTTGCGGATCGTGCGGACGTCGTACTTGATGCGCTCAGACAGCTCAGCTGTCGTCAAATAGGTCTTGCTCATGCTATGTTCCCTCTCTGTGGCCTAATGCAAGTAGCAGGTGACACATATTTGCATCACTTGCTGCTCATTATAAGCATCATGGGATGCATGTCAATAGCATTTGAAACATATTTGTTGCAGATATGATCCGATTCCGCCTCTCAGAACAGATCGCAGACAAGCAATACCGGGACGGGGAGGTTCTTTCGGTAAAGCGGATCGCTGACGAAACGGGGCTCCACCGGATGACGCTGTCGCGTCTGATGAACCAGAAGGGGTACAGCACCAGCACTGAAGTGCTGGACAAGCTATGCAACTACTTTGAGTGCGGCATTTCAGACTTGGTCGAGCACATTCCAGAAAACAAGAGCACCGACGAGTAATAACTCCGCTGTCGCGATACTCAGCTTGAGATGGTCACTCCTGAGGACGGCGCGAGACTTCACGAGCGCGCCTAGCAAACCGGCAGGTTCAAACGCGCCGAGCTATGCCAGTCGTATCCCGGGCGTCGGGTATAGCAGCAAACTATCCGACCGGATTCCCATAACCGCCGGCGGCTTAGCGCCAATGAACCACGGCCTTGGTGCCAGAGCGAGTGGCATTGCTGTCCAATCTAAAGCGACGTTTCTTGGGCCCTGGCCTGACGCGAATTCATCGGCAGTCTTGTCGCCTGGGTAGCCGGCAAGCCGATCAAAAAATCGAAGTTCGTCCACTGAGAGGAGTGCTTGGCCAACGTGCTGCACACCTTCTTCGGCGAAAACGAGATGAGCCATCAGCCAATCGCCAACGCACCAGTGGAGCAGGCAGATTTGAGCAACCGCAATTTGGATCTCTACGTCACCGGCTGGATCAGGGTCTAGACAAAGGTCTAAGCCATACAGTGGGAGATCGTTCGCTGGGTGCGTGGCTTGTTTTGGGAATGCTCGCAGATCAATGAGTGTGGTCACCGCGTTCTCCAGTAGATAGGGAGAACACATTCTCTGTCAGACCTCCCCATTCGCATGGCGGGAAAGTGCCAAACACCGGTCAGCGGCCACCACTGAGCGGGGCTTCGATATTCCAAAGACGCAGGGTCACCTCTATTCCTGCCATGCGACAAGCAGCGACCTACTCAGTTGCACGAGTTTCATCTTCTGTGAACTGGTGACAGAAGCCCTCATCTGAGGCGACAAACTTACGGACAGCACATGCCAAGCTGTATGGCCTGAAACTCAGTGCAGTGTGGGGTTGCACAGCTGCGATACAACATAGATCGCCCATGCGATAGCACCAGCACCGCCCGGCAAACACGCCACGGGGTAGCCCATCAGGTCGACCCGAACGTCGCCCAAGGCGCCAAGTCATCGGCGTTCATCAACACGAGCTGGTAATCCGGTGGCTGGTGAGCGTCGATATGAGTCGCCACGCGTAGGTCCTGGAGTACAAACGGGATCAGGGCCCGCCGACATCGAATGATGCGTCCTGCGGTCCCGCGGAACAGTTCGTTGCGGATCACCTGTTCCTGGCCGCTCGTAAGGCCCGGGTGGGCCATCAGGCGCAGATCGGCCGACTCGCTCCAGTCGACGTCTTCTGGGACCTCGGCGACGGCAGGCTCACCGTCGTGTGCCAGGAGCATGCGGCCCAAATTGAAGTTGCGGTGCTCACCGCGCAGCACGTCGAAAGCGCGCACATGCCAGCGCCGGCCGCCACGGACGAACGCATGGGGGTAGATGGTGCGCTCCACACCCTCAGGACGAGTCATGGAGTGATAGATCACCAGCACGCCGTTGCCAGCGGTGGCAGCCGTGTGCAGAGCGCGGTGCAACTCGGCATCCACATCGGTCAGATCACGGTGGGCGTCTTCAACCACCGCCACCGACCGGCCGGCCATCTCCATGTAGGCGTTGAACCCGCCCTCGAACACCGCCGGTTTGAACTTGGGCCCAGCGATCCAGGTGCCGCGGTCCCCGTTGCCGGCCGGCTTCACGGTGGTCGGGTGAGACTCCCTGATCTCGGCCAACATCCGACTGGCCTGCACCTGCTGAACGCCGAAGTGCTCCCGGAGGCGTTGGTTGCTGATACGGCCCTCGTAGAGCAGAACTGCTTCCATGAAGCGCTGACGCTCCTCGCTGTTATTGGGCCTGGTCATGCGATGGGCATGTTGTGATCTGGATCGGTCGGCACTGCAGGGGCTTTCCTGTTCGTATCTTATAAGATAAGTTATCTTAAATGATACGCCCTCCACAACGAAGCCGCATGGCCATCGAACTGCTCGTCGATAACCGCAAACTGCCCAGCCGCCTCATCGACGTCCTGAAGCGTGTGCCTAAGCCCGGATTCGTCTGCGAGTCCTTTGCGGACTCCATCCGGAAGGTAGTGCAACGCCTGCGCCACGGTGACGACCTTCTGGTGCCGATGTTCGGCGGGTACTGGCTGCCCGGAGAGCTCGCGGTAACGCCTCCGCGTGAGTCAGCGTGGTGGGCCTGTAAGAGCAATATGGAATTCAACACGATTGTCAGCCCAGACTTGATCCAAGCGCTACGCAACCCAGGAGCTCTGGATCGGGACGACGAGGTCAACGAGAAGCGCTTCGCCGACTGGAAGGAATATGCCTACCGGCTGGGGCCGGCGGCGCGGGGCCCCAATGAACATCCGTGAGCGCGCCAACCGTTACGAGCGGCTGAGCAAGCATGCGGCGTGGACGCTGCTGAAGGCCTCGAAGTCCTCCTACACCCTGGCTTTCCTCGAGTCCCTGTTCGTCGATAACTCGGAAGTGCCGGTGGCTCAAGCGCATACCGCGCTGAACGCCTACCTGGCCGATTGGCAGTCCGGGTGGGCCGACACAGACGTCAACGCCAAGGTGCTGCTCCGGCAGTGGACTGCGGCCGGGTACATTCGGGATCAGGATGGCCACTACGTAATGACCGACGCCTGCGCGACGGCGATTTCGTTTGCCAGCGGATTGGATCGGCGAGAGATCGCGGCCACCGCCACGCACCTGAAGATCATGCAGGACTCCGTGGACGACCTGCTCTACGCGCTCTCCGAGGATCAGAGCGAGCGCAGTGACATCGTGCTGGCCAAGATGGAAGAACTGCGGGCCGAGCACGAGCGCATCATGGCGGGAGACTTCGAGCTGCCGAGCGACCAGGAGCAGAAAGAGGCCGTCCGCCACATCCTGGCGGCTGCCACGCGGCTGGCGGGCGACTTCAGGCTGCTGGATGACCAGTACCGGGAGCGTAGTCGCCTGCTGTTCGAGCAGATCAACGCCAGCGACGATGGGCGCGGCGCGGTGATCGAGCAGGCACTGGACAACGAGGACGCTATCAAGCGGACGCCAGCGGGAATGGCCTTCGAAGGCTTCTATGACCTGCTCGCCAACTCCCATTTGCGCCAGGAGTTCCAGGCCAAGCTCAAGCGCCTGTTGGAATCACCCGCGGCACGCTTCCTCGAACCCGGCGAGAGGCGTTTTCTCAAACGCCTGACATCCGAGTTGATGGCCGAGAGTGGGCGGGTTCGCAGCAGGCGCAAGCGCATGGGTGCTGCGCTGTCGGGCTACGTGCAGACGGCCAACCGAGCAGACCGCGTGGAGATCGATCGGATGCTCGCTGAGGTCAAACGTCTTGCGCTGGAAATCGCCAAGGGCGTGGATGTGTCGCCGCACCACAAGATGCGGTCGGTAGCCATCAACACTGGCAGTCTGGCGCTGTACTCGCCGGACGCGTTGCGTCTGGCAGCGCCCAAGCACGTGAACTTTGACGTCGAGGTTGTCACCCACGAGGTCGATGACGACCTAAGCGACGAGCAGATCGAGCGCATGTCGACCTTCCAAGTACTAGCCCTGGCCAAGCGTATGGCCGAGTTCATCGCGTCCCAGTCCGGACAGACGGCAACCGTTGGCGATTACGCCAAGGCGTCTCTCATCACCGGCGGGCTGGAAGAGCTGATTGGGACGTTCCGGGTGGCCAAGGCAGTCGGCGGGCTGGACCTGCAGATGACCGAGGAGATTGAGTTCTGGACCAAGGCCGGCGAGCGCTGCCGCGCGACAGTGCCGGCGATCCTCATGGGAACGGACCGGTTCCCGGATGACCTACGTGAGCTGAACCTATGAGTGGTGATGACCTGACGACGCCTGTGACCGTTGATGCGGTCCCGCCCGAGCAGAACCGCGGGACCACAGACGTTGAAGCCGCCGGCGTGAGTCTGGGCGACTCCGCTGAGATCACGTTACTGCGAAAGGCGCAGCAGTGGTTACTGGGTCACGGTGTGGTCTACCACTCGAAGCACCCGGAGTTGTACCGTGCATTGACCGGCAGCCAGGCCTCCGTACGCACCCTGCTCAACGAGCTGGGTCTCTCCATGACGGTGGAGGAGACGGTGGGCGTGGTGATGCTGCGCTTGCCGACCCCCGACGATGACGAGGACGAGGATGCCCACCCCCTGGTTCGGCGCTCGACCCTGTCGCTGACCGATTCGCTGACGGCTGTCGTGCTGCGTGACTACTACCGAGAGCGCCAGGCCCAGCAGGACATCACCATCCAGGTCGACTTAGAGACGCTGCAACAGCGCCTGCAGCCGTTCATGGCCATCTACGACAGCAGTGAGGCGCTGTTCAACAAGAAGGTCGGCGCGGCGGTCGATCGATTCAACAAGTGGCACATTCTGAACAAGGTTCGCGGTCAGGATGACGTCTACGAGATCACGCCCGTCATCGCCATCGTAGTGGACGCCCGGTGGCTGACCGGGCTGGTGAGCGAGTTCCGGGAGCTCGCCGAGAAGAAAGCGGGCGCGAACGCCGTCAATGAGGAGGCAGCCGATGGCTGACAGCACGCTCGGCGTCGCCGACCCAACCGAACTCCAGAGCTACACGCTCGAGGACCTAGTCCCAGACCTGCAGTACGGACTCACTGCGCTCAGCGTCCACAACTGGGGGTCATTCAGCGGTGGCTGGAGTGCGCCCATCGACCCCCAGGGAACGCTGATCTGCGGGGATACAGGTGCAGGCAAATCCACGCTGGTCGATAGCATGCAGGTGCTGCTCCTCAAACCCACGCAGACCCGATTCAACACTGCGGCCAGTTCCGAGGATGCTAAAGACCGTTCCCTGGTGACCTACGTCCGTGGAGCCTACGACTCCGAGCGGGACGGGGCACGCACGATCCCCAAGATGATGCGCACCGGTGCCACCTATTCAGGCGTGAGTGCCCGGTACGCTGGCACGGACGGAACCGACGTCACATTGATGGCGCTGTTCTGGATCGCCGGCCCGGGTATGGCACAGAGCGATGTGAAGCGCCTGTACGTGCTCGCACGGCGCAAGCTAGAGCTGCCCGAAGTCCTGGAAGCGGGGGTCTCAAACTCAGCCGGTATCGACCGATCTTGGCTGGAAGCCCGGTATGGCAATGACACCTCGGTGCAGTTCTTCCAGAAGTGGGACGACTATGAGGCTGCGTACCACACGGCGCTGGGCCTGGAAAACCCTAAGGCGCCGGCGCTAATCGTCAAAGCGATGGGGCTCAAGGAGGTCCGCGACCTCACCGCGTTGATCCGCGACTTCGTGCTCGAGCCGGGTGAGGCGGCGGCGGTTGCGATCGACGCTGTGCAGGAATTCCGCGAGCTGCAAGGCATATACCAGGAGATGGCGGTCGCCGAGCAACAGGAAGCCAAGCTGGCGCCCCTAGAAGGTTACAAGGAGCGCATCGAGGCGTTGCAGGACCGCTTGGATGCGCTCACGGCTCAGTTGGGCGCTGTACCCGCCTATGTGTCAGGGCAGGCGCTCGAACTGGTTCGGGGGCGCTTGGCGAAGCTGCGGGACGACCTGCAGCGCCAGAAGGGCATCGTGGCCGACGCCAAGGCGGAGGTCGATGCACTGGAAGTGCGGGCAGAGGAAGCCCAGAGTACCTATCTGCTGTCAGGCGGCAATGACATCGCTGAACTCGAGGGCAAGATTGCACGGCTGGATGAGCAGATCGGGGGAGCCTCAGCCGCCGCGAAGGACTGTATGTCCCAGGCCGCCGGCCTGGGCGTGGAGCTAGCCGGTGACGGGTTGACCAAGGAAGCGTTTACCGAAATTCGTGCACGTGCGGCGGCGATCGCAACCGACGCCGACGCACTGCGACAGCAGGCGGCCGATGAGTTCGGCGATAAGTACGCCAAGAGTCAGAACCTCGCAGAGCAAAAAGCGTCGGTCGACGAGGAGTTGGCGCAGATTGTTGGAAAGGGCCGGACGTCCAACATCCCAGAGGCGTTTCAGTCGATTCGAGACCAGTTGGTCGGGGCATTCGCTCTGGATCCTGAAACCTTGGTGTTCCTCGGGGAGATGGTGCAGGTTAAGCCGCAGGACGCGCCGCTGCGTGGGGCCATCGAGCGAGCGCTGGGCAAGTCGCGGCTGGACCTGCTGGTGCCCGAAAGCGCGGTCGGAAGCATCAACGGCTGGGTCAACGCGCGACACCTGGGTGTGGACTTCCGGTTCCATGGCGTGCGGGAAGACGTCGCCCCGAACAGGGACTTCAAGCGTGACGGCTACATGCGGCTTTTGGATTGGCGGGACCACCCATACCGTGAGGCCGCAAAACGGCAGCTCATTTCGTACGACAAATCGATTAAGGCCACGCCACAGGAGGTCGCCGAGACTGCCAACGCCATGACGGCCGAAGGCCTGATGAGCTACCGGGCAGGAACCTACGACAAGCGCGACAGCAAGAGGATCGACGACGAGGACAACTGGTACACCGGACATAATGGCGCGGTGCGGCGTGATCTGCTGGCTCGACGGTCATGCGGGCTTGATGAGGCACTGAAGTCCGCAAACAGCGACCGCGACGCAGCACATCGTGCTCAGACGGCGATCGGGCACCGGATTCAGATCATGCAGGTGCTGAGTGAGCTGACGTGGGACCGCGTTGATGCGGGCAGCTTGATCGCACAAAAGCGAGAACGACAGTCGGATATTGACTACCTCAAGAACAACGACGTAGACCTGGCAGCGGCAAAGGCGGCAGTAGACACGGCGAAGCAGGAGCTGCGAGCAAACCGGGAGGTGCTTCAGGACTCCCGGTCCGCCCAGACCCGCATCGAGAGCGCGATCGAACAGGACGAAGGACGTGAGGCTCGTTTCGCGGAGACTGCCGGCTCCGAGCCCATCGACGCCGAGATCGCTGAAGCGCTCCGAGCCCACGAGATGGACGTGACCTGGGAGAAGCTTGAGGACGCCGGTGGCGTCGAACGGCGTTTGCGTGACGCTGTCGCGGCCGAGAGCCAGGGCGAGTCCGACAAGCTGAGCGACGCGAGCGTAGCCGCGTGCAGGGTCATGGCCACGTACAAGGAGAAGTGGCCGGCCCACGCTGGCGATCTAGGCGACAACCTTGCGTCCATGGAGGGCTACCTAGGGCTGCTGGAAGAGATTCGTCGCGACCGGTTGCCGAAGATCAAGGATCGCTTCACCGAGAAGCTGAACCACAACGCGCTGCAGTCGCTCGAGGCTGTGCGGGCGTCGATCGAGCAGCAGCAGGAAGACATCGAGCAGAGAATCGACGACGTCAATCACGTGCTGTGTCGCGTCGAGTTCGAGCCGGGCACCCGCCTGAACGTCATCCCGACCGCCCAGCGGTTCGTGGAGGTGGACGACTTCGAAGCGAAGGTGGATGCAGTGCGTGCGGTCAGCCTGTCGGAGGATCCGAAGAAGCGCTATGCCGCGTTGGAGGTGGCCATGAATCATCTGGCCACGTTCACGGATCCCAGCCGGCTTTCAAACCTGGGCTCACTACGCTTGCTGGATGCCCGCTACAGGATGGAGTTTTCGTCCAACAAGACCGACATCCAGACAGGCGAGGTGCTGTCCTCACGCGGCAGTACGGGAGGCTTGTCGGGTGGCCAGCGCGAGAGCTTCAGCAGCTTCATCGTAGCCGCCAGCCTGGCGTACGCGTTGACGCCGGCCGGGGGCAAGGCCCCGCGGATGTCGACGGTATTTCTGGATGAGGCGTTCTCACGCACGTCGACGGCCATGATCAAGCCCGTCATCGCCGTCTTCCGTGCTCTGCGACTGCACATGAATCTGCTGACGCCCTACAAGGAACTCGACACCAGTGAGCAGGCGACTCGGGCCGTGGTTCTAGTCGAGATGAACGACCGGACAAAGACGAGCTCTCTCAAGCACATCACATGGGAGAAATTCCTAGAGGTTCGGCACGGCAAGGGGATCGAGCGGCTGCCGGATGGTGAAGTTCGTTGGAGGAAAGAAGGTGGAGCCGATGAAGCTGCCGGATGACGTGCGTCGGCGCTTGCAGGCGCTGGAGTGGGACAACCGCCAGAATTTGAGCGGGCGCATGCTCGGTACCCGCGTGTGGCCCATTCGTGTCGCACTGAACTCGCCAAGCGGCGTGAAAGCGATCGACCGCCTGACGGAGTTTCGAGAGTTCGCGCTCGCCTGGAAAGCCCCGGACGTCGCCCAATGGGTCGCTACCGAGACACGGAACCTCCGTGGCCTGGGTGCGCAGGAGGTCCCGACCCACCTGATTCTAGAGACCCTTGAGGATCTGGTGGGATTCCTTGGAGCGCCAGCGGCATATGAGTGGGCGGCCATTCGGGAGGGCCTAGAGCGCGTCGATACGCGGTGGTGCGACACTTGGCGGCACTTTGTATCGGATTTAGTGGAGCTCGATCAGGGTACGGTCCAGGACATCTCTCGAGCTGTGGTCCAGCTCAAATCCATGCGCGGATGTGTGGAGTACGTGCGCGAGCTGCCGCTCGATGGGGTTGGCACGAAGGTCGTAGAACAACACGAGCGTCTAATTGGGCAGCTGGTGGACCTGCACTACTGCGGAGAGGTGGCCGAGGCCGGTGGGTTGTTGGCCTGGCTCGGTGTTCGGCACCCGCCGAAGGATTGGTTGATGGTCCGACCGCTGTGCGAAGCGGTCAGGCAGCGGTTCCACGGCGCCGACAGCATGCGAATGGGTTGGCAGACGTTGGCAAAGCTGAACTGGCCTGCCTCAACGTTGTTCGTGGTCGAAAATGCAACCAGCGTGTTCGCGTTGCCAGAGGTGCCAGATGGAGTCGCAGTGGCTGGAACAGGCGGCAACATCGGGTGGTTGGAATCGGCTGCTAAGCGATTTCGACGGGTTATCTACTGGGGCGACCTCGACTACGACGGATTGGCGTTTCTCTCGCGGGCAAGGCGATTGGCACCGGGAGTCACCTCCATGCTGACATCGCTAGGCGTCTACGCGGAACACGGTGGGCGGGCGATCGCGTGCGACTCCAAACGGGAGGCGGTGATCGACGAGACATTTCTTACAAAGGATGAGCGGCGGCTGCTGTGCGCGCTGGTCGAGGGTGGTGTTTGGATGCGACTGGAGCAGGAGAAGCTGCCTGGCAATCTCGTAGCCTCAGCCGCGTCACTGCTCGCGAAAGGTTAGTGGGCGTGAGGTGTGTACGGCGACCAACCCTTTTGTGCCGATTCTGTTGAAAAACGCGATGACCATTCGAGTAGTGCGCACGCGTTGCCTGATCCATCGATCGAAAACGGAGCTCAGCTTCCCCTTTCGGGTCTAGGCTTCCCGAAAGCCGCCTGTTTTTCGTCCAATCTCCGTCATCCAGGCACACCAATCCTGTAATCCGGCGGCGGTCTGGCAACGAGCTTGGCCATCCGTCGCAGATTTTGAGCGGTCGCCGCCATCACGAATTCGTCGGCAGCGCCCGACAGGCCTCGCAGTCGTAGCCGCTCCAACCCAAGAATCCGCTTGAGGTGCGCGAAGCGCATCTCGACTTTCTTGCGCTCACAGCGTGAGCGCCGGTACTCGTCAGACTTGCTGATCTCGCGAGCGACGTTACGGGCATCTTCATGGATGCTGCGCGCAATCTTCCTGGTTGGTGTGCTCGGGCAGCATTGCTGCTTGAGTGGGCAAACTCGGCAGTCGTAGGTGCTGGAGCGATACAGCACCGTCCCGGCTTTGGTGATGCCACTGCGCGGTTTGGAAAACTGCCGGCGTCCCGGGATCAGCGCATTGCCCTGCGGGCAGCGATATTCATTGGCCTCGCCATCCCAGACAAAGTCGCTGCTGGGTATCGATCCATCGGTGCGCTGATGTTTCTCCCAAACCGGGATGTGCGGCTCGATGCCTTTGTCATCGACCAGCCAGGACAGCATCTTGGCATTGCCGTAAGCCGTATCTGCAACGAGCTTTGTCGGCTGAATGCCGCAGCGCGCCTCGACGCGATCGATCATCGTCTTCGTCGATTCCACTTCGGCGATACGGTTGGACGGCGTGGCCTCGACATCGAGGATGACGCCATGCTCGATGTCGATCAGGTAATTGGTGGAATACGATAAGAACGCCGGACCGCCGGTCGCAGCCGTCCACTGAGATTGCGGATCGGACAGTGACACCGACTTCCGAGCCTCCAGCGCAGCGCCGTCCCCCAGCGCCTCGAGATACTCACGGACGGCGCGGCTACGTTTCTCGGGCGCACCCCAGTCGATGGGCTCTGCTCCGGGCACGCCGCGCTGCCGACTGGCGTCAGCCGGAATCAGGCTGGCATCTACGGCGAAGCCTTCACCTTTGACCAAGCCGACTTGCATACATCGGTCCACGACCTGATCGAAGACCCAGCGCAGCGTCCCGCTGTCGCGAAAGCGGCCATGACGATTCTTGGAGAAGGTCGAATGGCTTGGCACTGCGCCGTCCAGCCCCAGCCGGCAAAACCAGCGGTAGGCAAGATTGAGATGGACCTCGTCGCACAGCCGACGCTCGGAGCGAATGCCATAGCAATAGCCAACGATCAGCATCCGCACCATCAGCTCTGGATCGATTGAGGGGCGGCCAGTGTGGCTGTAGTGGTCAGCGAGATGTACTCGCAGCCCCTCCAAGTCCAGGCACGCATCGATCTGGCGCAGCAAATGGTCTGCCGGGACATGCGCTTCGAGTGAGAACTCGTAGAACAGCGCCGATTGGCTGTCCGAAAGCGAGCCCATCATCGGGCATTATTCCATTGAAAAACAATTATTTAATTATATCTCGGCACGCCTAAACAAGGGCAGGATTGCGCAGGGTTTTTCAACAGAATCTGCCAAAAGCGGCCGGTCACTCAATGCTTGCAAGCGACGAGTAGTGTCCATGTCGTCGAACCGAACTCCGGGCTCAGCTTCAAGAGCTCCTGTGCGTCAATCTCAAACCCTTGGCTCTCAAGCAGCGAGGCGTAGCTGTGCGAGAAGGTTCGTTCTTGCCCGAACGGGCGGGATTCGGTTTCAGTCGCGCTATCGAGATCGTCTGCAACGGGCTCGAGCAGTGCAATCGCGACTGGCGTACGGGTGATGGCCTTGATCAAGGCGAGCAGCTCGGTTTGGCTGAAATACTCGAGCACGCCGCCGATTGTCAGGTAGACCGTCTGCGGTTTTGCGTTCTCAAGCGCCCAGCTCGTGGCTTCGGCGGCCTCAAACGATGTGTCGGGATCATTGTTCGCTGCACTGTTCCGCTCGACCTGTTCCGGGCTGAGGTCGAGGCCGATCAGACGATCCAGTCCCGGCAAGCGCTCTCGCAATCTCGGCATAAGTAGCGCTTCACCGCAGCCAATTTCGACCAAGGTGTTGTAGGTGCCAGGGTGGGCTTCGACGTGGCTGATGAGCATGGCGAAAATTTGCGAATGCCCCGCTTCCCACATTGCCCAGAAACGATCTCGAGTCGCTTGATGGTGAGCAGTTCCCGATTGTTCGCGCCAGAACCACTGTTGCAGTGCGGACATATCTTGCGGGCGATTTTTTCGCCGACATCGATGTGCCCACGCCGCGATGATCTGACGGTCGACAAAACCTGGATAGCCGGATAGCTTGCCCTGTCGAATGAGTTGCGCCCGGGGCGCGGCGAAGATTGAGAACAGTTTGCCGAGAAAGACCCGCAGCAGACGCTTGACGGGGTTATTCGGCAAGGAGTTCGGCCAATACACCTCGGTGGCCTTGTTCGGTGAGTGGGTCATCAGAAACCAGAGTCCTTATTTCGTGACGTCGGCAAAAGAATCGAACTGCCGATAGAACAATTCGATTTGCAAGAGAAAACCGGCAGACAGCAGATGCCAGATCGCATGACCTGACAGCCAGTGACGCGAGGGATCACACAGGTGCGGCACGTCATCCAGCGCCCAGGCGATGACGGCGGCCCCGCCTGACGACCACGCCAGCAGGTAGTGCCGCCACTCGATCTGAGCTCGGTGCTTGTGTGCCAGCCAGCATTCGATATAGCAGCACGGCATCGCAATGAGGAGAACGGGCAGCGCCCAATCGGGCCGCAGGCTGACAATGCCGATCATGAGAGCAGGCAAACCCAACGCGGTGCCCATCTGTGTGGCCGTGCCGATTTCCAGCCAGCGCCGGAGATTGAGTGCTGTCATCACGCCTGTGATTCCGTAGATCGATGCCCAATCCGCCATGCGCCCCCAGCTCAGATTGGTAGCGTGGTAGGCGGATGACCCCACCGCGATGACGATTGCCAGATACCCGAACCAGTGCGCTCGGCTGCCGTTGCGTGGGCGGCTCAGCAGCCAAAGCCCGACCAGCAGATAGGCGAGATTGCTGGCCGTATTGCCGGGCTCCACGACCCAGGCGCACAAGTTGGCCTCGCACACCTTGTCGAGCTGGCCGGGCTCTGTGAGGTCGCGCCATGGGCAGCTCACGCGAGCAATCCGCGTATGACCAAACCACCCACCAGCCAGACGATGGACAGCGTTACCAGCACAAGCCCAAGCCACTCGGCAGCGCTGCGCGCGGTGTGCTCGCCATCCCCGCCGTCAGACGCATCGCGCCCCTGCCACCAGAGCCAGGCGAGCGCGCCGCTGCCAGCCAGAAATAGCAAGTTCAGCCAGAACCCGTAGTTCGGCTCGAAGAATTCACGGTCAACCACGCTGACTGATCCCGGCTCTGGCAGCAGGTCAAGCGCGAGCAGGCCGTAGTGCATCAGCAGTGAGACCGCCACGAGACCGGCCAGCAGCATGCCGAGGATGTAGAGCGCCATCTTCCAGCCGTAATACTCGGCGTTGATCCGAAGCACCGGCCAAACGACCAGATCGGAGAAGATGAAGGCCATCACCCCGGCAAAGCTGACGCCCTGACCGAACAGCAGCGCGGCCAGCGGGATATTGCCCATGGAGCCGATGAAGGTGAAAAACGCTGCCACCGGCCCGACAATGGTTTGCAGCAGCGTGGCCGCAAACCCAGGCTGGCCGCTGTCGCCGGAGCCGACGAACAGGGTCTCGAAGAATGCATCCGGCACGAACGCTGCGATCACGCCTGCCACGGTAAATCCGATCAGCACGTCCTTCCAGACCATCCGCCATTCCATGACGTAGGTCTGCCCGATCGCCCGCCAGCCGGCCAGAGTGCCGATCGCCTTGCGCCAGGAGGCGCCATCATTGCCGGATCTGTCGCCATCTTGTTCGAACCGCTGGCGGGTTCGTTCGATCAGCCGCTTCGGCTTTGTCACGCGAATGAACAGCCAGCAGAAGCCGATCAGCAGCAGGCCGCCGACGTACTCGCCCACCACGAACTGCCAGCTCAGGAACAGCGCGATAACGATGCCGAGCTCGATCACCAGATTGGTGGAGGCGAGCATGAACGCCATCGACGGTGCCAAGCCCGCGCCTTTCTGAAACAGGGCGCGCGTGGTGGACAGCGCCGCAAAGCTACACGAGCTCGAGATGAAGCCGAAGAATGTGCCGAGCGCCATGGCACGCGGACCGTCGCTGCCCATGGTGCGCTGCATCTGCGCGCGTGTGATGCCGGCCTGAATCAGGCTGGAAATCAGATAGCCCAGCGCAAACGCCCACAGCGCCATCCAGAAGAATCCGACGCTGGTGTGGGCGGCCTGGCCCCAGGCTTCGAGGAAGTTGTTCATGACGCCTCCCGGGCGGGATTGCTTGTATCGGTATCGGTTGAGCGGTTGCGGTAAACCAGCACGTAGCAGGCTGGCAAAACGATCAAGGCCAGCAACAGCGTGGTAACCAGCCCGCCGACTATTGGTGCGGCAATGCGCTGCATCACCTCGCTGCCAGTGCCCGACCCCAACATGATCGGGATCAGCCCGGCGATGGTTGCCACTGCTGTCATCACGACTGGGCGCAAGCGGCGCAGGGCGCCCTCACGAACGGCACTCACAAGGGCGTCTGCGCCGCGCTCGCCGGCTTGCCGGTGCGCCTGCAGGGCCTGATTCAGGTACGTCAGCATCACCACGCCGATCTCTACCGCCACGCCGGCGAGCGCGATGAAGCCCACAGCTACGGCGACCGACAGATCGAACCCCAACCAGTACAGCAACCAAACCCCGCCTGACAGCGCCATCGGCACAGTCGCCATGATGATCGCCACTTGCGCGGCGGAGCGGAACGCCAGAAAAAGCAGCAGCGCAATCACCGTCAGCGTGGCCGGCACGACAAGCTGCAGTCGCTGCTTCGCACGCTGCATGGACTCGAACTGTCCCGACCAGTTGATCGAGTAGCCGGGTGGCACATCCAGTTGCTGGCGGACCAGATCGCGTGCATCGGCCACGTACGACCCCACATCACGCTCGGCGATGTCGACAAACACCCAGCCTGTGCGACGAGCATTCTCGCTCTTGATCATCGGTGCACCGTCTTCAATGCGAATGTCGGCCACATCGCCGAGCAGGATCTGTGCACCGGCCTCGGTGATGATCGGCAAGGTTCGCAATGCTTCGGGTGAATCGCGCCACGCTTGCGGGTAGCGCAGGTTGATGGGATAGCGCTCCAGGCCCTCCACGGTCTCGCTCACATTCATACCGCCGATCGCGGTTCGCACCACGGCTTGTACATCGGCGATGTTCAGACCAAATCTGCCGGCGGCGAGCCGGTCAATATCGACCGTTAGATAGCGCCCGCCGGCGACGCGTTCGGCGTAAACGCTAGCCGTCCCTTCAACTTGCGGCAGCAGCGCTTCGATGTCGCGCCCAATACGCTGAATCACTTCAAGGTCCGGCCCGTTGACCTTGATGCCGACCGGCGTCTTGATGCCGGTGGCCAGCATGTCGATGCGCGTCTTGATGGGCATCACCCAAGCGTTGGTCACACCGGGCAAATCGACGCGCTGGCGAATTTCGTCGCGGATGGTGTCCAGCGTCATGCCAGGCCGCCACTCGCTTTCGGGTTTGAAGGTGATCGTGGTCTCGATCATTGTCAGCGGCGCGGGGTCTGTGGCTGTGTCGGCACGCCCGATCTTGCCGAACACGGTGTCGACCTCGGGCACGCTTTTGATTAGCTTGTCTGTCTGCTGCAGCACTTGCCGCGCCTTGCCAATGGAGATGCCGGGACGGGTGGTGGGCATGTACATCCAGTCACCTTCGTCCAGCGGCGGCATGAACTCGCTGCCAAGTTGCGTGGCGGGCCAGATTGCTGTCGCCGTTACGAGCACACTGCCAGCCAGCGCCAACCATGGATGGCGTGTTACGCCGCCTATCACAGGCCTATAGATGGCCGCCAGCCCGCGATTGATCGGGTTGTCGGATTCCGGGCGGATGCGACCGCGGACGAAGTAGCCCATCAGCACCGGGATTAGAGTGATGGCAAGACCGGCTGCGGCTGCCATGGCGTAGGTCTTAGTAAATGCCAGCGGCGCAAACAGGCGGCCTTCCTGCGCTTCCAGTGTGAACACCGGCAGAAAGGACAAGGTGATGATGGCCAGCGAAAAGAACAGCGCCGGGCCGACTTCTCTGGCTGCATCGGTCACGCGCTGCCAGTGGCCTCGGTCATCCTTTCGGCTCATGTGATGGTGCAGGTTCTCGATCATCACGATCGCGCCGTCCACCATCGCTCCAATGGCAATCGCGATGCCGCCCAGCGACATGATGTTGGCGTTCAGCCCCTGAGCGCGCATGACCAGCAGCGCCACCAGAATGCCAATCGGCAAGCTGATGACGGCGACCAGCGCCGAGCGCAGGTGAAACAGAAACAGTGCACACACCAGTGCGACGATCAGCAATTCTTCAACCAGCGTGGTCTTCAGCGTGTCGATTGCGCGACCGATCAGTTGTGAGCGGTCGTAAACCGTGACGATTTCCACACCACCGGGCAGGCCGCTTCTCAATTCATCCAAGCGGGCTCGCACCGCGTCGATGGTTGCCTGAGCATTGCCGCCGTGACGCATCACGATGATGCCGCCGACAACATCGCCCTCGCCGTTGAGTTCAGCAATTCCTCGCCGCAATTGCGGCCCGATTTGTACGGTAGCCACATCGGCCAGGGTGACCACCACGCCGTCGTCGTTGGTCCGCACTGGAATCTGCCGCAGATCGTCGAGACTGCTCAGGTAGCCGGTGGCCCGCACCATGTATTCGGCCTCGGCCATCTCGATGACGGCCCCGCCGGATTCCTGGTTGGCGCGCTGAATGGCGCGGTGCACTGCCATCAGCGGAATGCCGTAGCCTCGCAGGCGGTCTGGGTCGGCGATAACTTGGTACTGCCGCACCATGCCACCCACGGTGGCGACCTCCGCCACACCTTCCACAGTTTGCAGCTCGTATTTCAGGAACCAGTTCTGCAAGCTGGTGAGCTGTGCCAAGTCGTGCTGTCCGGTCCGGTCGATGAGCGCGTATTCGTATATCCAACCCACTCCGGTCGCGTCCGGCCCGAGCCGCGGGCTGGCACCGTCGGGCAGGCTGGGCGCAACCTGCGACAGATACTCCAGCACCCGCGAGCGCGCCCAGTAAGGATCGGTGCCGTCCTCGAACAGGATGTAGACGAAGGAATCGCCGAAGAACGAAAAGCCGCGCACCGTCTTGGCCTGAGGCACCGACAACATGGCAGTGGACAAGGGGTAGGTGACCTGCTGTTCCACCACCTCGGGCGCCTGCCCGGAATAGGCCGTCCGTACGATTACTTGGACATCGGACAGGTCAGGGATGGCGTCCACCGGCGTGGAGCGTGCGGCGATCACGCCGGCCACGACGACAAAGCCGGTAAGCAGTAGCACCAGTGGCCGATTGGCCACCGACCATGCGATCAGGCGTTCAATCATCGCGGGTGATTATTTCGGTGCGATCTTGGTCACACGGAAATCGCCAGCAGCCGGACTATCGGCGTCGAACTGGATGGCATCGCCAGGTGACACGGCGCCCAAATCCACCGAATCCGCAACGTCGAAGCCCATGGTCATGGCCGGCATGTTTAGCGACTCGATGCGGGCGTGTTTGAGGGTGATGCGGCGCGCGGCGGGATCAATCGCCTGAACCGTCGCGTCCGTCATATCACCATGCGACATCTCACCGTGATCCATCCCGCTATGTTCCATAGTCCCGTGATCCATCGAGCCGTGGTCCATGCCGCTGTGATCCATCGAATCATGGCCCATAACCTCGTGATCCATGCCGCCATGATTCATCGACGTGCCACTGATCGGATCGATCCGCGTGACGGTGTAAGTGCCCGGGCTCGGGTTCTCGACCGTGACCCGCACCCGGTCGCCAGCCGACAGATTGCTCAGATCGAGGTCTTCCGCCAAGCCAAAGCCCATCGTCATGCCGGGCATGGACATGCCGTTGCTGCCAACCGGCTCGAACGCGCCGTGCTGCAGCATGATGTTGCGGCGCTGCGCATCCACGCTTTGAATGGTGGCATCGGCTTCTCCAACCGGCACGCTCGCGGCGGCAAGCCGCAATGCTTCGGCATCCACGTTGGCCTCTGAATCGAGCAGAAATTGTCCCGACGTCACCACGCGATCCCCGTCCTGCAGCCCGTCGAGGATCTGCATTTGGTTGCTTGCGGTATGCCCGGTCTTCACGGCAACCACGTCGAAGCCGCCATCGCCAATCGCCTTGACCACCCGTGCGCCATCACCCGTGCGGATCACGGCTTGAGTGGGGACAAGCAGGGCGTTGTTGATGGCAGGCGTCTGAATGACGGCGGCCGCGAACATGCCGGGCCGCAGGCGGCGATCTGCGTTGTCGAACACCAGCCGTACGCGCAGGCTGCGCGTGGCTGCGTCGAGCGTCGGGTAGACGTGATCAACGGTGCCTTCCCAGACATGCTCCGGGTAGGCCGCCACGGTTGCTACGGCCAATAGCCCGGTGCGGATTGCATCGGCTTGTGATTCCGGCACTTGCACTGTCAGCCAGACCTTTGACAGATCGGCCAGCGTCATCACGTGAGTGCCGGGCATCACGAACTGGCCCTGGCGTGCGCCGAGTTCGGCAACGGTCAGATCACCTGGTGCCTCACGCATCTGGCGCTCGGCCGCTGACCCGCGCCGGGCTACGGCACGCACCTGTGCCTGGGTATAGCCCAGCGCTTGCAAGCGCGCCGCTGCGGCAGTGCGCAACCTGGGATTGCTGCGCGCGGCGATGTACTCGGCCTCGGCTGCCGCCAACTTGGGTGCGAACAGGGCGTAGAGCGTCTGCCCAGCCTCCACATCATCACCCTCGGCGGCGATGGCGAATTGCTCCAGCCAGCCCTCGGCGCGGGTGTGAATCATCTGGAAGCTGTTCTCGTTCCAACCAACCGTGCCAACGGCGCGGACGGGCGTCGTCAGACTGCGTCGTTCGACGGCAGCGGTTCGCACGCCAAGGTTCTGGGCGATTTGTGGGCTGATCGCGACGTCTGCTCCGCCAGTGTCGTTACCACAGAAAGGCACCAAGTCCATGCCCATCGGTGACTTGCCCGGCGCGTCGCGGCGGAAGTTGGCGTCCATAGGAGCGACCCAGTAGTCGGCAGCCGCACCGCCCGCACATGGGCCATCGCCACCGGCTGTCGTCATGGCCATGCCGCCGTCAGACATGCCGTCACCGGACATGTCGTGGTGCATCGACATCGAGGGTGCTAGCCAATAGCCAAGCCCCACGCCAACGGCGAGTATGAAGGTGGAAATCGCTAAGGTTCGTGTAGTCATCGGATTTACTCCTGTGCGTTGTTCGACGCAGTGGATTCAAACGGTGCGGGCCCGGCGAGCCAACGCAGCCGGGCCTCGTATTTGTAAATGTCGGTTTCGGCGCGCAGTGCGCCCAGGCGGGTGGTCAAAAGGTCTTCTTCCGCATCAATGACGTCGCGCGCGGTGCCACTGCCCGCGGCAAAATCGGCCAAGGCGGCTTCTTGCGCCTGCTGGGCCAGTGGGAGCAAGCGGCTGTGGTACAGCGCGAATGTGCGGATGGCTGATTGCGCCTTGGCATGAACGGAAGCCAGTTCCGCCAAAAGCTCATTACGTCGGTCGATCTGCTTGGCTGCCAAGCGCGCTTGATCCG
The DNA here is from genome assembly GCA_019192445.1 of Oceanococcus sp. HetDA_MAG_MS8. NCBI lineage: Bacteria > Pseudomonadati > Pseudomonadota > Gammaproteobacteria > Chromatiales > Oceanococcaceae > Oceanococcus > Oceanococcus sp. HetDA_MAG_MS8. The sequence goes on from JAHCMK010000003.1 coordinate 109,935, forward strand.
ACCGGGCCGCATCCAGCGCTGCATCGCGCTTGCGCTGCCCGAACGGCAGGTTCAATACAAAGCCGATCTGGCCTCGGTTTTCCTCACGCGGCAGCGTGCCGAGGTACTGCGCGGTGAGGCGGAAGTCCGGTCGATAGTCGAGTTCTGCTAGCGCTGCTTGTTGGGCCGACCGATCCTCGAGTGCGGCCAGTCTGGCCAAATCGGGGTTGTCATTGCCGAGTGCGCTTGCGACGACCGCTAAGTCCGGGAGTGAGCGTTGCGCAGGTAGCGCGCCTGGCGGTGCAACGCGAGTGCCAACAGGCTGACTCCGCAAGGCGTTGATGCGGGCGGCAATGCCGTCGCGGTTTGCCCGAAGCGTCAGGGCCTCCTGCACACGCTGCTCGCGACGCAATGACGCGGTCAGTACACCGCCCTGAGACCCCAGCCCGCTGCGGTACAGACCTTCTGCCGTGTCCTCGAGCTCGGTCAGCGCTCGCTGCTGAGCGTCGTTCACATCCAGCGCGCCGTGGACGAAGTACCAGTCGGCATACAGCAACCGGGCCATGAGCATGGCGCGCAGTTGCCCAGCGTCCAACGCTGCGTTTTCGCTTGCGGTCGCAGAACGTGCCGCCGCGCGCCGCGTTGTGCGCTTGCCAAACCATGGCAATGGCTGCTCAAACCGCAATATGTGGCCGGTATCCAGGTCGTGGACACCGATCGAGCGTGGCGCAATGGCGTATCCAAGAATCGGGTCGTCAAGCGCCCCAGCTGGTATTTCTCGCGAGCTTGCGGCATCCACGGCGTGTTCCAGTGACTGAAGGCCGCTGTTGTCGCGCATCACCTGTTCAACAAGAGCGTCTGCAGTCAGCCGATCATCATTGCCCAGGGCGTGCGCGTAACTCGTCGCACCAATCGCGAGGGCGAGCACCACTGCACTGCAAGGGGCGAATTGTTTTTTATCCATCCGCGGCTACCTCGCTGTAATCGTCCGGCAGGTCCTGGATCGACTCGATAACCGGGCAGCCTTCGACGGATCCCTCACCGTCGCAGGCTCTGACGGCGTTGGCCAGAACGCTGTGAATGCTCTGCAAGCTCTTGATATGTGACTCGATGCGAGCAACGTGCTTTTGCGCCAGCGCTCTAACATCGCGTCGTGAATCGCTGTCCTGAACACGCAGCAGGTCGCGAATGTCGTCTAGTGAAAAGCCGAGTTGCTTGGCGTGATGAATAAAGCGGGCACGATCGACGGCGTCTGGGTCGTACATGCGGTAGTTGCCAGCAGACCGTCTGGAAGCGACTAGCAGCCCCTGTGCCTCGTAGAAGCGCAGTGCAGACACCGAAAGCCCAGAAGCGGCAGACAGCGCACCAATTCGGAGTGTATTCCCATCGACCACAGTTCAGCCCCGTGAATCCTGATTTGAATTCTGTTGATTCGTCCAGCAGGCGACCATGAGTGGCGCAATCGCGCCCGCATCAGCTGGCAGCACGAAATTGGGCATTCGCTGTACAAAATCCCATTGTCCCAGTGCCGTCGCAAATGCATTGAGGCCTTTGGTGTCACCGTCATCATCGTCCACAAAGCACACAACAAGAGGCCTTGGGTTACTAGCGAACGACCTTTCGATTCGATCCAAGACCTGCTGCATAACAGGCCCATAAAAGGGGCTATAGAAGAACAGTAGGCAGGCGCTGTCGGGCAATGAAAACGTCGTGGCGTCCTCGTGGATAAATCGAATTTTGCTGCATCTCTGGTTGCCTGACCGGAAGTTTTGCAAATTCTCGACTGCCGAATCATGCAATGCATCTGAAAATTCGACACCGATGATTCGAGAAAACGGGAACTCTGCGGCGAGGAAGACGGCCTTCCCCTTCCCGGAGCCATAGTCGACAAATGTATAGCTGCTCAGTTCTACGCCGGCTGCGTGCAAACGGTCCATAACGAAGCGGAAACTCTGCTGGGGAACGGGGACGTAAATTTCCCGATCTGCCGCGCTTTCAGACTCGATGCCCAACTGTCGCGACGATTGTCCGGCCCAAGTGTCGACATTGTGCTCGGCGTCAAAATTTCGATTCACGCGATTCATTCGCCACAGTGACAAGTAGTAGCGAATTCGGGCAGTAATTCCTCCGATTCCGACGGTGTGGATATACCGGAATGTCCCGCCCACACCATGCCGCTTGAGCTTCATCGCAATTTGACGTAGGCCCAACGTGCGGCTGTCTTCGTTGTCAAACTGCGTCACGGTTGATCCTCTGCGTGAGTCTCAGGATGTTGTTCTGCTTTGCCGTGATGCGCGAAATCAGATCGCTGATCACCGCCAAACGCAATCACCGTGTAGGCGTCCAGCCGGTCACCCATTTCCATGCCAGGCGAGCCAATCGGCATACCTGGCACCGCCAAGCCGTCAACGGCAGGCCGCTCCCGCAGCAGACGCTGGATGTCCGGCGCGGGCACGTGGCCTTCGATCAGGTAGCCGCCAATCTTCGCCGTGTGGCAGGAACGCAGCTCTGCCGGAATGCCCAGCGAACCCTTTAGCGAGTTCATCTGTGGCTCATCCACAACGGTGACGGTGATCCCGTGGCTGCGCACGTGGTCCACCCACTTCTCGCAGCAGCCGCAGGTTGGTGACTTGTACACCGTCATCTGCGGTTCATTGGGCTGTGCCGTCACCGCCGGTTCTGACTGGCCACAGCCGGCGAGCAAGCTGCCGGCGAGGATGACAGCACTAACAGGTGCCAAAAATTGGAATCTACTCATCAATGTTCATGCTCCTTCTTGCCCGAAGACCAGTGCACGTGCTCGATCTGCCAGCCTTCCGCGTGCTTGTGCATGACCAGTGTTTCCGTGCTGATCACGTCGATCTCGCGCTCGCCAAGTTGAGCTTGCAGCCTTGAGCGCGTTGCAACCCAGGCCCGGTCGCCGTCGATGCCCGATTCGCGCGCAATGAACGTGCGGGTGGCTTGTTCGAGAAACGCCATGTCGCTACGCATATGCCCTCCGGCGTATTCGTCTGCCGACGTTTCTGCACCACCGGATTCGAAAATCAACACATCGGGCTTCAACAGCCGCCGCACGGCGGCCTCGTCGCCAGTGGCCAGCGCCGTGTAGAAGGCATTGGCTGCGGCTTCAGCGGCATTTCTAGCCGGGGGCGCAAGGTTGCTTTCCGCTGGCTGATCTCCGTGCGCCTGCGCGCCATGGTCGTGAGCGCTGTGGTCATGCCCATCGTGATCGTGCCCGCTTGCTGCGGCAGCCGTCGCAGGCGCTTCATGATCTTGAGCGTGGTCGTGCGCGTGGTCGCTATGCCCATCGGTCGCGTCTTCTACCGCAGAGGGTGTTGGCATCGCATGGTGTTCATCGTCACCTGGTCCGTGCCGATGGTCGTGCCCGTCGTCAGCGCCCAGCGTCTGCCCGGCGTCGCGCAGCAGCGATTGGTAGGCCTCGGCATCGCCACCCTCCATGGCCTGCAAGAACGCCACCAGCGCCCACAACTCATCGTCTTCGTGTGTTGGGCCGAAAGCGGGCATGCCGGTCATTCGCACACCGTTGCTAATCACCCAGAACTGTTCTGCAGGCGTGCCGTGGCTTGCCATGTTCAGCAGTTGGGGCGGTTGCGGGTTCATACCCGTCGCCGTCGGCGTTTCACTAAGACCGGGCGGCGTGTGGCACGTGCTGCACATCGCCTCGAAATTGCGCGCGCCAACCAATACGTTGTTGCGAGCATTCAAGCCTTCGGGAACCACAACGCGCTTGGCCTGGCGGGACACTGCGTTGTGGTAAGTGCTGTGCAAGAACCAATCGACGGCAGCGGCGTCATGCTTGGTCGCCGCCACGTTGACAAGGCCGAACTGCGACACTGCAAGCGCACCAACGAAAAGAGTGGCCAGCGTGAGGGCTGAGCCGACAAGAATCCCTTTGGTCATCGGTAGACTCGGTTGATTGTGATCAGAACCATGCGCGGACCCCTATAACGAGTGCGTTGATAGACGTAGCCGCACCTTCGTTGCTTGCCAGGTCCGCCGTTTCGCCGTAGCGCTGGGTCCAGGAAAAGCCCACGTAAGGCCCGAACTTCCGGCTGATCTCATAGCGCAGGCGTAGCCCCGTCTCCGTGCTGTTGACGCCGCTGCCGATGCCGATGGACTCCACAGCTTGCACGGCTGCATTGAGCTCGAACCGGGGTTGCAGGATCAGGCGTTGGGTCAGGAGCAGTTCGTACTCGGCTTCGACTCGGAACGACACATCACCATCGTCGCTGACGAAGGTGGCGGCATCCAACTCGAAGAAGTACGGAGCCAAGCCTTGAACACCGACCGCCAGAAACGTGCGATCAGGGTCGGGCCGAAAGTCGTGCCGCAGGCCGATCTGCAAATCCCAGAACCGGCTGAACATGCGTCCGTAACCGAGCTGCAATTCGGCTGATTCCACTGGCTTGCCCTGCGCGCCTTCGCCCTCGGTTTTCAGCCAGCCCTTGTGGACATCACCGCCATACCAACCTTGAGCGTCCCAGACATTGCTGTCCTCGGCATCGGCAAAACCGGCTTCCAGCCGATCAATTAAGAATTGCCCGAACCGCATTGACGGGACTGGCTCGGGCCATGATGCAGGCGCACCCGTGCGCGGGTTTGTCGTTTCGTTGGCGGCGACCGTGACACTCGGGAGTGCCACCAACAGAGTGAGTGCAAGACAACGGATTGACGCGTTCATCAGACCACCTCCACAACGCGAAACATGCCCATTTCCATGTGATAGAGCAGATGGCAATGGAATGCCCAACGGCCGCGTTCATTGGCCGTGATGAGCAGCGAGACACGCTCGGCGGGCTTCACATTGATGGTGTGCTGCAGCGGTAGGCGATCGCCCTGGCCGTTCTCCAACTCCATGAACATCCCGTGCAGGTGGATCGGGTGTTCCATCATCGTGTCGTTCACCAGGATCAGCCGCAGACGCTCGCCGTAGTTGAAGCGCACCGTGCTCTCGACTTCCTGAAACCGGACGCCGTCAAACGACCACATGTAGCGCTCCATGTTGCCGGTCAGGTGCAGCTCAAGTTCGCGATCCACGGGCCGGGTGTCAGCATTGGGCTGAATGTTGCGCAGGTCGGCGTAGGTCAGCACACGGTGATCGACGTTCTCCAACCCGGTGCCGGGTTCAGCGAGGCGATCGCGTTGCACCATGGCCGGGCTGGTATTGCCCATGCCGTGCGCGTCAGGGCCGTGCCGCGCCACCACGGGGCCTGCCGGCTCCATCTGGCTTTCGATCACTTGCGGCTTGGCTTTGGGGACAGACGCCGATAGCACCGTCAGGCCGTTGAGCTTGCGCATCGTCGGTGCCGGTTTTCGGCCCATGGCTCCGTGATCCATGTCCGCCATGTCGTGGCTAGCCATCGCCGAGGACTGCACAGGCGATTGGCCATGCGTCATGCCGGCCATCTTGCTGTGATCCATACCCGCGTGATCCATCGCCGGTTTGTCCTTGCCGCCCATCTGCATGCCGCCATGGCCACTGTGCATGGACATATCCATGCCCATGTCGACCATGGTGCGCAGCGGGCGCTCACGCAGCGGCGGCACAGGCGCTTCCATACCGGTTCGCGGTGCGAGCGTGCCGCGGGTATAGCCGCTGCGATCCATCGCTTCGGCCATCACGGTGTAGGCCTGATCGGCGGGGGGCTCGACGAGCACGTCGAAGGTTTCGGCAACGCCGATCTGGAATTCATCGGTTTCGACAGGCTGCACGTTCTGGCCGTCTGCCTGGATCACGGTCATTGGTAGGCCAGGAACGCGGACATTGAAGTACGTCATCGCCGAGGCGTTGATGAACCGCAGCCGTACCCGCTCGCCGGGCCGGAACAGGCCCGTCCAGTTGCCGGCCGGATGCAGGCCGTTCATCAGGTAGGTGTAGGACGCGGCTGAGACATCGGAAATGTCGGTGGACATCATGCGCATGTTTGCCCAGCCCGCACGGTCCGATACTGCCTTGCCAAGCCCGGCCTGGCGTGCATCGCGCAGGAAATCGCCAGCCGTGCGCTGCTGGAAGTTGTAGTAGTCGGCCATACCTTTCAGGTTGGCCAGCACGCGGTGTGGGTCTTCGAACGTCCAGTCCGACAGCACCACCACGTAGTCTCGGTCATAGCGCCAAGGCTCGGGTTCGGCAGGGTGTACGACCATCGGGCCGTACACACCGCGCTGTTCCTGAAGGCCGGAGTGACTGTGGTACCAGTAAGTGCCGTATTGGCGTACGCCGAAGGCAGCTTCAAAGGTATCTCCCGGAGCAATGCCCGGGAACGTCACGCCTGGTACACCGTCCATTTCAAACGGCAATAGAATGCCGTGCCAGTGGATGGAACTGTCCTCGCTCAGATGATTGGTGACGCGAAGCAGTGCATCCGTGCCCTCATACAGCTCGACGACAGGGCCGGGGATGCTGTTATTGAGCGTCAGCGCGCTGGCACGTGATCCGGCAATGTCGAATTGCTGCTGGCGGACGGCAATATCCATCACCGTATCGACCGCGCGGCGACGATTGGGCGGCGTAACAACGCCTCGTTGCTGCTGAGCGGGTGAGATGGCTGCGTAAGCGGGCAGCAGGCTGCCAAAGGCTGCCAGCCCGCCAGCACTGGCGATTGCTTGTAGAAATTCGCGTCGCGACGCTCCGCCGCGCGCGGAAATGGGAAGACGGTCCATGTTGATCTCCTGAAACTTCCAGCGTCTGGAGAGACGCTGTAGGAGGCACGCTTGCTAGATCGCAGGCGCGCCGGGGCCACACGCCTCGCAAGGCGTGTTGTCCGTCAGGAGATACTGGGCGGGTGGTCTATTTCGATGGCGCGGCGCAGCGGCTGGCCGATGGCGGCGGGAGCACTCAGGTTCAGCGCGTGGCTGTCCGCCAGTCGATTTACGGTGTCATGGGCAAGGGCCGCCAGGCCCATGGAGCACGCGCCCATGTGCGGGCAAGCGGAACCTTCTGGCGCCGTGCCGCTGTCAGCTTGCGCCTCAGCCATGGAGCTTGATGCCGCAGCGGGACTATCCGAGTCATGCTCTGCGCAATGTGATGACGCACGCTGGTCAGCGCTGATGGCAGCAGAGTGTTTGGCTGAGGACTGTTCAAGGTGTTGCTGCACACAGCACACCATGGCCGCTTGGGCGACCGGTGCCACGCTCAGGGAGAGCGCGATACAAATGAGCAGAACTGACCTCATAATTTACAGTTTCACCCTAAACCATAGTTGAGAGTCAAGCGCTCGAGTTGGTCGACCTGCTGCCAGGTCGTTGTTTTCGGGGCAGCAACGAGAGTGTCAGCAAGACGACGCCGCTAAGCGCGAACAACAAGGCAGTGGCTGCGCTCACGATCAGCAACGGATGGTTGAAGTCGTCCCGCGTGTCGTAATCCATGATGTGGAGCATCCAGACCACATCGAACAGCCGCCACCAATCATTGCGCCTCGCCACCACGGCACCTGTTTGGGCCGACACATAGATTGCCGTGTTGGCACCGTCATCAAACCGAACTCTCCAAAGCGGTGCGTCGCGCCCGCGAGCCTCGCGGGGCGTTACCTCAAGCCATTGGGTAGCCACTGGTTTGCCATTGCCGGTGTAGTCCGCCCGCGCGATCTTCAGTGCCGAAGTCTCGTCAATCGGTGACAGCGCTTTTCCGGTGCGAGCGGAATACAGGCTGATCCCGTTGGCGGATTCGGCGACATACACCGCCTGGCCCTGCCACATCCGCATCGTCATTGCCGTTACAGGCGAGTTGATCCGATCCAGCAGTTCGGAGGGCGGTAGTACGTCAGTCGTTAGGGCAATCGCCTCCGGCGCATTGTTGGCGGCGTTGTGCGCGCCGCGAACCATGTCCAGATTCAGACTCGACATGACCAGTCCGCCAGCAATCCACAGCACTAGCTGGACAGCGACGATAAGCCCGACCCATTTGTGAAACAGCCGGGTGCGGCGGGTGAGTTTCAATCTGTTCATCCTAGAGCGAGCAGGTGCTCAGAACAGTTGTGAGGTTGGCATGTAAAGGCCCATCGCGATCATCATCAGGTTTTCAGTGAGCGAGATCGCGCCCAACGGCACATTGGAATCCCCGCCGACGCAGGCGCATTTGAGTTCGCGCTTCTCGATATACACGGCCTTGAATACGGAGACCGCGCCCACCGACCCGATGAATAGTGCGATTGGCGCGGCCACCCAGATCAATGCACCCCCGGCGATCATCAACACCCCAGCGCCGAGTTCGCCAAACGGATACAAATACGCATATCGCACGTCTCTGCGAGCAATCAGGTCGTAGCTGAGAAACTGATTGGAAAAAGCCGAGAGGTCCTGCAGCTTCAATAGCGCCAAGACGCTCATCGAGAGCGCGATAAACCATTCGAATGAGCGTGGCGTCAGGACAGTGCCTGTTGACGCCCAAGTCGCCGCCAAGGCAAGGAGTGCGCACACACCAAACACAGCTAACACGGGCTGGTAGCTGGTTGTGTCGTCTGAGCCGGCCTTTTCTGCCTTGCCGAAGTAAACCTTCAGGTCGTCATATCCACCAATACGCTCTCCATCGATGAAGGTCTGCGGAGTGGTCTTGACCCCGTGTTCTTGCTTGAAGGCGTCGGTTTGCTGGCGGTTAGTCAGGTGATGATCTTCGACTTTGTAGCCTTGGCGTTCGAGCAAATGCTTACTCTTGAGACCAAATGGACAAAGGTGCTCATCAGTGACCATGCGAAACAGAACTGCATGTTTAGTGGTCATCAAGGTCTCTCTAGTGTGATTAGTTCGATGGTCACATTAAAGTTAAGTTGAGGGTCAATAGGTGGTGGGCGAACTCCCGGAAGTGATTGTTGTCGGTTAATATGCGTAAAGCATTAGCACCACTACAGCGTTTCTTTGTTTTCCAGACCATCATCCAAACTGATCCTGTTTCTGTCACTACTTATGGTGGCCAGCCGGATCATGGGCGCGCATGCCCATGCGTGCTCGGATGGGAACGCACACTGCGTGCAGGAAGCGCACGCTGGTGCAATCGTGCACGCGCATGTCGACGACGCCTGCGCAGATGAAACCTGCATCGACACTACTGTTGAAGCGGCCGAAGGCGTTTTGGCCAAGCTGCTGGAAGTGGACGGCGGGGACTTGCTGGCCATTGTCGTTCTGGCAGTGTTCGGCTTGCTCGCCGCGCCGCGCGTCGCGCCAATCGCGGTGCGAACGGTGCCAGCCCGAAGCCCCGGCTATCGGCTACTTCCGCCCGCACGGGCCCCACCTCTGACGCTCTAGCAATCGAACCGGTGCTGCATCCGCAGCATCGCCTGCGCCATCCGGCGCGACGATTTCTGGAGCATGTATGTTTTCTCCTGCATGCCGGGCGGCAGTTGTTGCCGCCGGGCTGATGTGGCTGGCCGCGGGCCACGCGCAATCGCAAACGCGACCGCAAACCGCTGATACCTTGACGCTGGCCGAGGTGGCCAATCGCGTTGCCGAGCAAAGCCCATCGGTGATGGCCTACTCGCCCAGGGCGCGCGCGCTGGATGGCGAGCGGCGCTCGGCAAGCCTGTCACCACCACTTGAACTGATTGCCGACGCGGACGAGTTTGCCGGTACGGGCAACGCCGAGGGCTTTGATGGCATCGAGCTGACACTGGCCTTGTCCAGTGTGATTGAGCTGGGCGACCGCCCAGCGGCACGGGTCGCCATCATCGACGCCCGCGGCGAGTTACTTGAGGCCGAACGCCGCACCGAGCTGCTGGATCGCCAAGCTGAAGCCGCGAGGCTGTTTGTCAGCTTGGCGGCATTGCAACAGGAGCTTGAGGTTGCGCGGCGTTCTGAGGAATTGGCGGAGCAGGCAGAGCAAACGGTTCGCAGCCGCGTGGATCGCGGGCGTGCTCCGCGTGCCGATCTGCAGCGGGCGATGGCCGCAACCGCTCGCGCACGGCTGGAGGTCGGTCACATCGAGCATCAGCTACCGACATTGCGCGTGCGATTGGCTGCGCTGTGGGGCGAGGAGCGGCCGGGCTTTGACCGGGTCGATGATGATGCCCTGTTCCATCCCGGTCAGGCCGGTGACTTTGAGTCCCTCGCGGCAGAGCTGGCAGACAATCCCGATTTGCAGCAGCTTGCGAGCGCGGAGCGCATCGAGCGTGCGAGCTTGCGACTGGCGCAATCCAGCAGCCGCGGCGACGTTCGCTGGCGTGCCGGCGTGCGCAGGCTGGAAGGCACCGACAGCACGGGCCTGGTGGCAGGGGTCAGCATTCCGCTGTTCTCCGGTCGGCGGGCGACCAGCGCGTTGGATGCGGCAAGCAGTCGGCAGGCCGCAGCAGCGCTGGACCTGGACGCCGCCCAAATTGCTGCGCGGGCCACGCTGTTCGAAGCCTGGCAGCACCGCTTGCATGCCATCGAGGCCTTTGCATTGCTCCGCGAAGCGGTCATTCCAAGGTTGGAATCCGCGCTGACCGAGACCCGCGATGCTTACCGAGCTGGCCGCTACAGCTACTTGGAGCTGATCGCCGCACGGCAGGAGCTTATCGATGCGCGCTTGGCGTACATCGACGCCGCCCGTCGCGCCCATCTCAACCGCATAGAACTGGAACGCCTGGCTGGCGCGGCGCTAACCGCAGCCGATGGCGATGCGATCACCGAACACAAGGACGACAATCATGACCATTGACCGACCACTACAGGCGCTCGCCCTGGCTGCTGCGCTGATGGCCTGTGCGCTTGCAGCACCCGCTGCCGCAGCCACGGCCGCCTCCGAGCACGATCATGAGGCTGGTGCTCAAACGCACGGATCTCACGACTCTGACGACGACCCCGACGGTGACCACGAGGCCGGCCATGAGGATGGCCATGAGGATGGCCACGATGGAGAAGGTCATGGCGACGCCGTTGAGCTGACGGCGGCCCAATTCGAGCGGGCTCAATTGTCCGTCGCATCCGCCGGACCGGGCACAATCCGACAGACACTGCCGGTATTCGGCCGCATCGAGGAAATTCCTTCCCGCACGGCTGTTGTCCAGGCCCGATTCCCGGGGCAGATCATCTCGCTGACTCCTGACGTTGGAGAGTCCGTCAGTCGCGGAGCCGTCATCGGAACCGTGGAAGCCGATGACAGCCTGCAACGCTATGCCGTGCGCGCGCCCATCTCGGGTGTGGTGGTGGAGCGCATGGCGTCGGCCGGCGAAGCCACGGCTGGCCGCAATCTGCTGCGCGTTACTGACTTCAGCGAGGTCTGGGCGCAGTTCGCGATCTTCCCGTCGCAGATCAGCCGTGTCTCTGTCGGGCAAGCGCTGACCGTGCGCGGCGATGACATCACTGCAGATGCGCAGATCGACTGGATCGCCCCGGCCGCAGACCACGGCCCGGCCCGCATGGCCCGCGTGGTGCTGCCCAACCCGGATGGGCGCTGGGCACCCGGCAATACCGTGCAAGCCGAAATCGTCACCGCGCTGATCGACGCTGAGCTGGTCGTTGAGACCCGTGCGATCCAGCAGGTGGAGGGCCAGCCGTCGGTCTTCGTGCGTGAGGGCGGTCGCTATGAAGCGCACGCCCTCACGCTGGGCCGCAGCGACGGCCGCGCGACGGAAGTGCTGGGCGGGCTCACGCCGGGTGCCAATTACATCACCGCCAACAGCTACCTGCTGAAGGCCGAGCTGGAGAAATCCAGCGCCTCGCACGACCACTAGGAGCGCCTCATGATCAATGCAATCGTGCGCGCTGCCGTCGAGCAGCGCTGGCTGGTCCTGGGCCTGATGCTGGTGTGGATCGGCATTGGCGTGTGGAGCTATCGCTCGCTGCCTATCGATGCCGTGCCGGACATCACCAATGTTCAGGTGCAGATCAATACGGCTGCGCCGGGCTATTCACCACTGGAAACCGAACAGCGCGTGACGTTTCCGGTAGAGACGGCCCTGTCCGGCCTGCCGAACCTGGCCTACACGCGCTCGCTGTCCCGCTACGCGCTGTCGCAGGTCACCGTCGTGTTCGAGGAAGGTACCGACCTGTACTTCGCTCGTAACCTCATCAACGAGCGGCTCTCGGCCGTCCGCAGCCAGCTCCCGCCCGGGCTGGAACCCGAGATGGGGCCGATCAGCACAGGGCTTGGCGAGATCTTCATGTACGCCGTTCGCGCCGAGACCGGCGCCACGCAGGCTGATGGCCGCCCCTGGGATGCCATGGCCCTGCGCGAGGTGCAGGACTGGATCATCCGGCCGCAGCTCGTGCTGACGCCCGGCGTGGCCGAGGTCAACAGCATCGGCGGCTACAACAAGCAGTACCACGTACTGCCCGAGCCTCAGAAGCTGCTGGCCTGGGGCCTTTCGATGGCGGACGTGCGTGAGGCACTGGCCCGTAACAACAGCAACCGTGGCGCGGGCTACATCGAGCGCAATGGGCAGCAACTACTTGTGCGCTCGCCGGGTCTGCTGGAGACCATCGACGACATCGAGCAAGTGGTCGTTACCCATCGCAATGGGGTGCCTGTGCTGGTCCGCGAGGTCGCCGAGGTGGCGCTGGGGCGCGAGCTGCGCTCGGGCGCAGCGACCGTAAACGGCGAAGAAGCCGTGCTGGGCACTGCCATGATGCTTCTCGGCGAAAACTCGCGTGCCGTGGCCCGCGACGTTGCCGAGCGTGTCGACACCATCAACCGTTCGCTGCCCGACGGCGTGTTCATGCAGCCACTGTATGACCGCACCACGCTGGTCGACAAGGCCATCAAGACCGTGCAGAAGAACCTGCTGGAGGGCGCGCTGCTCGTGATCTTGGTGCTGTTCCTGCTGCTGGGCAATGTGCGCGCGGCGCTCATCACCGCAGCGGTGATTCCGCTGGCGATGCTGGCCACCATCACGGGCATGGTGCGTACCGGAGTCTCCGCCAACCTCATGAGCCTGGGCGCGCTGGACTTCGGACTGATTGTTGACGGTGCCGTGATCGTGGTGGAGAACTGCATCCGCCGCCTGTCCGAGGCGCAGGCCCAGATTCAGGCAGGGACGCGCGATCGGGTGCTGGCGCTCAAGGAGCGTCTGCACGTGGTCTATACCGCCACCGGCGAAGTGATCCGCCCGAGCCTGTTTGGCGTCGGCATCATTACCGTGGTCTACATCCCGATCTTTTCGCTGACAGGGGTGGAAGGGAAGATGTTTCACCCGATGGCCGCCACCGTTGTGATGGCGCTGCTGGCGGCCATGGTGCTGTCGGTCACGTTCGTGCCGGCCGCCGTTGCTGTGTTCATGCGCGGGCGGGTATCCGAGCGCGAGAATCTGGCGATCCGCGGTGCCAAGCGCATCTACGAGCCGCTACTGGCAGCCGCCTTGAAGCTGCGCTGGGCGCTGGTGGCCGGTGCCACCGTGCTGGTGATTGCCAGCGGTTGGCTGGCGACCACGCTGGGCTCGGAGTTCGTGCCGCAGTTGGATGAGGGCGATGTTGCCGTCCAGTCCCTGCGCATCACGGGCACGGGGCTGGGACAGTCGCTGGAGCTGCAAGCGCAGGTCGAACAGCGGGTCAGCGAGTTTCCGCAAGTGGCTGTGGCTTTTGCGCGCGTGGGCACTGCGGAGGTGGCGACTGACCCGATGCCGCCCAACATTGCCGATGGCTATGTGATGCTCAAGCCGCGCAGCGAGTGGCCCGACCCGGGCTTGTCGAAAGCCGAGCTGATCGAGCAGATGGAAGAGGCGCTCGAAGGGTTGGCGGGCAACAACTACGAGTTTTCGCAGCCCATTCAACTGCGCTTCAACGAATTGATCTCCGGCGTGCGGGCCGATCTGGGCATCAAGGTCTTCGGCGACGATCTGGAACAGCTACTTGCTGGCGCACAGGCGATTCAGCGCGTCGTGGCTACGTTAGACGGCGCGGCCGATGTGCGCGTCGAGCAAGTCAGCGGCCTGCCGGTGCTGTCGGTGATTCCGGATCGCATGGCGTTAGCACGCTATGGCGTCAACGTGCAGGATGTGCAAGACCTCGTCGCCACCGCGGTCGGCGGCGAGTCTGCCGGCCTGATCTTCGACGGTGACCGGCGCTTTGAACTGGTTGTGAGGCTGCCGGAACAACTGCGGCAGGACATCCGCACGCTGGAGAACCTGCCGTTGATGTTGCCCGGCACGGAGCAGATGGGGGACGTGCCGCGCTACCTGCCGCTGGGTGAGGTCGCCCGCGTCGAGCTGGCACCCGCACCGGCCCAGATCAGCCGCGAGAATGGCAAGCGGCGCGTGGTGGTGTCCGCCAACGTGCGCGGGCGCGATTTGGGCTCGTTCGTGGACGAAGCGCAGACACGGATCAACAGTGAGGTCGATCTGCCTGCCGGTTACTGGCTGGACTACGGCGGCACCTTTGAGCAGTTGCAGTCCGCCAGCCAGCGGCTGTCCATCGTTGTGCCAGTCACGCTGGCGCTGATTCTCGGCCTACTGTTGATGGCCTTTGGCTCGCTCAAGGACGCGCTGATCATCTTCACCGGTGTGCCGCTGGCACTCACCGGCGGGGTGGCCATGCTATGGCTGCGCGACATGCCGTTGTCGATCTCTGCTGGCGTCGGTTTCATTGCGCTCTCAGGCGTGGCCGTGCTCAACGGGCTTGTGATGCTGTCGTTCATCCGCGAACTGCGGGCGGATGGCGTCGAACTTGAACGTGCCATCCGGCAAGGCGCATTGACTCGTCTACGACCCGTGCTGATGACCGCACTGGTGGCCAGCCTGGGGTTTGTGCCGATGGCGCTGAATACCGGCACGGGTGCCGAGGTGCAGCGGCCGCTTGCGACGGTCGTGATCGGCGGCATTGTGTCCTCGACGTTGCTGACGCTACTGCTGCTCCCGGCGCTGTACCGGATCGTGCACGGGCGCGAGAATGAACAAAACCAACCGCAAGGCGATCAAGGAGAACCCGCATGAGTGACTGCGGCTGCGAATTCGAGGCGCGCAATCAGGCAGAACGCCGGGTACTGATCACCCTGATGGCGATCAATGGCGTGATGTTCATCGCGGAGTTTCTGTTGGGCTGGCTTGGTCAGTCCACCGGGCTGATCGCCGATTCACTCGACATGCTGGCCGACGCGCTGGTTTACGCCACCAGCCTGTATGCCGTCGGGCGTGCTGCCAGCATCAAGCGCACGGCGGCGCGCCTATCCGGCTGGCTGCAGATTGTGCTGGCGTGCCTGGTGCTGATCGATGTGGCGCGCCGCGGCTGGTTTGGCAGCGAGCCGGTCGGTGCGTGGATGATTGGTGTGGCCGCGGTGGCCCTGATCGCCAACGTGAGCTGTCTGTGGCTGATCAGAAAGCACCGCGACGGCGAGGTGCACATGCGCGCGGCGTGGATATTCTCGGCCAACGACGTGATCGCCAATGCCGGCGTCATTCTTGCCGGTGTGCTCGTGCTGGCCACAGGATCACGGTGGCCGGACCTGGTCATCGGCCTGATTGTTGCGCTGGTGGTATTTAGCGGCGGGATACGGATTTTGCGCGACGCGCAAGCAGATGAGGAGCAAGGCTGATGGGTGCGGGACACGATCACGGGATACAGTCGAGCACACGCACGCTGCTGATCGCGCTGGTGGGCACCACTGGGTTCGCCATCGTCGAGGCCATCACCGGCTGGCTGGCCAATTCCCTGGCACTGATCGGCGATGCCGGACACATGCTGACCGACAGCATGGCCTTGGCAGTGGGTGCACTGGCTGCCTGGGCCGCCAAGCGGCCGGCAACGACAACGCTCAGCTACGGCTGGCAGCGCACGGAAGTGCTCGGCGCGCTGTTCAACGTGGTGTTCATGTACGTGATCGTCGCGTTCATCGTGGTCGCAGCGATCCAGCGGCTGATTGAGGCGCCGGATGTCGAAGGTGGGTCGGTGCTGCTCGTCGGAACGCTCGGTTTGCTGGTGAACATCGGTGTGGCTTGGCTGCTGTCACGCGGAGAGCAAACGCTCAACACGCGCGGCGCCATGCTGCATGTGATGGGCGACTTGCTGGGTTCGGTCGGGGCGGTTGGCTCAGGCATCGTCGTGCTCGCCACCGGGTGGATGCCGATTGATCCGATTTTGTCGCTGTTGATCTGCGTTCTGATCGTGATTTCGTCGACCAAGCTGCTGATCGAGACGCTGCGCGTCGTGATGGCTGGTGTGCCGCCGGGAATTAGCCTGTCGGCGATTGAGGAATCAATCCGCGCCTGCCACCCATCAGTGGTCGGCGTTCATCATCTGCATGTCTGGGAAGTTTCCTCACGCAATCGAGCGCTTTCTGCACACATCGAAATGAACGCAACGGATCACTGGCAGGAGGCTCTGGAGCAAATCGCCCACCACCTTGACCACGAGTACGGGATCAATCATCCGACGCTCCAGCCTGAACTTGCGTGCGTGGACGAATCGTTGCACGCACACGGGTGAGTGCGATCTCAATTCGCGACCGTGCGTTGTTGCTTCATACGCTGACCGGCGGCTTTGGGCTGGCTGCTGCCTCTAAATAACCGCCAATGTAAGGCTCAAACTTCCATCTGCTCGGCGAGTTGCAAGGCGTCATCCACCTCGACGCCCAAGTACCGCACCGTGCTCTCGAGCTTGGTGTGACCCAGTAGCAGTTGTACAGCTCGTAGGTTCTTTGACTGGCGATAGATCAGGCTCGCCTTTGTTCGGCGCATCGTGTGCGTTCCGTACTTCGCCGATTCCAGACCAATGGACTCCACCCAGCCATGCACGATTCGCGCGTACTGCCGGGTAGACAGATGTTCGGAATTCCGAAGGCGGCTACGGAACAAGTAACCATGTCCCGGGTGCCTGTCGCTTGTGATGAGCGCCGAGACTGTCTTTCGGGTTCGGGCCGTGATCTCGAACTGCACGGGGCGTCCGGTCTTTCGCTGCACAACCGTCGTGCGAGAAAGCACGCCGCTGTTTCCATGTGTGACGTCCGCTACACGTAGCCGCACTAAGTCACACGCCCGGAGCTTGCTGTCGATTGCCATGTTGAACAAGGCAAGGTCGCGGACCTTGCCTTCCAGCTCTAGCCGGACTCGGATCGCCCAGATTTCATTGAGCCGCAGCGGCGCTTTCTGGCCAATGAGTTTGTTCTTGTTCCAGGGTTCCACATCGTTCGAGAGCATGGTTTCGCTCCGTTTTTTGACTACCCGACTGGCGTGTTTCTCGACAAAAGCAGTCCACAAAATTGCCTCATGGCCTAGATGGACGTTCGGCCTGAAGCACTGCGCCATGGCTCGCCGTATCGACGAGGGCGCGATACCTACCAAGCAATCCATCCGGGCTTGAAAAATGCGGCCAAGCGATGGGGGCGCGGTTGAGCACCTCCGTCTCGCAAGAGACTGTATTGGCAGCAAGGTCAATGCGAATCATATCGCCATCGCGCAGCCGGCTTATCGGCCCGCCTGCGTGAGCTTCCGGAGTGATGTGACCCACAAGCAAGCCGTGCGAACCCCCTGAGAACCGTCCATCGGTGATCAGGGCCGTCTTGCCAGCAAGTCCACGGCCAGCCAACGCGGCGCTCGGCGCCAGCATCTCGGGCATACCCGGCCCGCCGCGCGGCCCCTGATTGCGGATGACAACGATGTCCCCCGCGACGATCGCACCAGCCGAGATCGCGGCCATGCAGTCAGCCTCCGCATCGAAAACCTTGGCTGGTCCGGTAAAGACCTCTCCGTCGAATCCGCTGACCTTGGCGATTGCCCCATCCGGGGCTAGGTTGCCGCGCAGCACGTGGATATGACCGCGCCTTCGGATGGGGTTTGTAATGGCACGGATCACGGTCTGAGCAGACGAAAACGCGGGTGCTTCAGACACATTTTCAGCCAGTGATAGACCCGTAATCGTCGGTGTGGACCCGTCGAGCAGTCCCTCTTCGATCAGCAATCGATGCACGGCAGGCGTACCGCCTAGCGCATGGAGATTGGCCATCACGTAGGTTCCGCTGGGCTTCATGTCTGCAAGCACTGGAGTGGACGCCGCGACCTCCTCAATCGTGTCCAGGTCAAGCGGCACCTCCGCTGCGTGTGCGGCTGCGAGCAAGTGCAGCACCGCGTTTGTTGATCCACCCATGGCCATGACGACCACAAGCGCATTGCGCAGGCTTTCGGGCGTGATCAGATCACGCGGCAAGATACCTGCAGACATGATGCATGCAATGGTTTTTCCCGCACGTTCGCACTCTCGGTGCTTTTGCTCGCTCAGCGCAGGTGCCGAGGAACTGCCGGGCAGGCTCAGCCCCAGCGTCTCGATCACCATAGCCATGGTGCTCGCGGTGTACATGCCGCCACAAGCGCCGGCAGACGGGCAGGCGGATGCCACGATGTTCTGCCGTTCAGCCTCGTCGATGGAGCCGGATCGGAACGCGCCATAAGACTGGAATGCAGAGATTACGTCGATGGTCTTCTCTCGCAGTCGACCAGGTGCGATGTGGCCACCGAAAACCACCATGGACGGTCGGTTGAGCCTGGCCATGGCTATCAAGCACCCTGGCAGGTTTTTGTCGCACCCCGGAATGGAGATATTGGCGTCGTAGCCATGAGCAGACATCACCGTCTCAATTGAATCGGCAATCAGTTCCCTCGACGGGAGGGAGTAGCGCATCGCCGGTCGCCCCATCGCGATGGCATCGTTGACGCCAGAGGCGACGAAACGCATGCCCACCATGTCAGCTCCTTGCACACTTAGCCGCACTCGTGTCGCCAAGTCCAGCAGATGCTGATTGCAAGTGCTGCCGTCGTACCAGATGGTCGAGATGCCTACCTGTGGCTTCTTAAGGTCTGATGGTGCGAGACCAGTTCCGCACAGAATGGCCTGCGCGGCACCGCGCTCGGCGGGCTCGGTGATCTCTCGACTAAACGGGTTGTTGGTCATGCCGGATTCCTAGTGCATCTTCTCAGGGAAGGGGCGGCAGACTTTGCCCGACAGCGTTTATCAGTTCCAATACCGATTTGTTGGCAAATCATTAGTAGGAATGATGAATAGAGGAATCGAGCTCCGCCACCTGCGGTATTTCATCGCTGTGGCCGACCACGGGCACGTCAGCAAGGCGGCCGAGGCCTTGCACGTCTCGCAGCCCGCCGTTTCGATGCAGATCAGGCAGTTAGAGGAGCGCGCTGGTGCTCAGCTTGTCGAACCTGCTGGGCGAGGTATTGCCTTGACCGACGCTGGGTTGTCGCTGGCCGCAGACGCGCGACGATTGTTGCAGCAACTGGATCGCGATCTGCTCACCTCACAGCAGATCGACCAAGGTGCTCGGGGTCGCTTGCGCGTTGGGTTTGTCAGCACCGCTACTTACGGTCCGCTACCGCAGCGGCTCAAAGCATTCAAAGCGTCCCACCCGGATGTGGTGCTAGAACTCGCCGAGCGCACGGTGAACCAGCAAATTGAGGCACTTCGGCGCGGCGAGTTGGACGCAGCCATTGCGATTGCGCCGTTGCCGAATTCCGGATTCGATTCAACGCTGCTGTGGAGTGAGCCTGTGGTGTGCTGCCTGCCAGCGGATCACCGACTGGCCCCTGAAGATGCCATCCCGCTGGCGGCGCTTCGATCAGAGCCGCTGGTCGGCTTCAGCCGAGATCTCGCCCCTGGGCTATTTGATGCTTTTGGCCTGCTGGCCCAGGCAGGGGGCTTCAAACTTCAATTCGCACAGTTGGCGATCCAGATGCAGACAATTGTAGGCTTGGTTTCCGCCGGTTTTGGTTGCGCATTCGTGCCCGAATGCATGATTCGACTCAACCGACCAGACGTGGTCTACCGACCACTCATTGGTACGGACGTTCGTCTGGGCACCTGCGTCTTGTTGCCGAAAACGCCATCACCGATCGCGCGACGTTTCGTTTCCGAACTGCGAATGGAGCCAGCCTAGGAGATTCGCCGCAGAGTCCACCTCGGAAAAAAACATCGCACGTCACCCAGAGTGAGATCGGCCCATCGAAATGCATCATCGGCGACCAAGTGCCAAAAGCCGCCGGTCAAGCAATCTTCCCTACCTAATCAATAAACATGGGGAACGAGCGCAACTGCGGCCACCCAGAATAAGCACACAAGCGGCAGTCCCAGTTTGGCGAAATCCATCGCGGAGTATCGACCGATGCCTTGCACCATCAAATTGGTCTGATAAGCGATAGCAGTGACGAAACTCGCGGACGCACCAACGATCAGCGTGACGGTTACAGCCACGGGCGACAAACCGGCGGTTGTTCCGTATTCCAACGCGATGGGAAAAAGAATGATGACCGCAGCGCTGTTGGTGATTGCGGAGCTGAGCAAGCAAGTGAGTGCGAAAATCACACCGACAGCGAACGTTGTGCTTACCTCACCGGTTGCTGTCGATGCGAGCAACCACTGACTGATTGCGTCCGCGCAGCCCGATTCCACCAGTCCATTGCCGACACCGATCGCAGCGGCGATCACGACTAGCACTCGATAGTCCACCGCGCGCCGTGCAGCCTGGGGCGTCACGCAACGTAGCGCCAGCATTAGGCCTGCGCCAATCCAGGTCGCGGCCAACAACGGGATGGCTCCGACTGCGGCACTGCCCACTACGGCCACAAAGACTGCGGCTGCCAGCGTGCCGCGGCGCGACCTTGCTGGGTGATACACCCCAACTTCGCGAACGAGCAAAAAATGTCCGGCGGTAACGGACGGTCTCAGCGGTCGTGATGCAGAGAGCAGCAAGGTGTCGCCAGACTGCAGAACAATGTCGCCGATTTTTCTTCCGGATAGGCGCTTGCCCCCGCGCCGCACGCCCACGATGACAGCGCCAGTGACAGTTCTGAACTCGCAATCGCGAATGCGCTGATCGACAAAACCCGATTGCGATGACACGACGGCCTCGTACCAATGCTGCTGTGAAACGGCAGCGGCTCCAGCGTCCGAGTGAACCAGCCCACGAATGCGTTGCAGATCGGCAATTCGGGTCGCGTCTCCAACAAATTCCAAACGGTCACCGGCGGCAATTATGGTCGCCGGGCCTACAGCTGAGAGCCGTTCAGTACCCCGGACGATTTCCGCGAGGTAAACCCCGGCCAAGTGGCGCAAGCCTGCACGCTCTACGCTCTTCCCAACAATCTCGCTGTCTTCACTGACCACGAACTCAGTTGCGTAAAACTGTGCGCCAAGGTGCGCCTCATCGCGAGGTAGCTGTGGTGTGCTCTTCAGTATCACTGGCGCAGCCACACAGAGGTAGAGCGCAGTCATCAATAGAAGCGGAATGCCGACAAAAGCGGTTTGAAACAAGCCCAGCCCATCACCCGCAGCGTCAACCAGCAAACCATTGGCGATCACGTTTGTCGCGCTGCCCAGTAACGAGCAGGTGCCGCCAGCAATCGCAATGAAAGAGAGCGGCATCAGAAACATCCTTGGCGACAAGCTGTGCCGCTTGCACCAATCCATGACGGCGGGGATGAAGACCGCCACGATAGGCGTGTTGTTGACGACCGCAGAGCTGCCAGCGACCGGAACGAACATGCGCAGCATGGATCGCTTAGTACCGCTAGGTTGTCCCAATGCGATGACGCCGATGCGATCGACAATCCCAGTCTCGCGCAGACCAGCAACCAGCACGTAGAGCCCGGCGATTGTCAGCATGCCCTCGTTGGAGAAGCCGGCCAGGCCTGAGTCGATCTGGACGATGTCTAGCGAAAGCATGGCCGTCAGGCCCGCCATCATGATGATGTCGGGAGCGTTGCGGTACCGCGCCAAACCGACAAGGCACGCCACAAGGATCGCGATTGCCCACATGCTTTCGGTGGGCAGCATGGCGGCTGACACTAGCCGTACTTGGCAAGGATGCGGGTGACGTCGGCAACGCCGGCTTCAAGCTCGCCGGTGATGGGCTGGTGGCGCTCGACTTCCTGCGTGACGGCGCAGGCCATCATTTCAAAGAACGCTTTATCCAAGGCGCGCCGGACTGCGGTCATCTGAATGGCCAGCTTCTCGCACTCTTCGCCGGCATCCACCATTTTTTGAATGCCGCGGATCTGCCCTTCAGCGCGCTTGAGCCTCGCAATCATCGCGCTGCGTTTATCGTCCCAATCGGTTGCCATTGCATCCCCAGTCATCAAACTTGCATGCCCATAGGGGTATGCCTACGCTTATTAGCCAAAGTCTACTGGCGCACGCTTTATGGATACAACTGCATTTACTCCCCTCACTGGCTTGGCAGGCGGTTTGCTGATCGGCCTGTCCGCAGTGCTGCTGCTGCTCGCCAATGGGCGGATCGCCGGCATCTCCGGCATTGTGGGTGGGTTGCTCGCGCCAGCACGGGGCGAATGGGCCTGGCGTCTGTTGTTCGTCGTTGGCTTGGTTTCCGGCGCAGCGGTCTACATGGTCTCGACGGGCAGCTTGGGTGTTTCTGTCCAAGCGGCGTGGCCAGTCATGGCGGCTGCGGGCCTGCTGGTTGGCATTGGGACGCGGCTGGGTTCCGGGTGCACATCCGGGCACGGGGTCTGCGGCATTGGTCGGCTCTCGGCTCGCTCGATGATCGCAACCATCGTATTCATGGCAACCGCTGGCACCACGGTTTTCATCGTTCGGCATGTTGTCGGAGGCGGGGTATGAGTGCGGGCACTGCGCGGGGCCTCGCCGCACTCATCGCGGGCGTGCTGTTCGGGCTTGGGCTGGCAATCTCGCAGATGGTCAACCCAGCAAAGGTGCTGAATTTCCTCGACGTGGCAGGGCATTGGGACCCCACTCTTGCCCTGGTGATGGGCGGGGCTCTGCTCATCACCATCCCGGCGTTTCGCTTCGTACTGAAGCGCCCGGCACCGTTGTTGGACGGACGCTTTCATCTGCCCACACTCAATGACGTGGACGGCCGACTAATTGCCGGTGCCGCGTTGTTCGGGGTTGGTTGGGGGCTTGGAGGATTGTGCCCAGGGCCTGCGGTTGCTGCCACGCTCTCTGGCGCAGGCGCAATACTGATCTTCCTGCTGGCGATGCTAATCGGTAGCTGGTTGGTCAGCCACTTTCAGGCATGACCCGCCCGAGTGGCCGTCAGTGGCACTCAGACCACTCGACTTAGCCGCTGACCACGCTCGGGCGGGGCTTCGGTGACGGCTTGTCCCAGTTCTTGCCCGCCAGCATCACATTCCAGTAAAGCCAGGGAAAAAAGCGCCGTTTCATCACCCACTGCAAGCGGCGGGGGACGGTGGGGTCCAGCGGGAAACTGGGAACGACTTCGCCGCCATAGCGAAACTCCGCCAACATCACCTTGCCGCGCTCGGTCGTGAGTGGGCAGGCACCGTAGCCGTCATAGCGCTCGGCGCCGTTCCCGTGGCCGAGCTTGGCCAAGACGCCACTGACAACCGCCGGAAACTGCCGGCGCACGGCTGCTGCCGTCTTCGCATTGGGCGTGTTGGTGCAATCGCCCAGGCCATACACGTTCTCGTATTGATCGTGGCGCAGGCTGTTCTTGTCCACCGTCACCCAACCAGAGTCGTCCGACAGCGGGCTAGCCTTGATGAAGTCTGGCGCGCTCTGGGGCGGCACCACGTGTAGCATGTCGAAGCTGGCTTCCACGTCGCCATTCTCCGTATGGAATGTGGCGCGCTTGTCGGCACCATCTACAGCGATCAGGTTATGCCCAAAGTGGGTGTGAATGCCATAGTCGGCAACCACTTTGTCCAAGGCCTTGGCGTACAACGGCACGCCGAACATCCCGCCGCCCTGGTTGTAGAAATGCACGTTGGCCGCCACACCTTGCTTGCGCCAGTGATCGGCCGACAGATACATCGCTTTTTGCGGCGCACCAGCACACTTGATCGGCATGGACGGCTGGGTGAACACCGCATCGCCGCCTTTGAACTGCTGCGTCAGTTGCCAGGTGTACGGCGCGAGGTCGAAGCGGTAGTTGGACGTGACACCGTTCTTGCCGAGCGACTCAGTCAGGCCATCGATCTTGTCCCAGTCCAGTTGCAAGCCAGCCGCCATCACCAGCACCTTGTAGCCGACCGTCTTGCCGCTGGCCAACGTGAGGCGATTACTGTCCGGCTCAAAGGACGCAGCGGCGTCCTTGATCCAAGTTGCCTTGTCAGGCATGTGATCGCGCTCGGCGTGGTGCGTGGCCGCAGCGCTCATTGCACCGCCGCCTACAAGGGTCCAGCCGGGCTGGTAGTAGTGGTCGTCGCTGGGCTCGATCACTGCCACGTCCAGGTCAGGCTGCGCTCGCAGCAAGCCCGCAGCCACTGCGAGGCCGCCTGCGCCCCCGCCGACAATGACGACGACATGCGTGTGGTCTGTGTTGGTGTTGGGATCTTGCTGGTGCATTGGTTGCCTCCGTTCGTTTCGCCTTGATACCCATGCGGGTATGGCTTTACCATTTGGTTATAAGCATATGCTTTTGTGAACCCATTGCAAGGAGGCTCCCATGCTCTTTCGCCAACTTTTCGACGACACCTCCAGTACCTACACCTATCTGATCGCCTCCGGCCGTGGCCGAGAGGCCCTGATCATCGACCCGGTCAAGGAGCACACCGAGACCTATCTCGGCCTGATTGAGCAGCTTGAACTGAAGCTCGTGCGCGCAATAGATACGCACACCCACGCCGATCACGTCACCGCGCTGGGTGACCTGCGCACGGCCACTAACTGCGTGACGCTGATGGGCGAGTTCACCAAGGCCGAGTGCGTGTCCGACCATGTGTCCGAGGGCGATGTGGTGGATGTGGACGGCATCCGCCTGCACGCGCTGTACACGCCCGGCCACACTGACGAATCCTTCAGCTTTCATCTCCAGCATGCCGCCATGGACGCGGTGTTTACCGGCGACGTGTTGCTGATTCGCGGCTCGGGGCGCACCGATTTTCAAGGTGGTGACCCGCATCGCAGTTGGGATTCCATCACCAACAAACTGTTTGCCCTGGGCGATGACACGCTTGTCTACCCCGCGCACGACTACAAGGGTTGGTCAGTGTCCTCGATCTTTGAAGAAAAGCACTTCAACCCACGCCTGGCTGGCAAGTCCGAGGCCGAGTACGTGGACATCATGAACAACCTCAATCTACCCAACCCCAAGCTGATGGACGTTGCGGTGCCGGCGAATCTGGCCTGCGGGCAAGCGGCATAGCAAACAATGCCGGCACGCTTCCCAGCTCGGTTGTTCCCGCTGTTCGCGCACATGAATGCGCCGGATCGGGGCGCGTTTGGCGACGACCTGCTGGCCGGTGTCATCACGGCAATCCTGCTGATTCCGCAGGGCATGGCTTATGCGCTGCTCGCCGGCCTACCGCCCGAGATGGGGTTGTACGCCTCCATCGTGCCGCCGTTTGTCTATGCCTTTTTTGGCAGCAGCCGGGCGCTTGCCGTCGGCCCGGTAGCAGTGGCAGCCCTCATGGTGGCCAGCGCGCTGTCGGCCTACGCGGATGGCGACCAGGCCAAGTACCTGACTGGCGCACTGATTCTCGCCGCTGAAACCGGGTTGATTTTGCTGGCGCTTGGCGTGTTCCGGCTGGGCGCTTTGGTTAGCTTCATCAGCCACCCGGTGCTGTCGGGCTTCACGACGGGCGCAGCGGTACTCATCATCACTAGCCAGCTCAAGCATCTGACGGGGATTGATATACCGCGCGGCGACGGCTTCGAAACTGTGCATGCGATCGTCATGCGGCTGGGCGAATTCAATGCTGAAACGCTGACCTTTGGCGTGGCCTCCGTCGTGCTGCTGTTGCTGGCGCAGCGGCCCTTGCAGCACCTGCTCGTTCAGTTCGGTTTATCGAAGCGTGCGGCTGGAATCACGTCTCGCACCGCGCCGCTGGTCATCGTGTGTGTCGCGACCGCAATCGCAGCGACTCTTCAGGCGGATACCGCTGCAGGTGTGGCGATTGTTGGTTCGATTCCAGGCGGCCTGCCGATGCCGACGCTGGAATTTCTGACAGCAAGCGGCTGGATCGATCTGTTGCCATCGGCCGTACTGATTGCCCTGGTCGGCTACGTGGAAAGCGTGTCTGTGGCGAAGGTGCTCGCCGCGCGGCGGCGGCAGAAAATTGACGCCAATCAGGAACTGACTGCGCTAGGCGTCACCAACGTTGCCGCTGCGGTCGCGGGCACCATGCCGGTTGCAGGTGGCTTCTCCCGCTCGGTGGTCAATTTTGACGCCGGTGCTCGCACGCAGCTCGCCGCCATCATCACGGCAGGGCTGGTTGCCATCGTGGCGCTGTTCTTCACTGCGTGGTTTCACTATCTGCCCAACGCGGTGCTGGCGGCCATCATTGTTGTGGCCGTCGCCAAGCTGATCGACGTGCCAGGCGCGCGTCGTGTGTGGGCCTATGACCGAGCCGATGGCGTCGCACTGGTGGCAACTGCATTGGCCGTGCTCGCCGTGGGCATCGAGGCCGGGCTGCTAGTGGGCATCGGCCTGTCACTGGCGCTGTATTTGTGGCGCACCAGCCAACCGCACATGGCGGTCATCGGCCGCGTGCCGGGGACCGAGCACTTCCGCAACGTCTGCCGCCATGTCGTCGAGACCGATCCACGGCTGCTGATCGTCCGGATCGACGAGAACCTGTACTTTGCCAACGCTGAAGCTGTCGAGGCATACCTGATGGAGCACGTGGAGGCCAGCAGCCGCATCCAGCACGTACTGTTGGTGCTCTCCGCCGTCAGCTACATCGACAGCAGCGCACTCGAAGTGCTGGAGCACTTGGCTGATGACCTGCAGGCCGCCGGCATCACGTTGCACTTGGCCGAGGTCAAGGGCCCGGTCATGGATCGCCTCAATCAGTCGGCGCTCGGGCGCGTGATTGGCCCTGAGCACATCTTTCTGACAACCCATCGTGCCGTTGAAGCATTGGCTCCGGCACCTGAGCCCACGGAGGGCATTACATGAACCTGAAATCTGCTGTACAGGCGCTGCTCGGCAGCGCCGAAGACGTCGTCGAGCAGCGTCACGCCGACACCATCGACCCCGCTGACCTGACCGGCTTTCTGCTGCTGGACGTGCGTGAGGACGACGAATACCTGACGCAGCGCATCCCGGGCGCAATCAGCTTGCCGCGCAGCCGGCTGGAGATGGCCTGCGTGGATTGCGCGCCACTCACTCAGCATGCGGACAAGCCGGTGCTGGTCTACTGCAAGAGCGGCCGCCGATCATTGCTGGCAGCCAAGACGCTGCGCGAGCTTGGCGTAGAGAACCCCATCTCCATGGCTGGCGGCATCACTGCTTGGATGGCCGCGGATAAGCCTGTCGAGACGGGTGGTTCCGTATGACCGTTGCGATCGCTTTTTTGCTGTCGATGACCTTCCTGATCTCGATCGGCGGTCTGTTTCTGTTGATCTGGGCTGTGACCAATGATCAGTTCGGGATGGGGCAGAAAGCCGCGCAGATGATCTTTGCCGATGGCGAGGTTGGCCGCGTTGAAGACCCGGCCACGCCAGCAACGGATCGCGCTGAAATGCAGCGAAAGCGCAACCCTGTACTCCCCGGCGATGAACCAGACGAGGCCGGGCCGAATGAAGATGCAGGCGAACTCACCGATCGCATGCGATTCGATCAATCCAGCCGAGTACCTGTGCTGGTGTGGTTGTCGTCGTCCATGATCTGGCTGTTGCTTGCCTCGGTGCTTGGTGTGGTGGCATCCATCAAGCTGCACGCCCCAGACTGGCTGGTCTCCGAGGCGATCCTCACGTTCGGCCGCATCCGGCCCGCACACCTGAATGTTGCTGCCTACGGCTGGGCCTCCATGGCAGGTGTGGGGGTGGGTATCTGGCTGATTCCGCGGTTGTTCAAGACCACGCTGGTCGGTGGTCACTTCGCAACCGCCGGTGGCGTGGCCTGGAACATCGGTGTACTGCTCGGTACGGTAGCCATCATCGCAGGCGCGAGCGATGGCCTGGAGTGGCTCGAGATTCCCTGGCAAGTGGACATTGCACTGGTGATTGGCGGGGCTCTGGCTGCGATTCCGCTGATTCTGACTTTGCTGCGCCGGCGCGTGCAGCACCTGTACGTGAGTAGCTGGTATCTGATCGCCGCATTGGTCTGGTTCCCCATGTTGTTCCTGACGGCCAACGTGCCCGGCCTGTTCTCGGGCACTGAGCAGTCCATCCTCAACTGGTGGTTTGCTCACAACGTGCTGGGGCTCTGGATGACGCCGCTAGCCCTGGCTGCTGCCTACTATTTCATCGCCAAGATCGTTGGCGCGCCAATCTACTCCTACTCGCTATCGCTCATCGGTTTCTGGGCCTTGGCGCTGTTCTACAGCCAGGTGGGCATCCACCATCTGATTGGTGGCCCGGTTCCCACTTGGCTGGTCTCGTTGTCAATCGTCACAAGCGTGATGATGGTGATCCCCGTGCTGGCGGTCGCTATCAATCACCATATGACCGTCGCACCCCACTGGCGCTTGCTGCTGCACTCGCCCACGCTCCGCTTTGTGGTGTTGGGCGCGATGATGTACACGTTCGCGTCCGTGCAGGGGTCGATTGAGGCGCTTCGCAGCGTCAATACCGTCACCCACTTCACGCATTACACCGTGGCGCACGCGCACATGGGGATGTACGGGTTCTTCTCGTTTGTCATGTTCGGCTCGATCTATTTCATCATGCCGCGGCTGATGAACTGGGAGTGGCCGTATCAGACAGCCATCGTGGCGCACTTCTGGCTTGCATTTGGCGGCTTCGCCGTCTACTTCTGGCCGCTGACCGTGGGCGGGCTCAAGCAAGGGCTGGCCATGCTCGATGCGAGCGTGCCCTTTATGGACTCCGTGGCGATCACGCAGCCGTATTTGATTGCGCGGTCTGTTGGCGGTGTGCTGATGACACTGGGGCATGCGGTGTTCGTCACGCACTTCTTTGTCGCCGTGCAGCGCGGAGGCTTGAAGCGTGAGCAGCCCTTGCGCCTGCTTGGCCGCTTCCAGCGTAACGGAGGTGCGGCATGACACGCGCTCTTGGTATTTTTGCAGGCGCGGCGCTCATCCTGCTGTATGCGACCCTGCTGCTTGTGGTGATGCCGACGGTGCAGATCCGCGCGGGCATCACGCCTCCGGAGGGTTTGGCTCCGTATACCAAAGCCGAGCAGCGGGGCAGAGACTTGTATGTGTCGCTGGGCTGCGTGTACTGCCACAGCCAGCAACCGCGCGACCCCAAGCAGGCGCCTGACGGTGCCCGCGGCTGGGGGCGCCCCTCCGTACCGGCCGACTATTACTACGACGAGCCGCACCTGCTGGGCACCATGCGCACGGGACCTGACCTGCTCAACATCGGCGCACGTCAGCCAAGCGTGGACTGGCACCTGACGCACTTGTATCAACCGCGTGCGGTGGTGCCAGGCAGCACGATGCCGGCATATCCGTTTCTGTTCGATCTAACCGACGTGGTCGTTGCCGACGACAAGGTCGTCAAACTGCCGGAGGACTACCAGCCGGTGGGCGCAACCGTCGTCGCTCGCCCGGGGGCGATGGATCTTGTTGCGTATCTGAAATCACTGGATCGCACCTACCCCGTCAGTGAAATCCCGACGGAACCGGCCACCGAGGCCGCCAGTGACGTTGTTGTCGACCAGGCAACCGGCGACTCGGAGACCAATGATGAGTGAGCGGCAAACCGACAAGGCAACCGGCATTGCCGCGCGCGAAACGATTGAGCCTGACGAGCTGCACAATCCAGTGCCATGGTGGTTCGCCATCATCGCGCTCGTGGCAATCGCTTGGGGCGCAGCCTACTTCTTCTTCCAGACCGGATATCCAGTGGCGGCCGGCGACATGCGCACCCCCATAGTTGAGGCGTCGGGTGACGCCATAGACGGAGCTGCGGTTTACGCTGGCAACTGTGCCTCGTGTCATCAGGCCAACGGCGCGGGCTTGGCTGGCGTGTTTCCGCCGCTGGACGGTTCCGAGTGGGTAGTAAACGCGCCGGAGCTCCCCATCCAGATTCTGCTGCACGGGATTAACGGTGAGATGCAGGTGAATGGCCAGCGCTATCAGGGCGTGATGCCAGGGTTCGCCCAACTCTCAGACGGTGAACTAGCTGCGGTGGTTTCGTACATCCGCGGGAGCTGGTCAAACGCGGCGTCACCCGTTAGTGATAGCGATGTGGCAGTTGGACGCGAGTCGTATCCGGATCGGGGCCCGTGGAACAGCGGCAGCGAGCTGCGGGCAACTATCGCAGACCCAGGCCAATAGCGGAGACCGCGCGGTCAATGCGTAGCACGCTCGCGATTGACGGGATGTTCTGCGGTGGCTGCGCGGCGACTGTCGAGCGCGCGCTTGTCGGTATGCCGGGTGTGCAAACAGCCGCCGTATCGTTCATCAGTGATGCGGCGGTGGTTGAGCACGACACCGAGTCAGCCCCGGTCGAGCGGCTTGTTGATCGCGTCCAGCACATTGGGTACTCCGCACGCAATCTGGACCAAAGCGGCGGGAACCTAAATGCGCCGCACTCCCGAAACGCTTTTCAAACCAATCTGGTGATTCGCCTGTGCGTGGCCATCGCGCTGGGCATGTGGGTCATGCTGGCGAGCATTGCCGGATACATGGGCCAAGTACCGGCTGGCGATGGTGCCTGGTGGTTGGCGCTCGCTACTTGCATACTTGCTATACCCGTGGTGCTGTACAGCGGCAGCCGGTTCTACCAAATGGCCTGGCGCAGCGTGCGTGTTGGGGCACCGGGCATGGACGCGATGATCACGCTGGCGGTACTGGCTGCCAGCGTTGTCTCGGTTGCCAATCTGGCGCTCGGCATCCCCGTGGTCTATGCCGATGCCGCGGTGATGCTCATCACCTTCCAACTGATTGCACGCCTGACCGATTTTCACGTGCGCCGACAGGCCACCGACGCCATGCGGGCCCTGTTGGAGCTGGCTCCAGACAGGGCAATGCGCGTGCCGTCTGCCGATCCGCGCAAATCTGGCGGTGCGACCGAGCAAGCCGAGTCGGTGCTTGCACGAGATTTGACGCCGGGCGACTACATTGTTTGCCGGGCTGGCGAACGCATTGCGGCAGATGGCGTCGTTGTTGATGGTCGTGGCCATGTTGACGCCAGTGTGCTGACGGGTGAATCTAGGCCGGTTCCGGTTGCTGACGGTAACCGCGTAGATGCAGGCTGCGTTGTGCTGGATTCGGCGATTACCGTGCGCGTTTCTGCCGGTGGCGGGCACCGGGGCATCGACGCGCTCGCAGCTGAAGTCCGGAGATTGGTGATTGCCAAGAGCGCGCTGGCTCGCACCGTTGACCGTATCGCATATCGCGTGGTTCCGGCGATGGTGCTGGCCAGCGTGGCCGCCGGCGCGCTGGCACTATTCCAAGGGCTGGGCGCGCAGACTGCGGTGCAGCGGGCACTGGCTGTGCTCGTCGTCACCTGCCCGTGCGCGCTGTCTTTGGCGATACCGCTGGCGGTTGCACGAACGACAGCGGCGGCGCGCAGCCTTGGAGCGATTCTCCGAGACCCTGCTGCCATTGAGCAGGCCGGCAGCTTGCAGTCTGCATTCATCGACAAGACCGGAACGCTGACGGTTGGCCAACCACGGGTGCGCTCTGTTGTGCCGCAGGACGATTTCAGCCCAACCGAGGTGCTAGCCATCGCCGCGCAGGTCGAGGCCAATTCAACACATCCGCTGGCCCGTGCCATCGTTGAGGCAGCCGATATTTCCCGTGCCGACCAGGTCAGCCAGGCAGTCGAACGTGCCGGCCAAGGAATTATCGCGCAGTCAGCAACGGGTGAGCGCTTGCTGGTGGGCGCCGCAGACTTGTTGCAGGCGCACGGAATTCAACTCCCTATCCATCAGCCAAGCGATGCTAGCGAAGTCTGGGTTGCACGAGGCGAGCACTGTCTGGGGCGCATCGAACTTGCCGATGCACTGCGACCGGGTGCCAGCGACGCGATCAAGCGGTTGGCCGCAATGGGCATCAACACAAGAATTCTCAGTGGCGATGGGCCAGGTCCTGTGCAAGCGGTTGCCAATGCATTGGATGTGCCGGGCACGAGCCGGTGCTCGCCAGAAAGCAAAAAACAGATCATTGCAGCGCGCCAGAAAGGCGGCGAGCGCGTCATCTTCGTCGGCGATGGCCTGAACGACGGGCCGGCCTTGGCCGCCGCGGATATTGGTGTCGCCGTTGCCTCGGCAACCGAACTTGCACGCTCGGCGAGTGCGATTGGATTGCTACGCGGCGGGGTGGAGCAACTCCCGAGATTGGTTGCACTGCTGCGCCGCAGCCGACGGATCCTGCTGCAGAACCTTGCCTGGGCCCTGATCTACAACGCGATCCTTGTGCCTGTGGCCATTTTGGGCGGTATCCAACCCGTGTGGGCGGCAGTTGCGATGGTCGCAAGTACGCTCAGCGTGCTCGCCAACAGTTTGCGGATTCGCGTGTTATCGCGCTCCGAACCAGAACACGTCGCCAACTATCAGGGCTGCTTGTGAACGGAACTATAAAATCGCGCACGCTTCACCGGCTGGTGATGGTTTTTTGCACCCACTTCATCTGGGCGTTTCTTGGCCCAGTTGCCTTGGCGGCCGAAGACTCGGAAACGCTCGTACCGGGGCCCAGCGGTGTCGGCACACCCGAAATAGCTGGGTCTGCCTGGGCAAGGGCACTTGTCCAGCCGCTGTCTAGCACCTTGAAGGCAGCACTTGAATCAAGTGGCCCAGTTCAGGCGCTGTCGGTTTGCAGTATTCAGGCACCGCTTATTTCGGCCGCGGTGGCGCAGCAGGCCGCGCCGGACAGTGGCTGGCAGCTCGTCGGGCTCGGTCGTACCGCGCAGAAACTACGGAACCCGGACAACGCACCGGACGACGACGTTGCCGCAGTTCTCGATGACTTCATGGCAAGTCACCAAAGCGGTGAGCCGCCACCATCACGTGTTTTGCGACCGGATACCAACAGCCTGATCTACCTCCAAGGCATACCGACACAACACGGCTGCCTTGCTTGCCATGGTGCGTCCTTATCACCGTCGCTGGAGCGGAGAATTGATGTGCTCTATCCAGAAGATCGTGCCACTGGATTCTCAGAAGGAGAACTGCGAGGCACATTCTGGGCGCGATGGGAGCTGACCCGACCAGCGGAGTCACGGCTGTCGAACAAATAGAAAGCGCCTATCAAGACCGTAGAAACGAATCATTGGACTGACTGATGCGTCGAGACTAGCCTATCTGCATACCTATGGGGGTATATCTCGCCTTGTTTGAGCAAGGCAGTTTGGAACAGGCTCCGAACCGATTTCTTTCAAATGACGCCCCGGCGCTTTCAGAACCAGAGGAAACGACTAATGGCTATTCGCATCAACGAAACAGTGCCCAATATTGATCTGCAGACGGATCAGGGCGACTTCAAACTCCATGACTTTATTGGTGACAAATGGACAATTTTGTTCAGCCACCCCAAAGACTTCACGCCCGTGTGTACCACTGAATTCAGTGCGGTCGCTCAACTTGCTGATGAATGGGCCAAGCGGAATACGCAGGTTATCGGGCTGTCCGTGGACGGCGTTGAAGAACACAAGGCGTGGAAAGTCGATATTGAACAGTTCGGCGGTGCGAAGGCCGGTTTTCCGATCATCGCCGATGAATCGCTGGAGGTATCCAAGGCGCTCGACATGCTGCCCGCTGATGCCTATTTGCCAGATGGAAGAACGGCTGCCGACTCTGCAAGTGTTCGGGTCGTTTTCATCTTCAGCCCCGACAAGAAGCTGCAATTGTCGATGACCTACCCGATGTCAGTTGGGCGGAATTTCGCGGAAGTGCTGCGTGCTCTGGATGCCTTGCAGGCCACCTACGGGGAGCCGATCGCCACACCTGCCAACTGGCAGCACGGGCAGGACGTCATTGTGGCTCTGTCGCTGAACGATGACGATGCCAAGGCCAAGTTTGGCGATATCGACATTAAGTTGCCTTACCTGCGCACGGCGAGTCTGGGTGACTAGAGTTAGACCAATTACTGGGTTTGCTCCGGCGTACGCTGGAGGAAAACCGCATAGTCGGTAGACGGATTGCTCTGTGGGACACGCGACATGCGAATCTCATCCGGCGCTCACCATGAGTCGAGTGAGATGGTTCCCGCTGGCTGCCGTGGCCATCGTCTATTTAGTAGGGAACGTGGCAACGGCTGACGGGCTTGGGCGCATGGAATGGCTGGTCGACGTGCGTTACGACATTCCAGAGGTCACAGTCGATGAGGCAAAGGTTGCGTTGGCAAATGACCCCGCCGAGTGGGTGGTATTGGATGTTCGCGAGCCCGACGAATTCGCGGTCAGCCACTTGCCCGGTGCCGTGCGCATCCCGCCAGATGCCGATATCGAGACGTTTACACAAGTCGTCGGAGACACGCTCGCCGACAAACGCGTGCTCTTCTACTGCTCAGTCGGGCAGCGTAGTACCAAGGTGGCTAGTCGCATGGAGGACGCTGTGCGCGAGGCGGGCGGCCAAGGCGTTGCCAATTTGCGGGGCGGCATTTTTCGCTGGCATGGCGCGCATGGGCCACTCGAGAACGCCAGTGGGCCGGTGGATCGTATCCATTCCTACAACGCGATCTGGGGCAAGTTGATGCCACGCAAGAACCCGCCCGAAGTGGACACCGATCAAACGGAGGAGAGCTCATGAACCAAGTGTTTCAAAGGACCAGACCAAGATGGCTCGCGCTGGTGATGGCCGGCCTGATGGTCGTCACGCAAGCGTGTTCCGGCCAGGCCGCACCCGAGGCATCCGTGCAATTTGTCACGGTGGACGCTGCGGTAGCCGCCGCACAAGATGGAATCACCGTCATCGATGTGCGCACGGATCGCGAGTGGGCCGCAAGCCACTTGCAGGCTGCGCAGCATCTGCCGCTGTCCACGCTGGATGAAGCGCTGCCAATGTCGGACCTGGATCGCGGCCAGCCCGTGTTGCTGCACTGCAAGTCTGGTGGGCGGGCGACACGGGCCAGCCAGCAGTTTGCGCAGGCTGGCTTCACCGACATTCGGGTGCTCAAACCTGGTGGCTACGCCGAGCTGGCCGCCGCCGGGCTGCCCACCGAACCCGACGATGAGTAGTACCCTACAAGCAGGATTCTACGAACGGCGCATCCTGCCGTGGTTGATTGACTGCGCCTGCGGCCTGCCGGCCGTGGAGCGCCAGCGCGCAAAGGTGGTACCGCTGGCCAGCGGCCGGGTGCTGGAAATCGGCATCGGCACTGGTCGCAACCTGCGCCACTACAACGTCAGCCAAGTGGACTCACTGCTCGGTTTGGACCCATCACTCGCCTGGCATCCGCTGGCAAAACGCCGCCTGGCCAGCATCGACCTGCCAGTTGAGCCGTTGGCGCTCTCGGCAGAAACAATCCCATTGGACGACGCCAGCGTGGACAGCGTTGTATGCACCTACACCTTGTGCACGATTCCCGACCCGCAGGCCGCGCTGGCCGAATTTCGCCGTGTGCTGAAACCCACAGGCAAGCTGTTATTTTCGGAACACGGGCTGGCACCCGACGCAACGGTGCGCCGGTGGCAGCACCGAATCGAGCCGATCTGGAAGCCTTTTGTAGGGGGGTGTCACCTGACGCGCGACACGCGCGGCCTGCTGCTGGACAGCGGCTTTGCGATCGATGACATCGATCAGCGGTACCTGCGCGGCCCACGTCCCATGACGTACAACAGCCGCGGCGTCGCGCACAAGCGATGACGGCAAACAAACGCCACACCATCGTTTTGGTAGGTGCCGGGCACGCCCACCTGTACATCGCCAATCAAGCGGCGGACTACGCGAAAGTCGGCGCTGAGGTCGTGCTGATTGACCCTGGCAAGTTCTGGTATTCCGGCATGGCCACAGGCTTGCTCGGTGGCCGTTACGCACCGGAGGACGATCAGATCGATCCTGATGAACTGATCCGGCGGCGCGGTGGCCGCTTCATTCACGACCGGGTTGATGCCGTGGACACGTCAGCACGCCGGCTCACGCTGAGTTCAGGCGAGACCATCGACTACGACTGGCTGTCGCTCAATGTGGGCAGCGAGGTGGACGTCAGTGGTCTGGAGCCTGCCGGAAACGGTCCGCGGATCTGGCCTGTCAAGCCGATCCCTCCGCTCTACGAACTGCGACAACTCCTTGAGCAGACCATGCGAGAGACGGGCGAGATGCCTCCCGTTGCAGTTATTGGCGGTGGTGCAACCGGCAGCGAACTGACTGCCAATCTAGCCGGCCTCGCCCGGCGTGCAGGCGTGTTGCCGAACGTCACGCTCATCACCAGCAGCGAGCGCCTGCTACCCGATGCCCCGTCCGGCGCGTCCCGCGCGTTGCTGCGTGTCCTCAAGGGGTTTGGGATCAAACTGCGTCTGCGGATGCGTGCAAGACGCATCAACGCGCGCGGTGTGGAATTAGAAACCGGCGAATCCATCGCGTGCGAGCATGTGCTGGCCGCTGTGGGGTTGCAAGCCAAGGCCCTCACCCGCGAACTGGGCCTGAGCGCAAGCCGGGCAGGCCTGCGTGTCAACAAATACATGCAATCCGTGGACGACGCGCGTGTATTTGCCGCAGGCGATTGTGCCGACTTTGCGCCGCGTGACCTACCCAAGCTGGGTGTGTTCGGTGTCCGGGCCGCCGCCATCATTCATCACAACCTGCTTGCGAACGTTCAGGGAAAGCCTCTCAAGGCCTACAAGCCGCAGCGCATATGGCTAGCCATCCTGAATCTGGGCGATGGACGCGGCTTACTGACATGGTGGAGGTTCTGGTGGCTGGGGCGCATCGCTGATTGGCTGAAGGACCGGATTGACCGGCGGTTTATGGAGAAGTATCGAGCTTGACCGGAGAGATTTAGGTAGCGCCGTGCCCATGCGATAAGGGTGGCACGCTAGCGACAGACGAGATTTGACCGGCAGCTTTGGGCTGTCTGCGGCCTGTTCAATCGGTAGACTGCGCGCATCGGTTGTTGGTCAAGATCGGAGTTAAAAAACATGCCGCAGAATGGCCAGAAAGTTACGAAACAAGAGAAATCGGTAGATGAGTATTTTTCGGCTCTGTTGAAAGAGATGAACACGCCGGAATCAATAGCGGCTGTTGATGCACTCTTCGACATGTCAGCCGAGGACCTCGGCGCGTCACACAACCCGGACTGGGCTGATCGGCAGCCAGAGAGTTAGCCACTCGAAATTGTGCCTTGGCCGGCTCAGCAACTCGAGCGCCGTCGGTAACCTGCTGTCCACGCGTGAACAGATCAGCAATAGACATGGCCGCCGAGCCATTGGCGTAAAACCGCCAAGCCGATATTCAGATTTATGACAGCCTTGCTCTGAAATCGCAGGTCTACCTGCGAATCATCGTTCGGGATCATTCCGGAACGATTGGATTCCGCAATGCTTGGAGGCTGGAGCAATGGCTCGAAAACCCGACAACACTGATGAGGAAATCTACCAGTACATCAGTGACTACTTTACAGAGCACGGGCGGGAGCCAACTGTCGCCGAGCTCTCCCGTGAAATTGGCGGCAGCAATGAGCGCCTGGGACGTGCGCTGAGAAAATGGCGCGCTGATCGAATGCGAGCGCGCGATGCTATGCATCGAATCCCTGATCGATTCTTGAAGCAGGCAGAACACGCATGCGCTTCCATGTGGGTGTTGTGTGAGACTTGGGCGAACGATCAGATCGAGCAAGCGATAGCCGCTTCCGACAAACGCACCACTGAGTTGGAACGCGACCTAGATCAAGCGCTGCAGCAGGTCGACGAAATTAGTGCTCGGCATGAACAGCTTCAGACGCTCTCTAGCTCCACCCAAGCGGACATCAAGGCGGAGCGCGAGGCGCGTCTGATTGCGGAGAGTCGACTCGAGGAGCTTCGCCGAGCTTACGAGCTCCTCAAGGCGTCTCCCGCAGTCAACGGCGCATATCGGACGGATTTGGTGCAGTGTGCAACCTAGCCCCGAGAGCAATAGTCACCAGCGACCGACCTTCACCAGGTGTGGTCTCAGGTGGCCCCGTCGTGGTCGCTACATGGTCTCAACGGGAATCATGGACCCGAGAGGCGGAATCGAGCAGCAGTCATGAGATGAGGCAGATTGATGTCCAAAAGACATCAAGACTGCTTGATAAACTACGCTAAGTGCTTGATTTGGCGCGCCCGGCAGGATTTGAACCTGCGACCCCTGCCTTCGGAGGGCAGTACTCTATCCAGCTGAGCTACGGGCGCTTTGACTCTTTCTCTTCGCAGATTTTATCGCAATGACTCTTGCCTTCGGAGGGCAGTACTCTATCCAGCTGAGCTACGGGCGCGTGGTGCTGTACAGCAACAAAGGTAGGTGTCGTATGCCGCCCTTTGCGCAGGGCGCGATTGTACGTGATCGCGAGCAGAGACGGAAGTTAGCGTTTGCGAGGGCCTGCGTTGAGATGGCGCCAATTTCGGTAATGGGCCAGGCAAAGTAAAGTTGCGGCTGTGCCGACCATGAGTGGCTCCAGTGCATGGGGTACTTTTGAGGCCAGCAGCATGGCTGCCAGCCCTAACAGGCCAAAGAGCGCTGGTTGAGCGCGACGGTGGCGTAAGAAACCAGCCGTCAGAACCGTAACGCCGAGGGCGATGGCGCCGAGTTTGAGCCAGGGTTCGTAATCTGGGCTAAACACTAAGGCGCCAAACCCCGCGAGTGCCATCCAGGGCATTAACACCGGCAGTAAGCAATGCACGGCGCAGAGTGCACTCAGCAAGATGCCCGCCCAGTCTGAATGCTGAGCTAGCGGGGCTGGTGCCTGCGCGTGTTGAGTATGTGGGGTTCTAGGGTGCAAGGCTGGTGCGCTCTTGGGTTGGCTGGCTGTTGGGTAGGTCAACGAGTAGGGCACAGTACTCAGCCACGACGATGGCGCTCCTCAATTTCGCGGGCTTCTTGTTCTTCAACGCTTAAGGTCGCCACGGGACGAATATCCAAACGCGCAATACCGATGGGTTCGCCGCTGACTTCGCAGTAGCCGTAATCACCGGAGTCAATGCGTAGAAGGGCCTGGTTGATTTTCCGCAATAGCTTGCGGTGACGGTCTCGGGTACGCAGTTCCAAGGCTTGGGACGACTCGCGGCTAGCGCGGTCACATTCATCGCCCACTTCAAAATGCGCATCACTGCGCATGTCATCGATAGTGGCTTGAGCTTCAAGCAATAACTCCTCACGCCAGAGCTGCAACTTGCGCCGGAAGTAGTCGCGCTGGCTGGCGCACATGTATTCCTCGTCCGGTGTGGCTGGTTGGTACCGCATTTCCAGCGCGGATGGGCGCTCCGCTTGCCCTGAGTTGGCTGCGCCTGAGGCCACGTTGGAAGTCATGGTTGGGAAGGGATTACTCATGCAGGCATGCTTCTTTAATAATTAGTGATATGTTATAACAAGTTATCCGTAGAAACATTGCTATGACTCAAGACGACCTCGACCAACGTTCCACCGATGCTTCCAATGCATCCCTACCAGTGACGGTGCTCTCAGGTTTTCTCGGTGCCGGTAAAACCACGCTGCTCAATCATGTTCTGCAAAACCGTGAGGGCTTACGTGTGGCTGTCATTGTTAATGACATGAGCGAAGTCAACATTGATGCCGACTCGGTCAATCAACAAGTCAGCCTGAACCGGGCCGAAGAGCGCCTGGTGGAAATGTCTAATGGCTGCATTTGTTGCACCTTGCGTGAGGACCTTTTGGATGAGGTGTCCCGTTTGGCGCGTGAGGGTCGGTTTGATGCATTGCTGATTGAGTCCACTGGCATCTCGGAGCCACTGCCCGTGGCCGAAACCTTCACCTTCAGAGATGAACACGGGCAGTCGCTCAATGACATTGCACGGCTGGACACCATGGTGACGGTGGTCGATGCCGTGAATTTTTCCCAAGATATGGAGCGTGCAGACGACCTCCATGATCGCGGCCAAAGTTTAGGTGAGGACGATGAGCGCACCGTGGCCGACTTACTCATTGAGCAAGTGGAATTCGCGGATGTCATTGTGCTGAACAAGCTGGACCTGGTGAGCCAGGCCGAAGCTCAGCGGCTGCAGGAGGTTTTGCGTAGCCTCAATCGGCATGCCCGGATTGTGACAGCACAGTTTGGACGCCTGCCCCTGGCGGAAGTTATCAACACAGGCTTGTTTTCTATGGAGCGAGCCCAGCAGGCCCCAGGGTGGCTGGCCGAACTGCGCGGCGAGCATGTGCCAGAAACCGAGGAATACGGCATTGGAAGTTTCGTCTACAGGGCGCGCCGTCCATTTCATCCCCAACGCTTCTTTGATCTGATGACGGCCAACAACTGGCCGGGCACATTGCTGCGCTCCAAGGGTTTCTTTTGGCTGGCGACCCGGCCGAATTTAGCGGGTGAGTGGTCGCAGGCCGGCGGCATTCTGCGCTATGCCCCTGCTGGCTATTGGTGGGCTGCTATTCCGCAAGAGCACTGGCCAGAAGACCCGATCACACGAGAAAAGATCATGCAGAAAACTCTGGATGAGGTCGGTGATCGGCGGCAAGAGCTGGTATTCATCGGTCAGGGGCTGGACGAGCAAAGGATGCGCTCAGAGTTAGATTCGGCGCTGTTAACCGATGCCGAGTGGAAGGCTGGCCCTACCGCGTGGGCACAACTTGACGATCCTTTCCCGGCCTGGGTGAGTGAGGAGGCGGCCTAATGACATCCTCAGCCGTTGCCGCCTCTACATTCAGTCCCATTGGGGTCAGCAGTGAGCAAGCGGCGATTTGGGCCGAGATTTATGAGCCCACCGTGAACCTGGCCTGCTGGCAGCGTAATGGCGATGAAGCCATGCACGATGCGGCGCAGTCCATCGTCACCGCCGCGCCCTATCTTGGTGTGCGCGCATCTGGGCAGCCCCAGGCTTTATGCGAGGAACTCAAGGCGCGTCTGCCACAGGGGGCGGCAGCGTCTATGCTCATTGCCGACATAGAGCGGTTACTGAACATGATGATGGATCTATTCGAGCCGCCTGCATTGGGCTTGCGGTTGGAAGTGGCCGATCGGGCCAGTTGCCCTCGGTTTCATGTGGACCGCTTGGGCGTGCGCCTCGTCTGCACCTATCTCGGGCCTGCCACCCAATGGCTGGAGCACGCCGGCGTCGATCGCAGTTGGTTGGGGCCGCGTGCCGCCGAGGTCTGTGATGAGAGCTGTGGCCTGATTCGCCCCGGCTATGATGTTCAAAGCGTGCAAACGGGTGATGCCGTGCTCCTGAAGGGCGAGGGCTGGCATGGCAACGATGGTTGCGGGGTGGTGCATCGCTCACCCCCATTGCTTCCGGGGCAACGCCGCTTGGTACTCAGCGTCGACCCAGCAGGG
Source organism: Oceanococcus sp. HetDA_MAG_MS8 (assembly GCA_019192445.1). NCBI lineage: Bacteria > Pseudomonadati > Pseudomonadota > Gammaproteobacteria > Chromatiales > Oceanococcaceae > Oceanococcus > Oceanococcus sp. HetDA_MAG_MS8. The sequence continues at coordinate 151,028 of JAHCMK010000003.1, forward strand.
GCATAAGTCTGTGGGGCAGAACTTAGAGCAGGGCAGTAAACTAAGGGCGGATTGGAGAGATAGCTATGCCTGACACTGCACTACAAAACGCAGAAAAAATCTGCCGCGAGCGCGGTGTGCGTCTCACGCCTCAGCGCAAACGCGTCTTAGAGATTGTCGCCAGCAGTCTACGGCCACTGGGTGCTTACGACATCATGGCCGCTATGGACGAGGCCGATGGTCGAAAAACTGCTCCGCCCACGGTGTATAGGGCCTTGGACTTCCTCCTAGAGCAGGGTTTGGTGCACAAGATTGCATCGCTGCATGCCTTCATAAGCTGCCATCATCCCGACCATGATCATGCCTCGCAGTTCCTGATCTGTAAGGATTGCGGCCGAGTGGACGAATTGGAAAACGACAGCATCGATCAGGGCGTCCAAAATGCGGCGGCGGCGGTCGGCTTCGTGGCCCAGCAGCAGACAGTAGAAGTGCTGGGCCGGTGTGTGCAGTGCCAGAGTTGAGCCGCTAGCCCTCAAGACCTCATCTGCACCTTTTGCCGGGCCGCCCATTGGGCAAAGCGGCGTACCTGGGGGTCGGCTTGTAGCCGCTCTAAGGTATTGAGCTCCCGCCCCAGCCGGTTCTCATCATGAAATCGATGAATAGCGCGGTGGCAGGGTTTGCACACCCATACTCCGCGGCTGCGCATATCGGCCTTGTCGAAATGCCGTCTAAACCAAGGCTTGTTGTGGTTTTTGCGCGGTATGAGGTGATGAAAAGTCAGCCAAATGACCCGGCCGCAGAGGGCGCAGGGTTGGTCTTTGGGCGCCTGTGGCATTACTGCAGACGCGCAAAGCCCTTTTTCACCAGGGCTTGGTAACCCGTGGGTAGTAAGCGCTGGATGAGATCAATGGCGACGGCGTCCGGGCCTACTAATACCCGGGCCTTGTTTTTGCGGGCAGCCTTCAAAATGGTTCTTGCAGCCTTGTCGGCGCTGGTAATAAATAGCTCCTCAAACTTTTGTTTGGCGCTGGCCTCATCTTGTTGCGATAGGCGTTGCACACTGGGGTCGAAACGCGCCTTGCGGGCAATAGCGGTTTTGATGCCGCCGGGGTGCACGCAAGTCACACCGACCGCGGCCTTTTCCAGTTCCAACTCCATACGCAATGCTTCGCTGAAGCCGCGTACCGCGAACTTCGTGGCGTTGTAAGCGCCCATGCCAGGTTGTGCGATCAGCCCGGACACACTGGACGTATTCACAATTTGGCCCCGACCGCTGACCCGCAGGGCGGGTAAAAAAGCGCGGCAGCCATGCACGACTCCCCAATAGTTGATGTTCGTAATCCATTCCAAATTGGCCTGCGTGCTTCCCTCTAATGTGCCCGAGAGGGCCACGCCGGCATTGTTGAACAACAGATCCACACGCCCATGCTCGGCGAGCACGTGCTCGGCCCAGGTATAGATGGCATCCCGCTCGCCGACATCGACCTGATGCTGGGTCACCGTCACGCCTGGGTTTACGCTAGCCGCTGTTTGCGCGAGTCCATCCTCATCAACATCGCACAGGGCTAGATGACAGCCTTCAGCCGCCAGTAAGCGAGCCAGCTCTCGGCCCATGCCTGAGCCTGCGCCCGTAATGGCAGCGACATGATCTTTGTATTGCTTCATGGTGTCTCCAAAGTGATGCAAGCTTGTGCTACGTCGACAGTAGGCCTGCTGTGTGCGTGAGCGCGTGCGGTGCTCGCCATGTGCGCCTGAGGTGTATGCGGCCTCAGCAAGCCGCGCTGCTGGCAGTGTCTGCACTCAAGGTTTTTCGCCAAAAGCTCAGCGTTTTGATACTGCTGTGGGTGCGGCCAATATCGGTCCACGCGAATTGGCAGCGGTGTTGCGGCGCTGGCGCGTAACCGCGCCGCGTCCAAAATGCCGAGTTGCCTTGGTAGTGGGCTGGGCGGCGGGGGTCTGTTGCTGAACGGTCCACCGCACAAAAAACGCTCTCAGTCAGCCCCAATGAGCGCGCATGCGCCTCCCGCCTTCTGAAGAACTCGCGGCCTAGGCCCTGTCCTCGGTAAGCCGGTAGCACTACCGATTCGGCGCAATAGAACATCTGCTGTAGGTCTTCGCCGGCTTGCAGGAAGGGTTGCTGCATTTCTGCCGGGGCATCGGCCAATGGAAGCCCCGTTGATGCTCCGATCACTGTCTTGCCGTCGCGCACCACAATGGCCAAGCTCCGGGGGCAATCAACGTAGGCTTGCAGATAACTCTGCTCATACTCTGCCGTCCCTGCATACAGGTAGGGCCATTCCGCGAACACCCGAATTCGAAGGTCAGCCAGGGGCGCTATGACGTCTGCGACCTCTAATCCTGTGTGGCTTGCGATATCCCAATTCATGGTCATGCATTATGCGATGCCGAGCACCGTTGGGGGCATTTCGTGTTGTGCTACGCCGAGTAGTTTGCCGCCGTGTGCCAGGATGTCGCGAGTGCCGTCCGCGCTACACTGCGCAGCATTGCCCCATGTTGCTAAACGCGAGTGCACGGCCTTGTGTGCTCACACGATTCAGCCTTGCTGAGTCGGCTCCGACTATGGAGAGTAATTCGAGGGGGAGCCTAAAGAACCACTGGAAACCGTCTGCATGTCTGCTACAAGTCCTAGTCCTGCAACCCGCCGAGGTCCGATGGACCGCTTCCTCGATACGGTGGAATGGCTGGGAAATTTACTACCGCATCCCGTCACCCTCTTTGCTCTGCTGAGCATTGCCGTGGTGGTATTGTCGGGGCTGCTGGCCGCTATGGGCCTGTCGGTACCGGACCCGCGCCCTGCAGGCGGGACGATCGAGGTGGTGAGCTTGCTCAACGCCGAAGGCCTCCGCCGCATCCTGCAAAACCTGGTGGGGAACTTTGCGGGTTTCACACCACTGGGTACGGTGTTGGTGGCCATGCTTGGCGTGGGCGTGGCCGAGCACTCTGGCCTGTTGTCGGCGGTGATTCGGTCCATGGTTCTGCGGGCGCCACCGCGTTTGGTGACGGCAGTTGTGGTTTTTGCCGGCATTTTGTCGAACACCGCATCCGAAATGGGCTATGTGGTGATGATTCCTCTGGCGGCGGCGATTTTCCATGCCCTAGGTCGGCACCCCTTAGCGGGCTTGGCGGCGGCTTTTGCGGGGGTGTCGGGAGGTTACTCGGCCAACTTGTTATTGGGGACCATCGATCCGCTGCTCGCCGGTATTACCCAGGCTGCGGCGCAGATGATTGATCCCGATTACTTCGTGCACCCGGCTGTGAACTGGTACTTCATGGTCAGCAGCACCTTTCTCATCACCCTACTCGGCACCTGGGTGACCAACAGCGTGGTGGAGCCGCGCCTTGGAAGTTACGACAGCACCCAGGCAGCGGAAGAGTTGGATGCGGGTGGACGGCTGGACCCGCTCACCGCAGATGAGCGTCGTGGTCTGCGCCAAGCCGGACTGGCTGCAGGGCTGCTGGCCTTGGGTATTGCTGCCTTGGTCTTGCCCGAGGCTGGAGCCTTGCGAGACCCCCAGGCTGACACCACCTTGGGGGCCATCACGCCCTTTCTGAAAAGCATTGTGGCTTTGGTGTTTGTGGTCTTCGTCATTCCCGGTTTCGTCTATGGTCGGGCGGTGGGCAGCATGCGCAATGATGTAGACGCCATCAATGCCATGTCGAAGGCTATGAGTAGCCTGGGTCTGTACATCGTATTGGTGTTCTTCGCCGCCCAATTTGTGGCCTTTTTCAACTGGACGCAGTTGGGGCAAATCATTGCTGTACTCGGTGCCCAGACCCTCACCGACATCGGCCTCACGGGGCCAGCGGTGTTCTTGCTATTCATTCCCATGTGCATGTTGGTGAACCTCAGCCTGGGCTCGGCATCAGCGCAGTGGGCCGTCACAGCACCTATTTTCGTGCCGATGCTGATGCTGGTGGGCTATAGCCCGGAAGTGATCCAAGCGGCCTATCGCATTGGTGATTCCACCACCAATATCATCACGCCCATGATGAGTTACTTTGGGCTGATCTTGGCCTTTGCTACCAAGTATGTGCGCGACCTGGGTATTGGCACCCTGATCGCCACCATGCTGCCCTACAGCTTGGTGTTTGCCCTGGGCTGGACAGCGTGGTTCTTTATATTTGTGTTTGGATTGGGTTGGCCGGTAGGCCCAGGTGCGCCGACTTACTTTACGGCGGGCTGAATGCCGTCTTTGAACTTAAACACGCGGTCACGCCCGAACTGGGACAATTTGGCGTCAACTCTGAAAGCGCTGAACATGGAGAATAGTGATTATGAGCAGCACAGCATCCACCACTGGCTTAGTGCCTCGCTTGGAAGAGTTGAGCTGCAGGCAGCTGCTGGACCTGTACCCCACCCTTGAGGCCCCCAGCCTGGCAGAGATGCACGGCGAGTATCAGGCGCGTGTGCTACGGCAGGCCTCGCTGGTCATTAGCTTGCTTGGCAAGCTGTCTCTGAACAACCCCATTTCAGGGCAGTGGCAGGCGAAGGGATTCAAGCCTTTGAGTGCAGAAGAAGGCTTGGGCTACAACGGCTTTGCTCGGCGCGGTCAATGGCTGACGCGCTACCCCATGCACCTGAGTATTGCGCCCTCTATATTCGATCAGCAACCCTGCCTGCGCTTGGACTACACCGTCTATGCATCGCTATGGGGGCGAGTGAAGATGGTGGACGAGGTTCGTCGCGTCGGGGAGGGCCAATATCTAGGCTTGGGCACCATCGGCGTGCCTGGCTTCCTTCGGTACCTGCCCATGCCCTTCATGTTGCTGGGGCCGGTTCGGGAGTATCGCGGGCCAGAAACTCCGCCACAGCTACGTTGAACACATCCGCGAGCGGAGCACGATGGCTCCCCGCCGGAGCACAGCTGTCGCAGCATATGGGTGTGGACTGAGGGCAGGGCGGTGTAACACCACCCTGCCATGCCAGATTGCTAGCGCAGCGGCTTATTCGGTGCAGACTTAGCGGGTGAGTACTTCGCGTAAGAAGCTCGAGGCCTGGCGCCAGGAGTCTTCATCGGCGGCTTGGTTGTATTCCAGCGGTAAGCCGAATTTTTCTCCAGTTGCGGTGGCCGTCGGGCTGGTGAAGGAATGTTTGGCATTGGCGTAGCCCACGTACACCATGTCGGCTTGGGCTTGCTGCATTTCCTGGTTAAAAGCCGCTACGGCATCGGCCGGCACGAAGGGGTCGGATTCGCCGTTGAAGACCATGATAGGGGCAACAACATCACCGGGCTGTGTGCCCTCCTGGGGGTTCAAGCTGCCATGGAAGCTAACAATGCCAGCCAGGTCCACTCCGGCGCGCGCCATATTGAGCACCACGCCGCCACCGAAGCAGTAGCCAATGGCGGCAATGCGATCGGCTTTGACATCGGGCCGACTGGCGAGAAGGTTCTTTGCCGCCAAAAACCGTTCTTGGACAGCACCTTGCTCTTCCATTACGGCCATCATGAAGCCTTTGGCGTCTTCTGGGTGGCTGGCCAGCTTGCCTGCTCCGTACATATCCAAGGCCATGGCGACGTAGCCCTGGGCAGCGAGCATGTTGGCGCGTTGGCGCGCGTAGGCGTTATGGCCCCACCATTCGTGCACAACGATCACTGCCGGAAGTGGGCCGCGCAAGCTGTCGTCTTTGGCGATATAGCCTTGATAGTTTTGGCCATCAATCTGGTACTGCAGGTTTTGGCCTTGAACGGCTGCCCACAACGGGCTGCTGAACAAAAGCGTGCATAGGACGGTGGCTACGAGGCGCATAGAGCCTTCCTTGTTGTCAATGAAAGTTGTGTGATTCAAACGCAAAAGCCCCAGCCAAACAAGTTGGCCGGGGCCCTAGGGTAATGTTGGCAGGCTTAGGCAGATGCGCGCTTGGCGTCCAGGCTAATCTGCCCGGCCCCATGGGCAGCTAAGAGTAGAAAGCCGCCGGCTAAACCAATGTTCTTGAAGAACATGGCGAATTGGGTGGGGTCGGCCAGCTGAAAGTGGAAGAGTAGGGCAGACGCCACAGAGAAGCCTGCCAGTGCCAATGCGCTCAGGCGTGTGAAGAGCCCGGTCATGATGGCCAAAGCGCCGAGCACCTCGAGCACGATGACGGCGGGTAACAGTATTCCAGGAATGCCTACGGACTCCATGAAGGCTTGCGTGCCCTCGTACTGGCTAATTTTGTTGAGGCCGGCCAGCAAGAACAATGCGGCCAGGGCGACGCGGGCGATGAGATCTAGAGTGGGTGCGAAACGAGTCATGATGTTCTCCAGTGGAAGCAAAATGTGGGTCTATTGAGCCATCGCTAAATGCGAATAAAAAGCGCAAATAACAGCCAAAACCATTCTAAAAATTAGAAAGAAAATTCTCTTCGCTGCGTTTGCTGAGTATTTACGCTTGGCAGCGGTCACCTTTAGGCGGAAACTAAAAGAGTGGCAGCATGCTGCCCAGAGAATTCCTAGGCTGCGGCCTACCCAATGAGGAGACCCCATGCGCCAGCTCTTCCCCCTGGTGGTTTTAGTGTTTTTTGCGGCCTGCCAACCCGGCGGCGGGCGGCCAGATAGCGGCTCTACAGGCTCATCCACGTTGAATACGCGCACAGCGCTCCCGTATGGCTCTGAAACTCCGGTCGCATCCTGCGCCACGCGAGACAGCTTGGAGGGTGGCCGTGCATACCAGGTGATCATTCCCTCCCGCGTCGATGAAGAAGCCATCAGCTTCCAAGTGCATGAGCCCGCCAACTTCGATTGCGGCCAGAAGCACGCGTTAATCCTCGAGGGCCACGGCTACGGCGGTGGCCGGCAAACTGCGGTGGGCAGCTTTGCCCAATACACCGACTCGGGTTATGCGGTGATCAGCATCGACCAACGCGGCTCGCCAGACTCGGGCGGTACCGTGCGCGTGATGGACCCTGACTTCGAAGGGGAAGATCTTGTCGCCATTGTCGACTGGGCCGAGCAACATCTGGACTACCTACGCTACCGCAGCGGCAATCTGCTGCTGGGTGCCATCGGCGGCAGTTACGGCGGCATGTACCAGTATCTGCTACTGAACAAAGATCCCGACCGTCGTCTGGATGCCATCGTGCCGGAAATTGCTCCCCATGACCTCACCTATTCGCTGAACCCGAATGGGGTGGTCAAATCGCAATGGGCCCTCATCCTGGCTGGCACGGCCGATGTGCAAACCACCTTTGGGCAAGATCCCCTCATTCGCGCCACCTTGCTGGAGGGCGGCGTAACCGGTGAATTCCCGGAGGAGGCCATACCATTCTTTGCCTATCACTCCATGCGCTACTTCTGCGAGAACCCGCTGGATCTGCAGCCGGGTGAAGTCGAGGGCGGTACTTCCAGCTATTTGCTAGACCCCCTGTTCCAATTGCTCCCGTTGACCGCAGATGGCAACTTCACGGTGCTGACGCCTTCCCGGCGGAGTGTGCCCAGAGTCGATGCGCTGATCTGGCAGGGGCCGCGGGATGACTTGTTCAACCTCAACGAGGCTTACCGGAACTATGAGTGCCTGGCCAAAGCGGGCGGTGATGTTCGCCTGCTGACTTACAGCTTCGGCCATCATTTCCTCACTCCCAACCTGGGTTTGGCGCTGCAGGCCTTGAATACCCTGGCCAACCCGCTGAATACCGCCTGCGGCACCATCAGCAAAGATGCGGCAGCGTTGGCTTGGTTTAATGACAAGCTTCTGGGTGTTGGCAACGTCGATGATGTGCTGACCACCGGTCAAAACATGTGTTTGTCGCTCACCGAAGGCGATGCCGTAGAACTACCCGACATGCCCATCGGCGGCGAAAACTTCCCCGTAGAGCTGCCGGGGGGGCTGCCTGTACCTGTTGTTATCGCCAATCCGGCCCCTGTTGTGGTGCCCCTGACCACAGCCGGCGATGGCAGCGAAGTACTGGCGGGTATTCCCACCGCAACCTTCACGCTCACCCGTGGCGATCCCATATTGGACGAGTTCTGTTTGGAGGAGTCTGACCCGCTGCTGCGCCTGGGCACCTGCGATGCCACCGTCTTTGCCGGCCTGGGCGTGATTCGTCTCGGCAGCGGTGAGCTTCTACCGCTGGTTCCTGACCTCATTGAAGAACAGGTTATCCCGATTAATGGCCTGGGCACCCACGAGATCGAAATGGTCGGCGTTGCCGAACGCATTCAGCCCGGTGATCAAATCGTGCTGCTGCTTTACGGCCTGAGCGATGCCTTCATCATCTCCACCGCCCGCGACGTCACCGTACCGGTGGTGTTTGTGAGCGGGGAAGTGCAGGTGCCACTGCAGGGCGATTTGCCGAATATCACAACACGCTGAAATTCTGGGCCGGGCGAAGGTTTTTCGACAGCCGTCTCACATAGATCAATATCTAATTGTCAATTTCAAAAGCAATATTGTGTTGATTGGCTTATCGCTCGGCCCTCAAGGTAGCAGGCAGCTTGTGTTGTGTGCTCGGTGGACGGAGTTTTATAACGGCCGGCCTGGGATTTATTGCTGTGTGCGTAGTTGTTCATAACAGAGTGGCCAACTCTAGGGACGGTACAGCGTATTGCCCACCTGCGCGAACGAAGTTCTCTGCCGTTAAGTTGGGTTAATGGCCGCAAAGAAACCAGGATGCCAGGGTAGTCATGTTATGCGGGAACTCGTGCGCCAAAACGCTGTAAGGCGTATTTTTTCTCTTTGCCTGATGTGCGTTACGTGCAGCATTTACGCAGGTGCTCCGAATGAAGGTTGGGAGCTTTTGCGAACTGGAAAGTATACGGAAGCTTGTGATGCATTTGAGGGAGGGGGAAGTGACCCTCTGTTCTTGTATGAGCTCGCTGACTGCTTCTTTCAGGGGCGGGGCAGGCCGAAAAGCTCACAGAAAGCTGAGGCCCTACTGAGGAGGGCTATCGAATTGGGTGCGGCTTTTACATTGGCATCTGAAAGGTTAGCGTTCAGCTTGCTCATCGGACCCGAGGACGAAGAGCGTTACGCTGAAGCAATCGAGATCACGCAAGAGGCGCTCCAGGCTGACGATAAGTCCTACGGTCGTAATGAGTTCAATATAGGGTTGGCATATCTGAGTGGGCGCGGGCTGCCGCAAGATGATCAGCTCGCTGCGAAATGGTTCTCTAAGTCCCAAAAAGAGGGACATTTCCTCGGTGGGATCGCAGTGATTTGTATGGCACGGTCTGACTTACACGAAGTTTCGGTTTTTAGGAGGATTAGAGCGTCTTTGCTCCACTCCTGGAAGAGAACACCTCTATGGCTACGTGGTGACACCTTCACCTATATGCCTCCAGTGAGTACGGGTCTTTCGGTGTTCGATGAAATGACAGGTTTGAATCGATGTAGCTAACAGCTACGGCCAGCCCCATTCTTGTGTTGATGATGGTGGCGGCGCGTTGCGCCATGACTTGCGGGTGTCAAATTGTCGGTGGAGAGAACGTGGTCCGTATTAGTAGTCAGCATTAATAGTTGTTTTTGGTGTTGAGCGGCATAAACGACGCGGTCGATATGTCCTGCCTTTTCTGATGTAAGTTGTTGATCAGACGATTGCACCTTGGTGATCGGCAGATGGAAGCCGAGTCGTTCGTTGCCTGTGGCAGTGGTGCTAGCTGATGATTACGCTTGGGAATAGCATTGTGGCTGCGTTCAAATGGCTGAGAATATTCTTGTGGCTTTGCTCTTCGTGTTCTGGGGTGGTGCCGTTGTTCTCGCTCCTTTCGAGATGAAGCTGAGGCGTGAGCTTCTGAGGCTTATACAGAGGTATGATGAGGCGTTATGGAAGCGTTTAGGTTCCCCTCATAAGGGCAACTTAGAGTCGCTATATGCTGAGTACCTGATGATCGCCTATTGTGTGAGGCCACAGCATCAAACTCAAAGTGTCGAGCTGTCAAATTCCTCACCAATGCTATCTAGATGCGTCGTGATAACAGTCAAGCTTTTTATAGCTTTAGGCTTTTTCTCTGGCGTGTTGCTCGTGATGTACAAGGAGGGTGTACTCAACTGAGTGAGGTGTTTTTAACGCGCATTGTGGTTGTGTCTCGTGTAAACGTGGTTGATTGTGGCTTTAAGCGAGGCATGGGTAGGGATGTGAGCAAAACCTCATCGCAGCAAGAGGGTGACGCCTAATGCATGTAGCCCTAGTGGTGGAGACACTCGGGCAAGGCTTCATCGTTGTGGCGGCTCGCAGTAGGCGTACTTGCTCAGGGGGAGGCGGGGTCATTCGGTGTGTGTCGAGTGAACCTCGTCGCAGATTTGCAGAGCCTGCTACATTCCCTCGTCTAATTGCGACTTCATTGGATTAAGGGTTGCGTGCACTTCGCATCGAAGTGACGCAATCTCGCGCCCAGTCAGTCGCTTGAGGAGATGCAGCAGAGGACAGGCATGCACAGCACTGAGGTTTTGGTAATTGGCACCGGTTTTTCCGGTTTATGCGCGGCCATTCTGGCCAGACAGGCCGGTTTTGAGGTCACCATTCTGGAAAAGGGCCCCGATGTAGGTGGAGTCTGGCGGGAGAACACCTATCCCGGGGCGGCCTGCGATGTGCCTTGGCACCTGTACTCCTTTTCCTTCTTCAAGCGGGTGCGTTTCTCTCGGCGCTATCCGCAGCAGCCGGAGATTTTGGCGTACATGCGCGAGTGCGCTAAGCACTACGGACTATATGACTGCACTCATTTTGGGGTGGAGGTGCAGTCGGCGCAGTGGCAGGAGCACAGTCAGCGCTGGGAGGTGCAGACGGCCGATGGCAAGACGTATTCCGCGCAGAGTTTGATCTCTGGCGTGGGGCAGCTCTCTAGGCCGAGCTGGCCCAACATTCCTGGGCTGAAGGGCTTTTCAGGGCCACTATTTCACTCGGCGCAGTGGGACCACTCGGTGGACCTGAAGGGCAAAAAAGTGGGCGTGATTGGCACTGGGGCCAGCGCCATCCAGTTCATCCCCGAAGTCGCCGAGCAGGCCAGCCAGCTCACCATTTTTCAGCGCAGCGCTCCCTACGTGCTACCGCGTCTGGACGGTACCTATGGCTGGTTGAATCGACAGCTCTTCAAACATATTCCGGGCTATGAGCGGCCATTTCGGTATCTGCTCTGGAAGTCGGGGGAAATGAGCACTGATGCCTTCGATGCTGGAGATAACCGGGTGTCGAAGCTGTACCAGTGGGTGACGCGACGCTTCCGTGAAGCCCAGGTTAAAGACCCGCAGCTGCGCGCCAAACTCACCCCGGACTACCCCATTGGCTGCAAGCGCATTCTGTTCACCAGCAACTACTACCCGGCGCTGTGCCAGCCTCATGTGGAGCTGAACACCGAAGGTGTAGACTGCGTCACCAGCACCGGCGTGCGGGACAAAACCGGGCGCAATATCGACTGCGATGTCTTGATTATGGGCACGGGCTTCAAGGCCACGGAGTTCCTCTCGCCCATGCAGATCACCGGGCGCGATGGCGTGGACCTACATCAGCAATGGAAAGCCGGGGCTGAGGCCTACTTGGGCATGACCGTGCCCAGCTTTCCCAACCTCTTTTTGATGTATGGGCCGAATACCAACCTGGGTGGTAACTCCATTATTTTCATGATCGAGTGCCAGGCCCGCTACATCGTGCAGGCTCTGAAAGCCCTCCGCGATAAAGCCACTTTGGAGGTGAAGCCCGAGGTGCATGAACGCTTCAACGCCCAAACCCAGGATCGGCTCAAGCACACGGTGTGGAATGCCGGTTGTTCCAGCTGGTATCACACCGCTGACGGGCGTATTACCAATAACTGGCCAGGGCGCACGGCGGAGTACCGCGCTATGACGGCGCAGTTTCAGCCGCAGGATTATCTATCTGCTGAGAGCTAATTCAGCGCCAGTCATGGCTGCTCCTTGAGAGCCGCTGCGGACTCAGTTCAAGCGCCAGGCAAACTCAACCAGGCCGGTAATGGCCACGGGTTGGCCATTTTGGGTAGCCGGGGTGAAGTCGCAGCGGCGCACAGCGCGCAGCGTGGCCTCGTCCAAGGAGCGATGCCCGCTGGAGGTTTGGATACGCCCATCCAGAACTTGACCTCGGGCGTCCAAGTCCATGGCAAGGATCACGGTGCCTTCCGCTCCGGTGAGTTGGGCCATACGCGGATACGCGGGCTTGCTGCAGCTGCTCCAGTCCACGCGCGCTGGTGTGGTCTGTGGGACTTCGGGGGGCGCGGCAGCTTGCGCTGCCTGTTGCCGCTCGCGCTCGGCGAGCTGGGCTTGCAGACGGGCCAGGCGTTCTTCGGCGGCGCGTTGCTGAGCGGCAAGTTCGGCGGCCCGGCGCTCGGCTTCGGCCTGCCTTTGCGCTTCGGCAGCTTGCTCAGCCTCCATCTGCTGGCGCTGGGCTTGCGCCGCTTCAAATTCCTGCTGAGCCTGCGCTTCCACTGCGCTCATGCTGGCCTGTAGCTGGGCCTTCAGCTCGCGTAAGGCTGCCAATTCAGCCTCTAGTTCTGCGGGGTCGGCGCTAGGCTCGTCAGTGTTGATGCCAGTAGCCACGATGCGTGGTTGGGCCGGCTCTGAGGAGCCTTGGTCGCTGCTCAGCCATACGGCTAGTCCGACGGCGACGCAGACCAACAGTAAGCCGAGTGCCACCACGTACTCAGCGGAGCCACCAATACTTTGGCGAAGTTGAGCGAAGGCGCTGGTGCTTGCGCTGGTGTTCATGTGTGGGTCCTTAAGCCGTGCGGCTGCGGCCAATGCCCAGCAGCGTACGAATACGGGTGAACAAGCTAGTGCCTGAGCCATGCTCTGGCATGGCATCCACGCTACCGGCCAGGCGCTGGGCGCGTTCCGGGTCGCGGCGCAGTTGCTGGTGTCGATGGTTGGCGACATTGACCGCCCCGCGTAGCACGCTAGCGCGTAGTGGTTTACGCAGGACTCGGTAAATGCGGCCGAAGTTGATCAAATCGATGATGTGGCCGGCATCAGGTTCATGGGTGATGACGATGTAGACCAGCTCGGGTCGGGCACGGCGCAGAGCGTTCACCAGGGCTGTCACGGCGCCTCCTTCAAAGACCGACTCCGTGAGGACGACGCCAATATCGGGATGGTCGCGAATGCAGCTCAGGGCTTCGTCAATGGTGCCGGCGGCATGCAGCCGCCATTCGCTGCTCAGGGTATGTACCAGAGCCTGCCGTTCCGCACTGTTGGAGTCGAGAACCAGCACCTCAGCTCCGTCTTGTTTGGTGGGTGCCGGAGCTGGGGTCGCAGCGACAGATTCGGACGCCGACCCATCACTCAGGGTTTGCCGGGTTTGAGCAACCGCGGCGGCCATGGTGCGGTTGAGGTCATCGCGTTTCCAGGGCTTGGAAACAAAGCGAAAGACCTCGCTCTCGTTGACCGAGCCAATAATGGCCTCTAGATCCGAGTAGCCGGTGAGTAAGATGCGGGTCGTCGTCGGGCGTATCTTGGCCGCCCCTTTCAGAACCTCAACACCGGGCATCTCCGGCATGCGTTGGTCGCTGATGATCACATCGGCAGGCCACTCGCGAAGAATCTCCAGGGCTTCTGCGCCGCTGGTCGTAATTCGCACCTCGTAGTGATCGCGAAAGATGGACTTCAGCGACACCAAAATGCGTCGTTCATCGTCCACGAAGAGCAGCTTTGGGCGCTCGGGCGTTTGCGTAGCCGGGATGGGGGTGCCCACAGGCTCAGGCATGGGCTGGCTCCGCCGAGTCATCAATGATCACTGCGCTGCTGGTGGCCTGCGCCGGGGCTTGCTGGCGAATCGGAAGCCGAATTTGGAACTGGGTGCCCTGGCCCGGTGTGGAGTCCACCGTAATACGGCCTCCGTGGTCCTCGATAATCCGGAACACGATGGAGAGGCCCAACCCGGTGCCTTCACCGACGGGCTTGGTGGTAAAGAAGGGCTCGAATATATGGGCTTGGGTCTGCGCATCCATCCCGCAGCCGGTGTCGCCAATGACAATGCTGAGGTGGTCTTGATCGCGCTGCGAACTCAAGCTGAGGGTGCCGCCATCGCGCATGGCCTGCGCCGCATTGTTGATCAGGTTGAGAAAGACCTGATTCAACTGGGAGGGGGCGCAAAGGATGTCTGGCAGGCCTTCCGCGTAGTCGCGAACGACCTCAATTTGGTCTTTGAGGGTGTTGCGGCAGATTTTCAGCGCCGTATCCAGCCCTTCGTTGATGTCAAAGAGCTCGGTATGGGAGCGGTCGACACGGCTGAAATTTTTCAGGCTTTTCACTAGCTCGTCGATTTGCTCCAGGCCGTGCATGGAGTCTTCCAAAAGAATGTCGGCCTCTTCCAGGCGCTCCTGCGCATCGTCACTTAGGTTTGGCTCGGCGGATACGCGGGTGAGCGATTGCTTCACCGATTCCACGTTGCTGCTGGCATAACCCAAGGGCGTGTTGATCTCATGCGCCACGCCCGCCACCATCTGGCCCAGCGATGCCATTTTTTCCGACTGGATGAGATGCGCCTGCTGCAGCTTCAGTTCTCGGGTGCGCTCCTCCACTGTTTGCTCGAGGTTGCTGTTGATCTGATCCAGGGCGTGCATGCTGGACTGCAAACGCAGGGCAATCAGGCCAAAGACCAGCATCAAGGCACCGGCAAAGGCCGCCAAAGCGACGGAGTAGGTGTTCTGTTCCGCCTCTTGCTTCTCCAAGGCTTGGCCAAGGCCTTGCTCCAGGCCATTGAGCTGTGTCTCCAGGTCCAGCTCTCTCCAGGCCCGGTGGCTTGACCGCAGCTGGTCGCGTGCTACGCGCAGTTCCGCCACGGCCCGTGACAGGCTTGCACCGCTGGACGGTAGCCGACTGCTCAGGCCGTCAATAACATCGCCATTGCTGGGTCGGCTTTGCAAGCTGTAGCGAGCAAGCTCCTCAACGAGTCGGCCGATGAGTTGCTGCGCTTTTGCCCCCTCGCCGGCTGCAGTCATACGCGCCAGCGTGTCTTCAGCAGCTTGTTGGAATTGCCCAAAAGCCTGCACAAATGTGGCCTGCACGGCGCCGATTTCACTCAGCTGCTTGCGAGCTTGTGTTGCATCTGAGCGGTAGCTGCGACTGGCTGCGCTGAGCACAGGTAATTGTGCCTGAGTCAGATCCAGCCAGCGCCGATCAGCCTCGACCCAGGCCTCAATGCGCTGTTCTAGGCGGCCTAGCCCCGTATCCTGCTCCAGGCGCAGCCGGGTGATTTCTGCATCGATTTGGCGCACCTGTTCGGCGCTTTGTTCCAGGGCTGCTCGCCAAAGACTGGCCTGCGCTACGCTCAAGGGTTGCTGCTGGGTCTTCCAAACCAGCCCTGTGAGCACAGCCAGCGAACCCAGCACGGCAGCAGCCGCGACGGCTTTACGAAGCAACATGATGTTTCCCAAGTGTTGTCCCGCTTGATTGGTATAACCAAGCTTTCTGCTGCAGCGCAGCAATCTCCATGCCAGCTTGTGGGTGACTCTGTGGGCTTGATCTCCTGCACTAGGAGGCTAAGCTCGACCACTCATTTGCTCTAGCCCTGTCATGCTCGTGATCAGCTCCAGTCTGTCCATTCCAGACTCCGAGATCAGCTGGGAGGCTATTCGTGCCCAAGGCGCGGGCGGGCAGAACGTGAATAAGGTGTCCAGTGCCATCCACCTACGCTTCGACGTGCAAGCCTCCTCTTTGCCGGATGGTCTTAAGCAGGCCTTGCTGAACCTACGGGATCGCCGGGTGAGCAGCGAAGGTGTGGTGGTGATCAAAGCTCAGCGCTCCCGCTCCCAAGAGGCCAACTTGGAAGATGCGCGCCAGCGGCTGGCCGAGCTTGTGGCCCGCGCCGCGCACAAGCCTAAGGCTCGCAAAGCCACCCGGCCCACGCGAGCCTCGCAGCGGCGGCGGGTAGAGAGCAAGGTGAAGCGGGGGAGGACGAAGGCTCTGCGCCGTGCGCCGCCTACCGACTGAGGGGCCACTGAATGCATCGCTGCGCTTGCCGCGCTCTGGCGGCTTCTTTGTTGAGCCAAGGGGTGCGCTGCTACCTCATTTCCGAACGGGCGCGTGGCAGCCCTTGGCAGACCTCCCTTGCGCTCGCGGCAACGTGCACTAAACTGTACAAAGTTCTGTACATACTGAGGCTGCTCGATGGACACGCTGAGCTATACGTCTGCACGTACCAATTTGGCCAAAACCATGGAGAAAGTCTGCATGGATCATGCGCCAGTCGCGATAACGCGCAATGGCAAAAATGCCGTGGTCATGATGTCTATGGAGGACTACCAGGCCTTGGAAGAGACGGCCTATTTGCTTCGTAGCCCGAAGAACATGCGTCGACTGTTGTCAGCAATCGGGGAACTCGACGATGGTGATGGCACAGAACGAGAACTTGCCGAGTGAAGCTTGTCTTCTCGGAACAGGCCTGGGAAGACTATCTCTACTGGCAGAAAACAGACAAAAAAACCGTCAAACGCATCAACTTACTCATTGAGGATGCGGCGCGCGATGCGTTTGAAGGAGTCGGCAAGCCTGAGCCGCTAAAGCACGCCTTATCGGGGTATTGGTCCCGAAGAATCAACGAGGTTGATCGTTTTGTATACAAGGCGGATGACGATAGCCTCTTCATTGCTCAGCTTCGTTATCACTACTAGGGAGGCGCTGAAGAAATCCGCGAGCGAGGCAAGGTGGCCCGCCGCCGGAGCACAGCGCCCGCAGCATATGGGCGATATGTGAGGAGTGCGCGCACCGCCGGCGGGTCAGATTGCGAGCGCAGCGATTTATTCAGCGTCTCCCTAGGCGAAGTCTCGCCCTGAGGCGCTGATCAGGCCATCATGAACTGCGCGGTGCTCCGTGCGTTAGGATGGTTTCTACGGGGCAATCTTGGTCAGCGCTGCCGCCTGTCAATGTCCCGTGTTTGAGACGTACAGCAGCGCTGGCTTCAACATCTGTCTGCGATTGCGCAGCGCCGCAAAACTTAAGCGCCGGGCAGTGGCCGTCATCCCTTTGAAATAATAATTTCATTATCATCGAAATATGGAAACGAATTTGGCCGTCGAACAGCTTGTCGCTCTGGCACAAGAGGCGCGTCTGCTGATCTACCGCCGCCTGGTGCGGGCTGGTAGCGGAGGCTTGTGTCCGGGTGATTTGGCGGCGGAGTTACAGCTCACGCCGTCGGTGTTGTCCTTTCACCTCAAGACACTCACCGCCGCAGGGCTGGTACGCATGCAGCGCGATGGGCGGCATCGGTACTACCGCGCGGACTTTGCGGCCATGAATAGCCTGCTGGCTTACCTCAGCGAGAACTGCTGCGCGGATCAGCCTTTGGAACAATGCGAGACCCCCCAACAATGCACCACGTCTTGATTTTGTGCACCGGCAACTCGGCGCGATCGATTCTGGCGGAAGCCCTGCTCAACCAACATGGTTTGGGGCGAATCACTGCCTATTCGGCAGGGTCTCAGCCCAAAGGTCAGCCCCATCCCTTGGCTTTGGAACTGTTGGCGTCGAAGGGACATGAGCTGCGCGGCCTGCGCAGCAAGTCCTGGGACGAGTTCACCGCGCCGGATGCGCCGCCGCTGGATTTGGTGATTACGGTGTGTGACAGCGCGGCGGCCGAGTCCTGCCCCATTTTCCCCGGCCGCGCGCCCAAGGTGCATTGGAGCTTTCCAGACCCGCCTGCCGCTGGCGATGAGGCGGCGCAACGCGCTTGCTTCGCCCAGGTGTATGCCGACATGAGTGCCCAGATGCAGGCGCTGGCTGCGCTGCCCGAGTCCGCTTGGACTGCGCCGGATTTTTCTGCTCGGGTGCAAGCCTTGCACCGACTCACTTCTTCTTAAACGCCTCCGGACCCCTATGCTGCGAAGCCTGCCCGACCCCCACGACTTGCCCCATCTCAACACGGCCGCGCTGGAGCGCGATATTCCAGCCGAGCTAGGACTAGGGCCCCAGCATCCGCCGCGCATCCTGATGCTCTATGGATCGCTGCGGGAGCGGTCCTATTCGCGGCTGCTCACCGAAGAAGCGGCCCGCATCCTGCTCTGGCTGGGCTGCGAGGTGAAGATCTTCGACCCCAGCGGCTTGCCCCAGCCGGACGCGCCGGGCAGCAGCGAGCATCCGGAAGTGGTGGAGCTGCGGGAGTTGTCCCTGTGGTCTGAAGGCCAGGTGTGGTGCAGCCCCGAGCGTCATGGGGCGGTGACGGCCGTGCTCAAGAATCAAATCGACCACATCCCCTTGAGCATGGGAGCCTTGCGCCCCACCCAGGGGCGCACATTGGCCGTGATGCAGGTCAGCGGCGGCTCGCAAAGCTTTAATGCGGTCAACACCTTGCGTTTGCTGGGGCGCTGGATGCGCATGATCACCATCCCCAATCAATCGTCGGTGGCCAAGGCCTATCAGGAGTTCGATGAGGCCGGCCGTATGCACCCCTCCGCTTTTTACGAGCGGGTGGTGGATGTGATGCAGGAGCTGGTGCGCTTTACTCTGCTCACGCGCAGCCACAGTGCCACGCTCACCCGACGTTACAGCGAAACCCTGCAAGCCCAGGCCAAGGAGGCATCTGCCGCATGAGTACCTTCGAGCGTTATCTGTCGGTGTGGGTGCTGCTCTGTATGGCGGCGGGCACTGGTCTGGGGAAACTGCTCCCCGGCGTCTTTTCCACTCTGGGTGCTCTGGAACTCGCCCAGGTGAATCTGCCCGTAGGGGTACTCATCTGGCTGATGATCATTCCCATGCTGATGAAGGTGGACTTCGCCACCCTGGGCGAGGTGCGCGGGCATTGGCGGGGTTTCTCCATCACCTTGCTGGTGAATTGGGCCTTCAAACCCTTTTTGATGGCGGGGCTGGCCTGGCTGTTCATCGAGCATGCCTTTGCGGACCTGCTGCCGGCCGAGCAGCGCAGTAGTTACATCGCCGGTTTGATCTTGCTGGCGGCCGCTCCCTGCACGGCCATGGTGTTCGTCTGGAGTCGCCTGGTGGGCGGCGACGCCAACTTCACCCTCACCCAGGTGGCGCTGAACGACGCCATCATGGTGATCCTGTTTGCTCCGCTGGTGGCCTTGCTGCTGGGTGTGAGTGATGTGCCGGTGCCCTGGGCCACTTTGCTGTTATCGGTGGGGGTGTACATCATCGTGCCGCTGGTGATCGCCCAGCTCTGGCGTGCGGCCGCCCTGCGTCAATCCGAGTCAGCTTTGCAGGCCACACTGGATCGCTTGGGGCCGGTGTCCATGGCCGCCCTTCTGGGCACTTTGGTGCTGCTGTTTGCCTTTCAGGGGCCGCAAATTCTGCAGCAGCCCTTGGTCATTGCCTTGCTGGCCGTGCCCATTCTGCTGCAAGGGACGCTGACGGCTGTGGTGGGCTATCTGGCTAACCGTGCCGCCGGTGAGCAGCACGCCATTGCCGGGCCGAGCTGCCTGATTGGGGCTTCCAATTTCTTTGAGCTGGCGGTAGCGGTGGCCATCGTGCTCTATGGCATCGACAGTGGCGCGGCACTGGCCACCGTGGTGGGCGTGCTGGTGGAAGTGCCGCTGATGCTCGCTCTGGTGGCGGTGGTTAACCGTAGCCGAGGCTGGTATCAGTCGGCGGCAGAATCGGGCCGCAGTCCAGTCAGGCAAAGCTGAGTAGGGTGGCCGGTCGCATGCCAGACAAAGGCCAACTGCTCGCAATAGCGCGCCATGTTCAGGGCCCCCTCCTGGTCCAGTCCGGTGATGAAGAAACTGGGCTCGGCGGCCCAGCTCTGGGCATCATCGGGCACGCCCAGGCCGGGCCAGTGCGGTAGCCCCCGCTGCAGCAGCCCGCGTTGCAAGGCGGCATTGCGTTGGGCGTTGCCGCGGTCGCTCAATACCGCGCCCAATGGATTGGCGTTGGTCAAAAACGCGCCGCCACTGAACTGCTGCTCGCATAGTTTGGCGTCGAGTGCCGGGTTTAATTGGTTGAGCCGCAGGCGCATGATGTCCTCACCCCACACAAAGCGGTACTCCGTTGCGGCATAGGCGGCGAGGAGTTCGGCGGGTAAGCTCGGTGTTGTCACTGCTTGGCTTTAGGTGTCGGAACCTGGCTGGTGGCGCAGCTTGGACTGAATGAAATCCGCATGGGGTAGGTAGAGTAGTTCCGCCATGCGTCGAATGGTGTGTTCTTCGTAGGCGGCCAGTTCGCCGTCGGCAAAGGCCACCTTCCAGAGGCTGTCGAGTAATTGCTGCTTCTGCTCTTGGGTGGCCTCTTCATTAATCACTCTGAGGTAGCTATGCAGCGAAGCCACGTCGTCCCGTGTGCCCTCGGCTTCCACCAATAATGACTCCGCATCGGCTGGGCTGAGCTGGCAATGTGCTTGTAGGCTCTGGCAGATGCTCTGGCGCTCGCGTGGGTCATCCTCCCAGTCGGCTCTAGCGACATCGACTAGCAGTACGGCCATCGCCAGCCTAAGCCGCTGCTGAGCGCTCTGACTGCTGTCTTCCTGGGTCGTTGTGAGTTGGTTGAGCCAACGTGCAAGCATGCGCGGATCTCGTTGAAGTGCATGCGCAGACTACCAAGGCTGGCAAAGGTCGCGCTGCTGACTTGCTATGCTCGGAGCCGATGGACACAGGTAATCACTCCTCAATTTCAGGCTTGGTAGGGCAAAGGGGCGCCATCGATCGGCGTTGGTTGTTTGCCGCACTGGCCCTAGCGCTGCTGGCAATGGCTGCTGTTTGGCGCTTTAGCCCGCTCGGCCAGGAACTCACCGCTGAGCAGGTGGCTGGATGGCTGCAAGGCCTGCGACAGAGCCCCTGGGCGCTGCCCGCGTTGGCAGCAATATATGTTGTGGGCAACGCCGTTCTGTTCCCTACGCTGCTGCTCAATGTTGGTGTGATTTTGGTTTGGGGTGGCTTGTGGGGCAGCGTCTATGCCTTGGCGGGCTCGGTGTTGGCAGGCGTCTTGTTTTTTGCTGTAGGACTGCGCTGGGGCGCGCCTTATCTAGAGCGTTGGCAAGGGCGCAGGCTGCAGGCGACCTTAAAATTCTTAAAAGCCAGCGGCGTCGTGGGCATGGTCATTTTGAGGGTGACGCCGGTTGCGCCATATCCCATCGTCAATTTGGCCTTGGGCGCAGCGGCGATTTCCTGGTGGGTGTTTAGTCTGGGCACGGTATTGGGTTTGCTGCCCAGCATTGTGGGCATTGCTATTGTGGGGGAAGAGGTGCGTGCCTTGCTTCAGGATCCGCAGCCAGAACACATTGCTCAAGCCGTTGCTTTGGGGGGAGCTGTGTTGCTGGCTCTGACTGGTCTGCAGTGGCTTGCCCGTCGATATCAGCGGGAGCACAGCGCGTGAAGCTACTCACCTTGAATATGCACAAGGGATTCTCGGTGGGGAATCGCCGCTTTATCCTGCATGAACTACGCGAGGCAATTCGCGCTGTAGAGGCCGATGTGGTGTGCTTGCAGGAGGTGCTTGGCGATCATCGCGAGCATTCCACGCGCTACGAGGCATGGCCAGATAGAGCCCAGTACGAATTCCTGGCCGACACGATTTGGCACCATCATGCCTATGGGAAAAACGCGGCTTATCCCGCTGGGCACCATGGCAATGCGCTGTTATCTAAACAGCCCATTCTGGAGTGGACCAATGAAGACGTATCCACCCGTAAGGCTGAGCGCCGGGGGCTACTACATTGCCGTTTGCAAGACCCGGATGGCGGGTCGCAAGACTGGCATGTGATCTGCACCCATTTGGGCCTCACCGGTGGTCAGAGGCGTCAGCAAATACAGATGCTCGCGCAGCGCATCAAGACTCATGTGCCTGCACATGCACCCTTAGTGGTGGCTGGAGACTTTAATGACTGGCGGGAAGTGGCTCACGAATTATTGGCGAGTAGCTGCGGCCTGCAAGAGGTGTTTATTCAGGCCTATGGTCGTGCGGCCCGCAGTTTTCCGGTGCGTTTTCCCCTGCTGCGCTTAGATCGCATTTACACCCGGAACTTGCAGGCACGGGTGCCGCAGGTGCTCAACGGCCGGCCCTGGTCGCATCTATCAGATCATGCTGGGCTGCTGGTGGAGTTGCAGCCATGAGCGGGCGGCGGTGGACACAGGGCAATGATCTCAGCCTGTTAGAGAATGGCGAGGAGTTCTTCCCGGCTGTCTTTGCCGATATTCGTGCGGCGCGCGACTGCGTACTCATCGAAACCTTTATTTGGTTCGATGACCCTATTGGCCGTGAGCTGCAAGACGCCCTGTTGGAGGCCCGCAAGCGCGGCGTGCGTGTGAAGGTGGCTGTTGACGGCTTTGGTACGGCGCCGATCAGCGACGACATGGTGCAGGAGTTGCGCGATGCGGGTGTGGAGCTGTTGGTTTACGACCCACGGCGCCAATTTCTGGGTTTGCAACCCAATCTGTTCCGCCGTTTGCACCGAAAAATAACGGTCATCGATAGCGCGGTGGCCTATATTGGCGGCATTAACTACTCCTTGGAACATGTACGCGAGTTCGGTGCATTGTCCAAGCAGGACTATGCGGTCCGTATCCGCGGTCCCTTAGTGGCCGACATTGAAGCCCAGTGTTTGCTTGACCCGCCCCGCCGTCGGCGGTTTTGGCAGCGCTTCGTAGGCTGGCTGAAGCGCCGCGACGAGCCCGTTCCCACCGGTCATCCTGATGCCCAGGCCATGTTCATATGGCGGGACAACCACGAGTACCCCCGCGCGATAGAGGCGGTTTATCGGCAAGCGATTCGTCAGGCACAACGTCATTTGGTTATCGCCAATGCCTATTTCTTCCCCGGCTATGGTTTTCTGCGGGAGCTACGCCGAGCTGCGCAGCGCGGAGTTCGCGTTCAGCTGATTCTTCAAGGTGAGCCGGATAAAGCCTATGTGCGCACCGCGGCATCCACCCTCTATGACTACTTACTCAACGCTGGCGTAGAAGTGTGGGAGTACCGCGAGCGCCCCTTACACGGGAAGGTGGCCGTAATGGACGACGACTGGGCGACCATCGGTTCCAGCAATTTAGACCCATTTAGTTTGTCGCTGAACCTCGAAGCCAATGTGGTGGTGCGCGATGCCAGCTTCAAACGGGAACTGGGGGCAAAGCTGCAGCGATTGCTCGACCAGCATTGCGTGCGCCTGCAGCGCGATGATGTCCCTCGGCAGCGGGGTTGGCGGCAGATCATTCGCTGGCTGGTTTTTCATATTCTGCGCAAATTTCCGCAGTGGGCGCGTTGGATTCCTGCCCACTCCCGGCCCCTGCAGCCCAGTGGATATCAGGGTTTGGTGCCCAGCTGGAAGACGGAGCAGCAGTCCACGTCTGCGTCCGGGAACACTACAGCCGAGTAATACTCTAAGACTGTCCTCAATGTCGCACGGAGAGCGAAATGAAACTTGTCGTCGCCGGCCTCGCCATTGTGTTGCTCAGCGCTTGCGCTGCAACACCCACTCCTTACCAGCCGCGCCCGGCTGACGATGAACCAGGCTTTAGTGATCAGGCCTTGGAAAGGGACCGAGTACGGGTGATCTTCCAGGGTAATTATGTGACGCCGCGCGAGACCGTCGAGAACTACATGCTTTACCGGGCGGCAGAGGTTACCAAAGAGAGAGGTTACCGCTTCTTCGTCCCAACAGCGCAGGATGTTGAGCGGGAAGAGCAGCGCACCACGGTTGCTACGGGATTCGGCACCGGTTTTGGTGGGCCTTGGTGGAATGGTGGCTTCTTCGGCAGCAATATCGTCATTATCGATACGCTGCCATCCAATGGGCGGGAAAGCTATCGAGCCTCAGCAGTTTTTAAACTTTTGTCCGAAGAACCTGCTGGCGAGCAAATGGATGCTTTTGATGCACTAGAGGTGTTGGAGGCACTGGGTCCTAACATCGTCCGCCCGCCGGAGCTAGAGTCCGGCGGTTGACGGCGATGCCTAAGCACGCTGGCGTCCACACTCTGGGCACGGTTCCCACCTTTGCCGGAGGTGCTCAGCGAATCTGAGCCTGCTCGAAGTAGGCCTAACTTGCTGATTAGGCCTCGCGCGTCCTGCCATCGTTTGCGTCTCCATGGCATCCTCGCCATGTGCCAAATATCCAAACTAGAGGGTCGCTCCCAAGGCTTTTAACGCTGATCGTCGCCGGAGAGGTGGCCTTCCTGCTGCCTTTCGTTCTACTGCGAGTCATCCGGCCAGCCTTGCTCGAGTGGACGGGTCTGACTCAGTTTCAGCTCGGCCAAGCCTTTTCTGCCTACGGCATTGTGGCCATGCTGGCTTATTTGCTCGGCGGGCCTTTGGCGGATCGTTGGCCTCCGCGTTACCTCATGAGTGCGGCCTTGGCGGCAACGGCCATCGGCGCCCTGGCTTGGTGGTGGGCACCCAGCCCTGGGCTGCTGATCGGGGTTTACGCCTATTGGGGCTGCACCACAATATTGCTGTTTTGGGCGCCGCTGCTGCGAGCGACGCGGGAATGGGGTGGGCCTAGCTTTCAGGGGCGCGCCTTTGGTGGTCTGGAGGCCGGACGCGGTTTGGTCGCAGCTGCCTTGGCAACGCTTCTGGCCAGCGGATTCGCATACTGGTTGCCCGCAGCGGGCCCGGCGCAGGATTCGGCGGCCTTGGGCAGTGCGGTACGCGCTGCCATCATACTCAGCATGCTGATCACCCTGTTCGCAGCGGTTTTGGTCTGGTGGCAATTACCCAGCCAACAGCTGACTGATCAGCGGCCGAGGCAGATCCCATGGGGACTATGGAAGCAGCCCGTATTGTGGTGGCAAGCGGCCATTATTTTCTGTGCTTATATGGGCTATAAGAGTACGGACTATTGGTCTCAGTATGCGCGCGACGTCCTCCATGTCAGCCATGCTCAGGCGGCACATATTGCCGCAGCAAGCTTTTGGCTGCGGCCCGCCGCCGCCTTGGTCTGTGGTTGGCTGGCGGATCGCTGGAGTGCGGACCGCATCTGCAGCCTCGCTTTCAGCTGCATGGCTGTGGGCGCTGCGGCATTAGCGTGCTTGCCATCGGGCTTTATGTGGGCGGCAGCTTTGCTGTTGCTGGGTGTGACCGCTTTGGGTATTTACGGCTTGCGTGGGGTGTACTTCAGCCTCACAGGCCAAGCAGGATTGCCCCTGGCAGTCACTGGAGCGGCAGTGGGCTGGGTGTCGTTCTGGGGATTTACGCCAGATGTGATTGCCGGGCCGCTATACGGTGCCATTCTTGACGCCTACCCCCAAGCCGCAGGCCATCGTGTCATCAATGGCGGTCTGGCCATGCTTGGCGTGTTAGGAGTGTTCTTTGTGTGGCGTTGGAGGCGGGCTCAACCCACCTTGGCAACTACGGCAATGCGTCCTTGATCAGACACCACGACCCCGCCAGGGCGTTCTACGGTGACTGCGAATAAATGGGCCTGTCCCACTGGCAGCTTGGCTTCAAAGGCCACGTAAGCCTCACCCTGATCATTGATATTGAACACCCCACCATCGACCGGGTGTAACTCCCGATTGGCATCAAAGATCCACAGTTGATACTGCTCGGCACGGGGGTCGTTGGGCTTCAGCCCGGTAAACCGCATGACCCCCTTTTGGCGGCGCGGGTCCCACACAATATCTCCAGACTCAGCCGGTAGAGAGGCCGGGTCATCTGTGGGGCTCCAGGCCACCTGGATCGCACCCTCGGCCAGCAATTCGGCATGAATGGCCGCAGGATTGATGGGGGCCTGTTGCTGTAGCTGCGGATACCAGCCCAGAGCAGCGATCAGCACGCTGGCCGCAAAGGCCAATGGCCAAAGACCACTCGCCGATCGGCGTGCTGGTTCTGGCTTGATCTTGGGCGTGTGCGGCTCGACTGCTGCTGGTTGGTGTTCAGCAAAGAAGGCGTCGGCCTGCTTGCTCAGGCGAGCGTGAAGCAACTCGGGCAGAGGCTCCACCGTAGGTGCGCTGGCCTGCAGGTATTGGCAGATTAAGTCTTCCCACTGATTGGCCAAGTGTGGGTGATCGGCCAACAAGGCCTTCAGCTCAGCTTGCTGCAGTGCATCGAGCTGACCATCTGCATCGGCCAGCAGTAGCTCCAGCTGGCGGTCGTTGAGGTCGGCCAACATCATGTGGCCCCCCCCGCGACTGGAGTCTTGAGTAAGGTTTGCAGGCGAGCAAGACCGCGCCGCATATGCGACTTCACCGTCCCCAGCGGCATATCAATTTTGCTGGCAATTTGGCTTTGGCTGTAGCCGTAGGTGAGTGCAAGGTCCAGCACCTTTTGCTGATCGGGTTCCAGTTGGGCCGCGAGTCGGCGCACCGTTTCCAGTTCTGCATGCGACTCAGGCGAGCTGGTCGATGGATCGGCAGGCTCGGCCGATTCGTACTCGGGCCATTCCACCAAAACAGCGTGTTTGGATTCGCGCCGGTGCCGGTCAATTAACCGCCGTCGCGCAATCATCGTGATGAATACCGTTTCCGCACGAACATCCGGGTCGTAACTACCCGCCGATTTCCAAAGCTCGATGAAGATATCTTGAACGGCATCTTCGGCATCCGCGCTGGATGGGCAGTAACGCCGGGCCAAAGACCACACCAAACCTCCATAACGCTTGAGACAGGCATCTACCGCTGCACGATCGCCGGCAGCAATCTGCGGTAGCAAGGGAGTCTCGGAGGCGGAAGTCGAAGCGTGCACCCGCGCCATATTGGTCGAAGCCGGCGCCGAAAACAAGCCTCTTTTGCTCAGCGGCTTGGCTCGCGTCGCCCGCGGCAGGCCCACCCCCGGAAACAGGGGCAGCGAGTCGGCGCTGAAGGGGCTGGCTTGGGTCATGCTCTATAGTTCGCAGCCTAATGCGAAAAGGATGCGGTGCATTGCCGCTAGGAAGACATCAGGCGTGAGCAAGGCCTCCTCCAAGGACTCAATATCAACGACCGAAACGCAGCTCCATGCCGGCCTGACCTACTTTGCTCAGTCTCAGGAGGTATTGCGCAACCGCTTCGGTTATAGCGCCTTTCGCGGCCAGCAGCAGGCCATCATTAACTGCCTCTGCGCAGGCGGCGACGCCTTGGTGCTTATGCCCACTGGGGGCGGAAAGTCCTTGTGCTACCAAATTCCGGCCTTAGTTCGGCAGGGTACGGCTTTGGTGATCTCTCCTTTGATTGCGCTCATGCAGGACCAGGTGCGCGCATTACGGGCCCAGGGCATTACGGCGGCGGCGATCAATTCCAGTTTGAGCCTGGAGCAGCAGCGCAACATCCGCTCCGCCGCCCAAGATGGTGACCTGGAGCTTCTGTACCTGGCGCCCGAGCGGCTGTTCCAGCCCGCTACCCTGGCGTGGCTGCAACAGTTGCCTTTATCGCTGGTGGCCATTGATGAGGCCCATTGCGTATCGCAGTGGGGGCATGATTTTCGGCCCGAGTACATGCAGCTGGCGCAGCTCCCACAGCTCTTTCCCGGCGTGCCGCGCGTGGCACTCACCGCGACGGCGGACCTGCCGACGCGTGCCGAGATGGTGGAGCGTCTGGGGCTGCAGCAAGCCCAGCAATTCATCCACAGTTTTGATCGCCCCAATATTTTCTACCGCGTCCTGGAGCGCAGCGGCGGCAAGGATCAACTGCTGGCCTGGATCAAACGCGAACATGCCGGTGAGGCTGGCATTGTGTATTGCCTGTCGCGCAAGAAAACCGAACAGATCGCAGAATGGCTCAGCCTGCAGGGTGTGCCGGCCTTGCCGTATCACGCCGGTTTGGGGGCGAGCGTGCGTGAGCAGAATCAGGCGCGGTTTTTGGCCGAAGACGGTCTGGTGATGGTGGCAACGGTGGCCTTCGGCATGGGCATCGATAAGCCTGATGTGCGCTTTGTTGCCCACCTGGATTTACCACCTAGCATCGAGTGCTATTACCAGGAGACCGGCCGTGCTGGCCGCGATGGCCAGCCCGCCGATGCCTGGATGCTCTACGGGCTGGGTGATGTGGTCCAACGCCGGCGCATGATTGAAGAAGGCGAGGCCGGTGATGCCCGTAAACGGGTGGAGCGGCAAAAGCTGGATGCCATGCTGGCCTACGCCGAGCAGGCCCAATGTCGGCGGCAGGCCCTGCTGGGCTACTTTGGCGAAGAACAGGCGCAGGCCTGTGGCCATTGCGATAACTGCTTACAGCCGCCACAAACCTGGGACGCCACCCAGGCTGCGCAGATGCTGCTCTCGGCAGTGGTGCGCACCGGCCAACGCTTCGGCGCCACCTATTTAGTAGGTCACTTGCGCGGCGAAGACGACCCGCGGGGTGAGCGCTTGGGCCACCAGCAGCTGTCCACCTTTGGCGTGGGGCAAGAGCGCAGTGCCAAGTCCTGGCGCTCTATCCTGCGTCAGCTTCTTGCGCGCGACCTGCTGCAAGTCGACGATAGCGGCTACGGCAGCATCCGCTTGGGGCCGCAGGCGGCGGCCTTGCTCAAAGGCCAGACCACGCTGGAACTGCGTGAAGAAACCAAAGGCGCCGCCCGCGCCAGCCGCAAAGCCGCACCCGCAGCCGATTTAAGCGCCGAAGACCAGACCCTGTATCAAAGTCTGAAACAGGAGCGGGCCGAACTGGCCCGCGAAGCCGGTATCCCGGCCTATCGCATCTTCCACGACGCCACCCTCGTTGCGATGGCCAGCACGCGTCCGCATAGCCTTGGCGAACTGGCCGAAGTCCACGGCGTGGGTCAGGCCAAGCTGGAGGCCTACGGCCCACAGATGCTGGCGGTGATCAAAAGCGCGGATTGAGCTTGGGTTGATGGTCCACCAGCGGTGCCTCTGCTGCGATTACTCCGGAGCTGTCTCCGTAATCACCGGAAGCAGCTCCGTACCCAGGGCAAGCCGGTAAGCGATGCTGGCCTTGAGTTCGGCGTATTGGGCGCTTTGGGCCAGGGCTTCCTGCTCGGTCAGGCGGGCTTCGGCCGCCAGCACCCGATCCAATGTGCTGCGTCCGGCTTCTAGCCGCGCCCGGCGCGTTTGTAGGCTGTCGCGGGCGGCCACTGTGGCGGCCGCAGCGGTTCTTGCGCTGGCCCGGGCTTGCAGAATCTGCGCGCGTGCTGCCGTGAGTTCTTGCTCGATGGCGCGCTCAAAGGCTTGAAGATCCAGCTCCAGGGCTTGCAGCCGAGCCTGCGCGGCTTGTCGGTCCGCGCGGCGACGGCCGCTGCTGAAGGGTTCCCAGCGCAGATTCACGCCAGCACGCACATCGTCTTCGGGCAGGATGGGGTTGCCGTCGGTGCGCAGCACACTGACTTCGGCGCCCAGTGTGGGCAAGGCTTGGGCGCGCACACGATTGACCTCGGCGGCTAGGGCCTCGCGCTGGGCGCGCAGGGCTTGTAAGTCCCGTCGCTGTTCCAGCGCTTGCCGCAGGTCATCGCCGCTGTCGAGCTCGACGGGAGCAGCGCTGAGGCGCGGGGGCTGCGGCTGCACAGGCACACCGGTGAGGCGTAATAAGTTTTGCGCCAGCACCTGCATTTGGGTGTCCAGAGTAATGCGGCGTTGATCCAGCTGGCGCAGGGCCACTTCGAGATCCAAAGCATCGGCATCGAGTGCGCGCCCGCCATCCACCAAGGCCTGAATGCGTTGCAGTTGTTGCTCAAGACTGCGTTGCTCGCGGCTCAGAGCCTGAAGCTGGGCTTGCAGACTCAGCCAGTCCAGGTAGGCATAGGCCGCTTGGGCCGCAGCCATACGCGCCTGTCTTTGGGCTTGGAACTGCGCGGCCTCTTCGTTCTGCCGCAGGGCTTTCACGCCATATTTCTGCGCCGACCAATTCAGCAGCGGTTGGCGCAGGCTCAGGGTGACGTCATAGAGATCGTTTTCGCCCAAGGTGAAGGCGCCGTTGGGAGTTTGAATCTGGGCCAGGTTGCGCACACGGGCGGCGTTGGCTTCCAGGCTCAAGCTGGGCAGCCAGGCCTGGCGCTGCGCACTCAGGCGTTGGGCCGTGCTGGCCTCGGCCTGCTCGGCGGCGCTCTGGGGCTGTAGTCCCGCCGCTGCACTGCGCATGACGGCGGGCAGGGTGTCTGCGGCCAGGGCCTGGCCACTGCCAATGTTCAGGATAATGGCCAGAACCGTGAGGGAGAAAGCGCGCGGCATCATGCAGGCACCTCCGTGCGCAGCCACAGTCTACAGGCGGCCGGCACCATGAATAAGGTGAGAAAGGCCGAGGCTGATAGCCCCGAAATGATGGCCCAGGCCATGGGTGGCCAGAGGGTGGTGCTGGAAAATGCCAAGGGCAGCAGGCCAGCAATGGTGGTGGCCGTGGTGAGCAAGATGGGGCGTGTGCGGCGCTCAATGGCGGCTTGCACTGCATCCGGCAGGCTCTGGCCCGACTTGAGTTGCTGATCCACCACATCAATCAGCACGATGGCGTTATTCACCACAATGCCAATCAAGGCGATGATGCCCAGCAGTGGCTGGAAGCCAAAGGGTGAGCCGCTGAAAACCAGCCCCGGAATTACGCCAACCGCAGCCATGGGTACGGTGAGCATCACAATCAGCACGCGCTTGTAGCTATTGAACTGCAGCAACAAGAAGGTAAGCAGCAAGACCAAGCCCAAGGGGGCTGTGCTCAGCAGGGCGGTGTTGGCTTCGCCGCTGGTTTCGCGTTCGCCGCCAAACACCAGCTCCACCCCTGCGGGCAGATCCAGTGCGGCGAGTCTAGGCTCCAACTCCGCCAGAACCTGGGTATACACCGTGTCTGGCGCCAGCTCGGATGACACGGTGGCCATGCGTCGGCCATCGCGGTGATGAATCGCAGCTGGCTGCCATTGCACTTCGGTGCGCACTAAGGCGGCCAGCGGGATGGGCCCGGCGACGGGGCTATACACATTCACCCCAGCCAGATCATCCAAGGGAAAAAGCTCACCGGCGGCCGAGCGCAGCAGAATGGGTATAGGTTCGTCTCCGGCTCTGTAAGCACCCACGCGCACCCCGGTGGAGCGCCCGAGTAGCGCCTGGGCCACTTCGGCCCGGCTCAGGCCGTAATCGGCGGCAATGGCGTCATCGATATGGAATTCCAGGCTGGGAACGCCCACGCCAAGGTTGTGCCGGGCATCTCGCACGCCGAGCACGGTTTTGAGCTCGGCATACACCGCCAGCGTAGCCTGGGCCAAGGGGGCCGGCTCTGGGTGAAACACCCGCACTTCAATGGGGGCATTGATGGGTGGGCCCTGGGCCAGTTGCTTGGCGATGACTTCCACATCGGGCAGCTGGGCTAGGGCGTAATTGCGGACCTGATCAATCACGCCCTGGTTGGTGGCCAGGCCACGGGTTTCCACGACCAGCCGGCCGCGACTGGGTTCGCGTGAGCTATCCGGCACGTTGTAATAAAAGCGCGGGCCGGTGGTGCCTACAAAGCCGTAGATCTGCTGCACGTCGGGGTGGTCTTGCAGGATGCTTTGCAGTTCATCAGCAACGGCCAGCGTGCGGACCAGCGCGGTGCCCTCGGGGAGGGTGAAGTCCACCACCACTTGGTTGCGGTCGGCATTGGGGAAGAATTGCGCCTCCACCCAGCGCGTCATGCCAAAGGCGATGAGCACCAACAGCGCACCAGCGGCAAAGACACGGCCGGGTCGCCCTGTTGCGAGTTCCCCCGCGCGGCGGCCGAGACGCTCTGGCCATTGGGGCTGGTCATCGGCCTGGCGTTGAGGGCGCAAAAATCGCGCGGCGATGACGGGCGTGACCGTCATGGCGGCAATGTAGCTAATGCTCAGCGCCGTCATGATGGTGACCGGAATGGCGCGCGTGAAATCTCCGGTGCCGCCTTTGGAGAGCAGCATGGGGACAAAGGCGGCCAGTGTGGTGCCGGTCGCGGCGCCCAGCGGGCCGACCAGTTCGCGCACCGCATCGGCCGCAGCCTGGCGGCGGGAATGCCCTTGGTTCAAGCGCCACTGAATGTTCTCGACGACCACAATGGCGTTATCAATGAGGATGCCCAGCGCGACGATGAGTCCGATCACGGCCATCTGATGCAAGACCTGCCCGGCCATGGCGTAGATGGCGATGGTCACAGCCGTTACCAACGGCAAAATCACGGCCACCACGATGCTTAGGCGCAGGCCCATGAAGCTGAGGAGCACGCCCAGAATGATGAGCATGGCGATACCCAGGCTGCCGCTGAGGTTTTGCAGGCGCTCAGCCACGCGGTCGGGCTGAAAGAACACTTCCTCGATCTGGATGGGGGCGAAGCGAGGGTCCTCATCGCGCATCCAGCCCCGAATATCATCCACCAGTGACCGCAGCTGGGCTCCAAAGGCCACCTGATTGGTGGCATCGGGCACAGTGACAATGTCGATGCCCACGGCTCGCTCCCCATTGACGTAGAAGCGCGTCAGCGCGGGTTCTTCCGGCCCCCGCCACACCCTGGCGATGCTGCCCAGCGGAACCGTATCCCCGGCAGGCAGACGCACGGGGGTGTTGCGAATTTCGTCCACGCTGCGAAATTCGCTTTCGGGTCGCAAGATCAAGGTGGTGTCGTCCACGCGCAGCGTGCCGCCGGGAATGATTTGATTGCGGCTATTGAGTTGGTTGACCAGTGCTCCGGGCGATAGCCCCACGCGCCAAGCGGTGGTTTCGTCAATGGCAATGCTGATTTGCTCTCCGGGGTCGCCGACCAGCTCCAGACGCTGGATGTTGGGCAGGCTCAGCAAACGGTTCTTGACGAACTCCGCCGCATCGGCCAGCAGCACAGGATCGTCCACCCCGCTGAGCGCCAGCACCACCGTAGAGGTGGAGATCAACTCGTCATCCAGTTCTGGCGTGCCGGCTTCCGGGGGAAACTTCACGCTCGCTCGCTGCATGGCCTGACGCACCTTCTCCCACGCGCTTTGGGTGTCGTAGATGGCGTCCCGCAGTTCCACCGTGATCAGGCCCACGTTGGTGCGGGTGGTAGAGCGGATGGTGCTGACCGATTCCACCTGTTTGATCTCTTCTTCCAGGTGACGCACCACCAGTCTTTCGATGCGCTCCGGGTCGGCACCGGGGAAGGGGATGGTGATGAGCCCCGCGCGTTGCGGGAAAAAGGGATCTTCCTGGCGGTTCATGGTGCTGAAAGCCAGTAGTCCGCTCAGGGCCAGCAGCAGGGCAATGGTGAGGATCAGGCGTTGCTGGCCCAGCACCAACTCAGCCACCCGGGTCATGGCTTGGCCTCCGCACCCAGCAGGCTGACACGCTGCCCATCAATTAGGCGGGCCAGGCCGGCCACCACGACCTGGTCTTGGATGTTCAGGTCGCCGCTGACGACGATGCGCTCGCCAATGAGGTCGCCCAGCTCCACGGCGACGCGCCGCACCTTGTTTCCCTCCAGCGCAAAGACGGATGGCTGGCCGCTCCCGGGGTCGACCACCGCGCGTAAGGGCACCGTCATCTCCCCTCGCGTGGCGCTGGGAACCTCGACTTCGGCGCTGATGCCCGCGCGCAAGCCCTCGGCTGCAAAACTCAATACCAGAGGAAACAGCCGGCCGGGCCCCGGCGCGGCATTGGCCACTTCAATCACCTGGGCCTCGCGTGCAGCATTCAGCATGGGAAACCGCACGGTCATGGTTTCGCCCACGCGGCGTTGCAGCGCCAGTGCTTCGGGCAGGGTGATTTCCACCTCCAGCAAGGGGGTATCACCCGAGATGGAGAGGATCGGCTGGCCAGGGTTCACGAATTCGCCTTCCTTGGCCAGGGTCTGGCTGACGGTGCCGGAGTAGGTTGCGCGAATTTGCGTTTCCGCCAGTAATTGCTCGGCTTCGGCGAGTTGGGCTTGGGCTGCCGTTTCGGCGGCGCGCAGGGTTTGCAGCCCGGCCCGTGTTTTCTCCAGCTCTTCTTCGGTGGCGGCCTGTTGCTGACGCAGATTGCTCACGCGCTGCAGGTCGCGTTCGGCCTGCGCGCGGTCGGCCCGAATCTGTTCCAGCCGATTACGCGCGGCATCCCGTGCAGGGGCCAGTCGCGGATTGCGCAGCTCGGCCAGCACCGTGCCGGCTTCGAAGACGGTGCCAATGGCGACGCGCTGACTGAGCTGGCCAGAAACCTGAAAGGCCAGCACACCGCGATTGCCCGAGCGGGCGGTGCTGGCGAAGCGCAATGTGGTGTTTCCCGGCGCGGCCTCTACTGCGCTAATACGGACCCGCTCTGCGCTGGGCGCGGAGGTGTCTGTAGGGGGCTCTTCGTTGCCGCAGGCCGACAGCGCAGCGGTAAGGGTCAAGGCGGAAAGCAAGCGAGACAGCATGGCAATACTCGTCGGGGGAAGCTGTGCGCACCATACACCTCAGTGTAAGCACTGTAAACAAATACGTAAGCGATGCATGCAAATTTGCTAGGATGGCGCCATGACTAGCGTTGACACAGACCCAGATTCCACCCGCGAGCGCTGCCTGGAGCAGGCCTTCGCCTTACTCCGTGATGGTGGCGGGGAAGCGGTGAGCCTGCGGGCTGTGGCGCGCGGGGCCAAACTCTCGGCCACTGCGCCTTATCGCCATTTCCCCAGCAAAGAGGCCATGTTGGCGGTGCTGGCGGCGCGTGGCTTTGGTCTGTTTGAAGAGCAGCTGCGTGCCGCCGTGCCGCAGGGGATTCATCTGATGACCATGGCCAGTTTTGTGGATATGGGCGTGGCCTATGTGCGCTTCTCGCAAGAGCAGCCGGAGTATTACCGGCTGATGTTTGGCGGGTTGGTCCCCGATCACACTCAGCATCCTGAACTGGACCAAGCCGGTGCCTCGGCCTTCTCGGTACTGCTGCAGGCCATTGAAGTGCTTCAGCGCATGGAGCAGATTCGCCCCGGTAATCCTCGCCAACTGGCCGCCCATGTCTGGTCGGTCTGCCATGGCTTCAGTTCCCTGCTAATGGCGCGCAAGTTCTCGCGCGTGGAGGGTTTTGGCGACTGGGAACAGGAGTTTCGGGCGCATCAGGGCTTGCTCATGCAGGGCCTGGCTCCGTGCCGAGGCGCTGAATAAATCGCTGCGCTCGCAATCTGACCTGCCGGCGGTGCGCGCCATCCTCACATATGGCCGATATGCTGCGGTGGCTGTGCTCCGGCGGCAGGTCACCTTGCTTCGCTCGCGGATTTCTTCAGCGCCTCTGGACCTCGGTGCCAAGGTCGCTGCGCTCGTCATCTTTCGCAGCGCCATTGGGCGCCATGCTCAGATATAGCCCTATATGCTGCGGCGGCTGCCGCCAGGGGCGATGGTTGCATCGATGGGTACTGCGTAATACGGTAGTGGTATCGAATAAGCGGACATCACAGATGGAAGCGACAACCTTGTCGTCGAAATATCAGTTGGTCATTCCAAGAGCGATCCGGGAGCGGATGAATCTGCGTCCTGGGCAGAAATTTCAGGCGGTACAGATAGGCAACCGAATCGAGTTGCTGCCTTTGGAGGCGCCCCAATCCGCTCGGGGCTTCCTGAAGGGCATCCAAACAAACGTACCGCGTGAGCAGGATCGTGCCTGACAGGCATGTGGTCGATTCTTCGGCCTGGCTCGAATACCTCGCCGACGGGCCAAACGCGGACTACTTTGCGCCCGCTATAGAAGCCACCGAGCAACTCGTGGTTCCCGTGGTGAGCATCTACGAGGTCTATAAACGGGTGCATCTGCAGCGTGACGAAAGTGATGCTCTGAGGGCTGTTGCCCTCATGCAGCAAGGCGAGGTGGTGGAGCTCGACCTCACATTGAGTCTGGACGCAGCCACCTTATCCATGACACACCGAATGCCTATGGCTGACAGCATGATTTTGGCCACGGCAAGGCGGTACCAAGCGGTGCTTTGGACGCAAGACAGTGACTTCAAGGACATTGAAGGCGTGCGCTACAGGCCCGCTATGAAGGTGAAGGGGGAGTGACGGCCTTCGGGAGACCCGTAAAAACCGCTGTGCTCTGACGTGATCAGCCGGGTGTGGTGCCGCTACTGGCGCAAGGGGCAGCACACTTTTTATGACGGCACTTCACGGATATGCTGCGGACTCAGGGTGCGGCACTAGGTCGTGTCGTAGGTAGCATCCATGGATCGAGCGAATTCGTCCTCTGCGTGTCGCTGTTACTCTATAACGGCAGCTGCTCGCTCACTCGCGCAGGGACAAATACTGATGAGGACACAGATGAAGAAGATCACACCTATCTCCTGGGCCTGGTTGGCGCCCATGACTCTGGCCTTGGCCCTGGGTTGCTCGGAGCGCGAGGAGCCCCAGGCAAGCGTCGAGCCCGCCACGGACGAAGTCCCTGCGGCTGATGCCAAGGAGGTCAGCGTAGATCCCCGTTGGACCTGGGATCTGACTGAGCTGTATCCCGACCTCGAGACCTGGGACCGGGCCCGCGCTGCGGTGCTGGAGCAAGCCGAGGCGGTGGCCAAACTCGAAGGCAGCCTGAGCGCGGGGCCGCAAGCCTTGCTGCAGGCCACGCAGGCTATTACCGAGCTCACCAAAGAGGCTAGCCGGGTGTATACCTACGCCAGCTTGGATGCCGATGAGGATGTGCGGGTGGCCAAAGGCCAGGAGCGCCGGCAGCTTGCGCAGCAGATGTACACCCAGGCTTCTGCAGCCTTTTCCTGGTTTGCCCCGGAATTAATCGCCTTGGGTGAAGACACCATTGCGGACTTTGTGGCCGCCGAGCCGGAGCTGGCCAGCTTCCAGCATACCTTCGATAACACCCTGCGGGAAGCGCCGCATGTGCGCTCCGCCGAGGTGGAAGCGGTACTCGCCGAAGCCGGTTTATTGCAGGCAGCACCGTTCAACATTTACGGGACCCTGGCGAACTCCGATATTCCCTTCCCCACCATCACTTTGGAGTCGGGCGAGGAGGCCCTGATTAACTCTCAGGGCTATGGCCGTAATCGCGCCTCGCAAAGCCGCTCTCAGCGGCAAAAGGTGTTTGAGGCCTACTGGGGCACTTGGGAGAAGTACAAGAGCTCGGTCGGGCAATCACTCAGCGCCCATATTCAAAGCCAGGTCTTTTCGACCCGCCAGCGTAACCATGAGAGCAGCCTGGCACGCAATCTTTTCTCGGATGCCCTGCCGCCGGCGGTGTATCAAACCCTGGTCCAGGTCACCAACGACAACCTGGACACCCTGCATCGCTACCTGGAACTCAAGGGCCGTGTGTTGGGGCTGGATGACCTGAATTACCACGACATCTATGTGGACTTGGTGGAGCCGGTGCGGGAATACAGCATCGAAGACACCATCAGCCTGACCTACGATGCCATGGCGCCCCTGGGGCCGGATTATCAGGCCCGCCTCAAGGCCGCCACCGACCAGCGCTGGATGCATGTGTACCCGCAGCAGGGCAAGCGCTCTGGTGCTTACATGGCCGGGAGTGCTTATGACGTGCACCCCTACATCCTGCTCAACCATCAGGATGACTTCAATTCCGTATCCACTTACGCCCATGAATGGGGACATGGGATTCACCAGGTACTCTCCAACGAATTCCAGCCCTGGCATCTGTCAGATTTCTCCATCTTCACCACCGAAGCTGCAGCTATTGCCAACGAACTGTTGGTACAGGACTACGCCCTGCAGAATGCGCGAACAGACGAAGAGCGGTTGTTCTATTTGGGCTATGCCCTGGAGGCCATTCGCACCACCTTCTTCCGCCAGACCATGTTTAGCGAGTTCGAGGGGGCAATCTACAGTGCGGTGGAGCGGGGTGAGGCCCTGTCGGGGCAGCGCATTACCGACATCTATGCCGATATCGTGCGCCGCTACCATGGCCACGACAAAGGCGTGATGGAAGTGCCGGACCTTTACACCCATGAATGGATGTTCGTGCCGCATTTCTATTTTAACTATTACGTCTTCCAGTACTCCACCTCCATTGCGGCAGCGGCATATTTCGTGGAAGAGATCACCACCAGCGGCGAAGACACCACGGCGCGTGAAACCTACCTGCGCTTCCTGCAGGCGGGTGGTTCGGATTACCCCTACGAGCTCTTTCAACAAGCCGGCCTTGATATGGCCAGCCCGGAGCCCTATCTGGCGCTGATTCGGCGCATGAATGAGCTGATGGATGCCTTCGAAGAGACTCTGGCTAAGGTGGAAACGAAGGGCTAAGGAAGCGCTGAATAGATCCGCGAGCGAAGCAAGGTGGCCCGCCGCCGGAGCACAGAAAACGCAGCATATAAGGCATATGTGAGGCTTTCGAGCACCGCCGGTGGGTCAGATTGCGAGCGCAGCGATTAATTCAGTGCTTCCCTAAGCGGCTCTCATGACCTGAATTAGGGGCTGCTCCTTCGAGCAGTCCCTCAGGGCGGAGTATTCGAGAGGGGTGATTGTGGGTCGCAGTTGATACGGTGCGCCGCCGGCCAAGGTGTAGTGCTCGCCTTGGCAGTCTTAATCGACGGAGGGGTCGTGATTAAGCGAGCCGGCGCGCTGCCATTCTGACGCCCAAGCGCAGGTATCGAATGCGGTCGTCGGCCCCGCGAAGGAACACGGCAAGATTTTGCAAGGCAGGATGCTCTGATTCAGCGCGGAAAACGTTTGGAGAATGAGGGGTGAGAGTGGCGCTGTGCCGATCACCTGGTCTTTGCTGGTGGCCCTTGGCTGCCTACCCTGTTTCCGGAGTTGCTTGGTCGCTGGCTGAAGGTCACCCGACAAGAGGTGGCCTATTTCGGTACACCCAGTGGCAACCATGGCTACGACCATGGGCATTTACCACCGTGGGCGGAATTCGGTGAAGACGTGGTCTACGGTATCCCTGGCAACGAATATCGCGGCTTCAAAATCGCGGAAGATGTGCACGGCCCTGCCTTCGACCCAAGTCATGATGAACGCCAGATCCGGGCGTCCACCATTGATCGTCTTCGCCAGCACCTTGGTCGCCGCTTCCCGGCTTTAGCGGCTGCCCCGCTTCTGGAGTCACGCGTGTGCCAGTACAGCGTGACTCCAGACAACAACTTTCTCATTGACCAGCATCCTGAGGCGCGTAATGTCTTGCTGCTCGGCGGTGGCTCGGGGCATGGCTTCAAGCACGGCCCAGCACTCGGCGAGTACGTTTCTGGTTTGCTCGTGAGCCATACTGCGGCAGACACGCGCTTTGCGCTGGCTCGCTCCCTGACGTGAGAGCGTTGCCATGCCCGCGCTATGGCCTTCGCAAACCTGCCAAAGCGACGATGACAGGCGATCTCATTCGCTGCGCAGCTCCGCCGGCACCGTAAATGGCCGAGTCCCGCAGCGGAAGTAGTAGGGCAGGAAGCCAAGGGGCGCTGCGACGTCCTTGTAGCCAGGGCCTTGATGGACTGTGTCAGTTTCTGGATGACGCCAGCAGCCGTCGGGGAAGTAGACTCGATGTTCTATGACCCCGGGCTCGTAGACCGGCGCCACAAGGACATTCGGTCCAAGCATCCACTGCTGCTCTTGAATGACGGCTTCGGGATCATCCGGGAACATAAGCCACAGCGGCCGCATGATGGGCATGCCTGTCGCAACCCCCTCGGCCCATAACTCCATAATCAGCGGCTGGGCAGCAACATGTCGCTGTACGCTACGCAGGTATTCGCTTACTGCCTCATCGTCGTAGCGCCACGGCATGTGGGTGCCGTTGACTGGCCCACCATGCAGG
Source organism: Oceanococcus sp. HetDA_MAG_MS8 (assembly GCA_019192445.1). Taxonomy (NCBI): domain Bacteria; kingdom Pseudomonadati; phylum Pseudomonadota; class Gammaproteobacteria; order Chromatiales; family Oceanococcaceae; genus Oceanococcus; species Oceanococcus sp. HetDA_MAG_MS8. The sequence continues at coordinate 190,341 of JAHCMK010000003.1, forward strand.
CGATGGACCGGGGTCAAGGAGGCGTGATGACTCCATCGGATCAGCAGCTCCTTGCTAATCCGCCCCAAAGTGTCGATATAGCCACCGATCTCGCTGACCACCCCATAAGCCCCGCCAATGGATCGATTCAGCATGTCTGGTGCGACCGCACCGAGGCCGGAGGCGCGACTCCAGTCTGCGGTGTTATCGCCGGTCCATGTGGCACTCTCGTGCCGAGCGGAACCCGACGAGCCGAAGCGCACAAAGAACCACGGCTCCCGCTCGGGGTTCAGAGCGACATATTGGTCCAGAAGGTCGCGAGTGGCCTTGTGATAGAGCACGGCGCTGGCGTTGTGCATCTCGATGCCGGTCCGCCCGTCAGCGAACACCATGTCCACAAAGATTTGTTCGCCGAAATCCTGCATCCAACCCTCGAAGCCCAGATCTAATGCTTCGCGAATTCGGCTCTGCCACCAGTCCACGGCGGCGGGGTTGGTGAAGTCAATTACCGCTGCCTGGTTTTGTGCATTGAGTGTGGACCCGATGATGAAGGGGCTGCCGAACAGGTTCATCGCGACAAAGCCGTTATGAACCGCTTCTTCAAAGGCCTGATGATCTTCGTATTCAGCATCGGCATTGTCGACAAAGCCCTTGAAATAACCCAGCGGGCGAATATTGCGGGCCTTGAGGCGAGCGATGGTGTTCTGTAGTTCGTTGCGCTCCTGAAGGCCAATCCACCCTTCAATGGAGAAGGCGGTGATTGGAAGATTCAGCTGCTCAATCTTGTCCAGCGATTCGTTAATCTTTGCCAAGTAACTTTGCGGCGTTTCGGAGTTGATCTGAATGGTTTCCGAAAGCATGGGCCCCAGAGCCCAGCGTGGTGGCAGACGATGCCGGCCGGTCAGCTCGGTGATGCTGGAAATGGCTTTGGGGGCCTCTCCAGGCGCGACGACCAGATCTATGGCTCCGCCTGCGACTTCGACCATCCAGGCATCAGGTCTGTCGCTGGCCATGCGCCAATGCGAGAAGGACGCTTGTTCTAGCCATAAGCCGTAGTTATTGGAGGAGATGAACTGCGACTGAACATAGTAGGCACCCTGCGGGCCTGTCGGAAACTGAAAATTGGGTTCGAACAGTGGCGGTAGTGCGGGGCCGGCGGCTTGCTCGGGGGTTTGCGAGAAGCCTTCGGCCCAATTGATGAAGTCCTGGCCGCGCTGATCGAGTGCATTTCGGCGCCCGCCAAACCCGTGGAAACGTTCCTCCGGGGTGGAGGCGAAAGAGGCACTAGTGAGCACCACTTCATGACCTGCGGGCGCCAGTCGCACCGACACTCTGAAGGTGCCCGCAGTATGGCCGGTTACCGTGACGGCAGCACTGCGACCGGAGGGGTCGCTGCTGCTGACCATGAGGCGAACGCCGTTGTCGATCGTTTCGACGGACATGACATCCTCTAAGCGATACTCCACACCCATCTCGGCAGCTGCCAGCATGTTCCCGGTCCAAAAACTGATAGGAAATTGGAGTTGCGTAGCAGTGCCAACGAGAAAGGTGATCGGCGCATAGAGTGGCGGCAGGTCAGGGTTGTCAATGCCGCCGGGAGCCCGGGGTAAGGCGGCGCGCAGGGTAAAGGGCAGTGCCGACTGTTGGGTGCTTTGAAGTACCGTGTCGCCCGCTGCTGTCTGCACCACAAAGCCCAAGGGGGCGCGGCGGATCAATAAGCGCCCGGCGCTGCTACGCAAGGTGATCAGATCCTCTCCGATCTCTACCTTCGTCGAGTTCCTCGACTGGGTCGGTGTGTTGGTGTCATCAATGCTCAGGCGCCCACCCTGCGCATTGCAGCCGGTGATGATCGCCAGAGCAAACAGTGGAAGCGCACGGCGGAACAGCGAGGTGACACGAAATTTCATGAAATGGTCAGGTGAGGTTGGCGGCAGACTTGGAGGTCGGCATCGATAACGCTGTCCAGTTGGTCGGTGACCATCGTGTCGCTGCATCGCAGCGAATCTTGAAGGGGTTGGTTGTAGCCGAGCATCATGCGGCTTTCCGGCTTGGGTCTGCCTTCGTCGCCGTGGCGGTGACCAACAAACCTGCAAAGTGGCAGCGCACGAAACGCTCTGTACTCTGGCGAACATCCCGCCTGCCGCCTGGGTCAGCCACAACATAGTCCAGCATGCGAATGTTGACCTGCTCGACGACATCCAGCGCCGCTGCTTCCAAGTTGGCCAGTGGCAGTCGCGCAAAAACCGGCGTATGCGCCAATGACCGTGCCAGATCACGCGCCAGCCCCTGCTGCAGCTTCTGCATGGCTCGACGCAATGTAGTCGAAGCCCCGTAGCGCTCACGAGCGCAAACTACGAAAGCGTTTTCATGCCGCCGAACCAGCCGGAAATAAGCCCGCAGTGACAGACGGCTGACCTGACTGATGTCCTCAAGCTCATCCCAGGCCTCCGTCAGCGCTACTCGCAGCACCCTGTCGACTGAGTGAATGACCTCTTGTCCGAGGCTGTCCATATCTGCGAAATGGCGGTAGAAGGCTCCGGGGCTGAGATCGGCTGCGCGAGTGAGTTCGCGTACGCCGATATCGGCAAAACTGCGCTTGATTGCGGCCAGTTCCAATGCGGCGTTGATGAGCCGATCGCGGCCGGAAATCTCCTCGTCGAAGCCATGCTTAGCGGTGTTCATGGGATTAGTGTAAACGCCTGTCTACGAGGGTGTAAACAAACGTTTACACCGTGCAGCCGAATCTCTCTAGAGGGTCAGTACTGATCGACGCCGGTGGTTGGGTGAACTGGGATGCAGGTAGCGGCGCGGTGTCTAGCTGCAGCCTGCTGGGACCGCGTGGAAGCACTAGGGCGGGGGCGTCCAGGGCTCGGTTGTTCAAGCTGGCGGCATTGACATAACCATCGTCCCCGCGCTCGATCCGCAGGGTGCCGCCGGGGCGCACCACTGTCGCGCTGGCGAACTCGGGAGCACCCAGCGTGAAGTAGGGCAGGCCGGGGTTGATGGGGTACAGCCCCAGCATGGTCCATACCAGCCAGCCGGACAGCGCACCCAGGTCGTCATTGCCCGGCAGCCCCGCGGGTGTGTCGGTATAGATGCCGGCGGCGGCGCGCGCTGCCACCTGGGTTTTCCAGGGCTGGCGAATGTAGTTGTAGACATAGGGCGCTTGCAGGTCGTGCTCATTGCCGGGCGCGAACTGGTTGCCGAAGTAAAACACACCGAAGAAGGTGATCTGGTTCTGGATCGTCGGCCATAGCAACGGCACCAAGTTCAGCGGAAAGCCGAAAAACTGATCCAGCCGCTGGTCGACCGCCGCCGGGCCGCCCATGCCGGCGACCAAGCCAGCGTAATCGTGCATGGTCAGCCAGGAATACTGCCAGGACGTGCCCTCCTGAAAACCGTAGCCGGACTCCGGCAAAAAGGGAGTGATCCAGTCGCCTTGGTCATCCCGCGGCCGGATCCAGCCACTGTCGGGGTCCTGCAAGTGGCGGTAGCGCAGCGCGTCTTCCAGCAGCGTATCGCGGGCGACTCTGTCCTCGCGGGTGGCCGCCATGGCGGCCAAGGCAAAATCCGCCAGGCCGAATTCCAGCGTGGTGCCGGCGTTGCGCGAGCCACCCTCCACCAAGTCGATTGGACTGCCCGGCTGTGGCACGGGCCAATAGCCTTGGCTCACCTCCGGCGGGCGGGCCTCGATGGTGGCCTGCATCGCCCGCCAGGCCCGCTCAGCGTCCTCCGATGCCAGTAGCCCACGGCACCAGCCTTCGCCGATGAAGAAGATGGCGGGGTCGCCGGACATATAGCCCGGATTTCGGTTGGCCAACTGCCAGCGTGGCAGTTCCCCCGCGATCTCGGCGTATTCCACCAGCGACAACAGCATGTCAGTAAACCGGTCGGGGATGATTTCCGCCAGCAAGGCGCCATGGCCGCGATAGGTATCCCACAACGAGAACTGGGTATAGCGCGGCCGCTCGCGGTCCTGGCGCACTGTATCCTCAATGCGGTAGCGGCCATCGGCATCGCTGAGTAGGTTGGGGAACTTTAAGGTCCGGTAAAGCGCCGTGTAGAAACTGCGCAGCCTGTCTGTCCGTCCGCCGTCCACCTGAATGCGGTTGAGCTCGATATTCCACTGCTGCGTGGCGCGCTGGCGTTGGGCGTCGAAATCCCAGTCCGACATTTCCAGGTCGATGTTGCGCAGCGCTCCATCTTCGTCCACATAAGACAAACCCACTTTGATCTGCCAGCTTTCGGTGACTTGCGGGCGTAATACCACCAGCAGTTTGTCGCCCTCCAGGCGCTCCCCTTCCGGCAAGGTATTGCCATCCGCATCTTCCAGTGTAAACGGGGTTTGCGCCCGCAAAGCAAAGTACACCCGGTGCTCCGGGCTTGGCGTCTGCACCCAGCCGGTGAGGGCCCCATCGGGCCTAAGGATCAGGCTGGATGGGTGATGACCCTTGAGGTCGCGGCTGGGTTCCAGCACCAGGCCTGGAGGCTGGCCTACATAGTCCCAGATGTAGCGGTGCAAGGCCACCCGGGGGCTGGCCGTCACCTCGGCCACCACGCCATAACGCAGCAGCCGCACCCGGTAATAGCCGGGCTCGGCTACTTCTGTGGCGTTCTCAAAGGGCGAGGCGTAGAGCGGTAGGGGCGAGGGGTAGCCTAAGTCGCTGAGATCCTGGGTTTGGGGGTTGCCGCGAATGGGCAATACCGGAACCTGGCCCCCCTGAAATACGCCGGCTGACATATGAATATGTGACAGCCCGGTGAGCAGGGCGTTGACGAAGTAGTAGCCGCCGTAATTCAGCGGCCCTTCGGTATCGGGGCCGACACTGACCAAGCCATGGGGCACGCTGGCGCCGGGGTTGGTGAAGCCCGGCGGCAGACTGCCAATGCGGGGGTCGACATAGCCCACCAAATTGCGAGGCTCGGTCGGGCTTGCCTCGAGGGCAGGCGCCCTAAGATCTCGCGCAGGCACTGCTTCGCCTGCGGGCTGACCGCCCTGGCAGGCCTGCAGCCCGGCAAGCAGGCCCAGTAGCCAAAGTCGCAAATCCCTGGTCATCGGTGTCTCCTTCACGGCCAAGCTTAGCGCTCCGATCGAGGGCTGGCTACATCTGTGAATGACCTACGCATACATTGAGTCGAAGACTTTAAGCTCTACTTCTCGAATTGCAAAAATCCAGTGGTCGAGCACTGCCGCGGGAGCAGCGGTGGGGGTCGTAATTTCAAGAAGGGCAAGCTGGGGCATCGGCCCGTTGTCGATAAGTGGTGTTTTAAAGGGTCTTCAAATACTCAATAAGAGCCCGCCGCTCGGCATCGCTGAGCACGCTGGTAAAGGCATGGCCCTGATTGCCCTGGCTGTACAGGGTGGTGTTGTAGACCTTCCGGTTCTCCACGTCCTCATTGGTCATGCTGAGCTGATCCAGGCGGGGGACATTCCAGCTCAGCCCCACTTCGTCATACAGCACCGAGAGCAGGCGCTGGATGGTGGAGGATTCGCCGGGGTTGACCGGGTTGCAGTTCAACAGGGGTTGGGTGCCGGGGTCGCCACATTCCAGCTCTTCGTATTTCCAGCCCAGCTTGTCCTGGTCGTAGGCGCGGTGCAGATCGGTGTCAAAGCCCATGACGACGCGCCCCTGCTGATCGGGTCGAGCTGGCTTGGAGACGCGCTTCCAATAGGTGGGGCGCTCGTTGTCGGGGTCGAGAACGCCCCAGATGTTGGGCACCATGCCGTTGTGGAAGTAGGGGGCGGAAGCCCAGATCCCCCAGAGCGGCGGTGCCAGCATGATGGGGGTGTTGTCCGGCGTTTCGCCGGCTGCACCCACGCCGCAGTAGGCCAGAGCATGGCCGGTGAGTGAAGAGTCCAGGCTGCCGTCCGGGTTACGCACGTCTTGCCAGCCTTCGGCGTACTTGGGATCCGTGCCGATGATCGACATGGGCTGGGCGTTGGCGGCGTAGCCCAGCAGTTCCGGGGTGTCGAGAAAATCCGGGTTATGCGCGTAATGGGGTGAGTACACCCCATGACAGCTCGCACAGGAGCCATTGCCACCTTCCGGCCGTGGCACCGGGTTGTTCAGGTTCTCCGCCCACAAATCTTTGGCATGGAAGAGGATTGCGCCCTGGCGGGCGAGGTTGTCGTCAATAGGCAGCGGATAGCGCGGCGAGGGCGGGCTTTCGGCCCAGGCATGGAAAGGTTGGGCGTGGGCATCAATCCATTCCAGCACTTCTTCCTCGCCGCCGGTCAGCCCCTTCTGCAAGTCGTAGTAGGCGGCCAGATCGATGCGCACCGCGTCGGTGGGAAAGATGGCGCCATGAAATTTTTGCGGCCTGTAGGCCAGGTTCCACCACGGCGGGCTTTTGATGTTGCCAATGGCCTGACTGAAAACGATTTTCTCGTTGAGCAGCAGATTGGGGTCGCCCCCGCTGAACACAATGTAGAAAAGTTGCAAAAAGTCGATGGCGCCGGTGCCCCGGTTGGTCGACACGTTAATCGCTCCGGCGGCACCGTCTGAGGTCGCCAGTCCGGCCAGCCCCTGGGCGCGGCGGAAGTCAGATGCGGCCACCGTAAAGTCACCGATGGAGCCGGCTCCGCCCAATTGCACGCCCATGCCGGGGCCGTCTGCGGGGGTTCCCAATTCGCCGCTGTGACAGAACACGCAGAACTTGCGCCCAATTTCGCCGGTCCAGCGTCCATCCGGGCTGCGAATTTGCGTGTAGCCCAAGGGCAATTGCCCGGAGCCGCCATCGGTGGCGTTGGGGTCCTCACCCGGCAAGGGATAGGGATTCCGCCAGGGAGTCATGGGCGTGCCGTGGCGCTCAGCGACGAGTTCATCGAAGTTGTCGGGGCGTGCCTCCAGGCCCCAGATCTCCCACAGGCGGTTGTAGGCCTCGGCGGGTAACCCCTGTGGCTGATCCTGACCGCCGGCGAAGGTGACCGGCGTCCCAATTTCGCCCTGGCCCATGCCAATGAAGCGCCCCAGTGCAATTTGCTCACGCCATTCGCCGCAGGTGGTGGGCCGCTCCACGCCGTTGTCGCATCCGCGCCAGTAGGCGTTGAAGACCACTGCCTTGCCGGCATTCACGCCGGGAACGATGAGCTCGCGCGGATCGCGGGGTAGCGTGGCGCTGTCCGGCTGATCGGCGCAGAAATTCGCCCAGAGGTTCCCGCCACGGGCTTCGCTCAGCAGCAGGGGGTGGGGGCTTTCGCCATCGCGGCTGGCCACCGGCGCCACCGAGGTCGCATCGCGCCCCCCATTGCAGGCCACCAAGACAGCGCCCAAGGCGCAGGCGAAAACCGGCCGCGTCAGGCCGGACCAGTGCGTACGAATCATGAATTGTCTCCTCCCCGCGCGAGCTTGCGGCACACGCTGGTGTTCAGACTGTACAAATGTTCAGTTCGCGGAATAATGAACTCTTGTTCATTTTTCTGTCAAGACCTAAGCTCTGGACCATGACAACACCTCTGGACGATTCTGCGGTTGCCCGGCACCCCACGCAGGCCCGATCGCGCAAGCGCTTCGCCGAGATTCTGCAAGGGGCCGAGCGGCTGCTGGCCGACAAAGGCCTGAGCGGCTTTTCCATACCGGCGCTGGCGCAGGAGTTGGGTCTGTCACGACGCAGTATTTACTTCTTCTTTCCCACGCCTTATGCGCTGTTGAACGAAGTCACCCGCCGGCATATCGGGGCCCTGGAAGCGCATCTGGCCGGTAGGCTGCAAGAGCTGGCCGGGCAGAATGTGGTGAACATAGGTGTGCAGTTGGTGGCAGCGGCGGCGGCTTTTCACAACAGCCAGCCGGTGGCGCGTTTGTTGATCCTGGGCGGAGCGGTCACCGATCACAGTTACCGCATTCAGGAGCAGAACATCCTGCACTTGGGAGAATTGGCCGGCCGCATCATGCGAAATTTTGGGGCACGTTTCCCCAAGGCTCCACCCGATGTGCCCACCATAGCGGTAGAGCTGGGCGCCTCCTGTTTTCGCCATTCCTATTACCAGCACGGCGAAATCATGGAGGCCTATGTGGTGGAGGCGGCTTATGTCATGGCCTTGTACCTACACGAGGCGCTTGGTCTGACGGCCGTACTCACCCGGAAGCAGATTCGCGAGGTTTTGGCTTCAGCCGCGCCCTGAGTCAGATTGGCTCGCCGGCTCAGGGCGCATCCACCCAGCCTGATACGCCCAGCTCTCGACCCATACCACCGAAAATTCTTTGCACACCCTCGACCAGCTCTTCCATAGGTTGCTGGCAATCGTTGACGAGCCAAGCCTGACAGAGGTGAATGATGGCACCGACGGCTCCGCGTGCCATCACCGCCAGGACGGTGTCGCTGGGTGCGTCCTTGCCTAAAAAGGGCTTGGTGAAGTTCACCAGCAATTCCACGAAGGCGCCGTAGCTTTTGCCATACACACGGCCGAGCTGGCTGCGAACCGAGGTGGCTTCAATCATGATCAACCGGGCCTTGTGCGGCTGGCTGCGAACAAAGCGAAAGACCTCTGCGACTCCGGAATGCACCAAGGCGCGCGAATCAGATAAGTGGGGCGAGGCGGCCTTCATTAGGGCATCCATCAAATCCTGCGTGGCGACGCGGTAGGTTTCAGTGAGTAGGTCTTCGCTGCTGGCAAAGGACTCATAAAAGTAGCGCTTGGTCAGCCCGGCTTGTGCGCAGAGGGCGTCGATGCTGGTGTTTGCAAAGCCGTCACGCCCGAAAAGAGTCATTCCGGCCTGTACCAGCTTGCGTCGCCGCTCTGCTTGCCGGGTTTTGGCATCTTTGCCCGCGTATTTACGGCGGACGGATGGCGTGGTGGTCGCAGGGGCGGCTGGCGTTCTCATCAATGCTCCATGCAGCAAATCATTTGACACGTTGTCGTGTCAAACATAACAATAGACACCGGGTCGTGTCACTTGGCTTGGCTGCATAGCAGCGCAGGTGGCGTTGTGTTTCGGCCCCAATCCATGAATGGCGCACCGAGGAGATCATTGTGCCTACATTCCTGACTCCATCCCCGAGTGGCTGCTCACCGCTTCTACGAGCCGCCGTGCTGGCTGGCTTATTGGCAGCACTCAGCGCTTGTGGTGAGGGTGAGCAGGCCAATGTTGTTCAGCAAGATGAGGCGCAGTTCTCAAGTGCCGAGCAATGTGAGGGGCTGGATCCGTCAAAGGCCGAGGTGCATTGGGTGACCAGCTGGCGCACGGCCCCCACCGACGCACTGATCACACACCCCATAAGCGGATTGTCGGTGCGGCAGTCTCTGGCGCCTCATCGTAGCGGTCAACAACTACGCCTGAGATTATCGAATCGCTATTCCAATCTGCCGGTCACGTTGGATCAGGTGCATATCGCCAAAGAGGCTCAGCGCGGCGGCGCGGCGATGGTTCCTGGCAGCGAGTGCCTGCTGCTTTTTGCGGGCCAGACGCGGGTGACCATTCCGGCCGGGGCCATGGTGGTGTCAGATGCTATTCACTATCCTTTGCAGGCCTTTGAGCGCGTAGGTATCAGCTTTTTCGCGCCCACGCTCACCCCGCAATTCACCCGGCACCTGAATGCGGCCGAGTTTTTATACATGAGCCTGCCGGGTGACCATGCGGCCGACCCCAGTGGGGCCGCCTATATCCAGGTGCCCGATAGCTACGCCAGTAATTTTGTGCTGATAGAAGCGCTGGAAGTACTCGCGCCCCAGAATGTCCGCACCATTGTTGCGGTGGGCGACTCGATCACCGATGGCTCCGCCTCGACGACGGTCTTGCTGGACGGTGGGGTCAACCCCATGACTGGCACCGACCAGCGCTATCCCAACCATTTACAACGGCGTATTGATGCAGCAGGTCTGCCGCTGACGGTGGCCAATGCCGGTATCGGCGGCAATGAACTCTTAAGCGATGCTTGGCTACCCCAGTTTGGGCGCAGCTTGTTGGACCGGCTCGACTACGACGTTTTTGGCGTGACTGGCGCCAGCCATGTGCTGGCCATGATTGGCACCAATGACTTTGGCAACCCCAAAGCTGGCGGCATGCCCAGTGCTGAAGACCTGATTGCCGGGCTGCAAGAGCTCATTCGGCGCACGCAGGATGCCGGCCTGAAGATTGTGTTGGGCACCATCCCCCCCGCTGAGGGAACGGTCATCGAGGGCTTGCCCATTATCGGGGACTTGCCGCTGGGCATCAGCGTGCTGCACGGAACGGCGCAGGCGCGCGCTAGCAGGAATGCCGTGAACGCCTGGATTCGCGAGCAAGACCTGAGCGACGGCATCGTCGATTTCGATACCTGCCTGGAAGACCCCCAACGCCCAGGTTACTTGGCGCCCGAATACAACAGCGGCGACAACCTCCATCCCAGTCCAGCCGGCTATGCCGCCATGGCCGACTGCGTAGACCTGAACCTCTTTCTGTAACGCCCCCGGGCTTTGTTCATCCGAATGGCCATTCTCATGACTGATTTTTCTCCCGCCCTGGTCCTTAAGCTGGCCCGTTCTCTGGCTGTGTTGGCCCTGCTTGCATTGACGGCCTGCAACGGTGGCCGTGATACACAGTCTCTCCCCGGTCTGAGTGGCAACGGCGTGGTGAAACAGGACCAAGCCCGCTTCACCGTGATTACCCCTACCTTGATTCGCATGGAATACGCCGAAGATGGGCAATTCGAGGATCGGCCCACCCAAACGGTGGCACAGCGGCCCCAGCCGCAGGCAGCCTTTACCCAGAAGGTGGGGCAGGGCTGGTTGATTGTGGAAACCGCCAAGCTGCGCCTGCGCTACGAATTGGACTCCGGCCCTTTTGGCGCCGACAACCTCATCATCGAGGTGCAAAAGGGCGACGAGATCGTCGAGGCCCGGCCGGATTGGTCCTTTGCGCCGCAGCCCGGCAACCTCGGTGGTTGGCGTCGGGGCCTGGACAACGAACGCGACCCCCAGCCCCTGTATGAGGGCGTGCTCAGCCGGGCGGGTTGGTATTTGATGAACGACAGCAATACCGTGCTGCTCACCGATACCCCACCTCATTTCGAAGCTCGCCCCGCGAGCAACGGCAGCTACCAGGATGGCTACCTCTTTGGCTATGGCCTGGACTTGGAGCAGGGTTTGAAAGATCTACGCACCCTCACCGGTGCTGCGCCATTGCTGCCCAAAAAAGCCCTGGGGGTGTGGTTCTCGCGTTGGTGGGCTTATACCGACCCGGAATGGAGAGATCAGGTGCGTGAGTTTCAAGAACGTGGCGTATCGCTAGATACCATTTCCATCGACACCGACTGGAAGCTGATGCACCGGCAGCTAGGCTGCGTGGTGTGGAATGCCGTCATTCAGGCCCCGCTCAACGATGCCTGCTCCTGGAATGGTTGGGACTGGAACCGCGACATTTTCCCGGACCCCGATGGCTTTGTGGCTTGGCTGCATGAGCAGGGCATTGATGTGGGCCTGAATGTGCACCCCTCCATTGCCGGCTCCGACCCGGCCTACCCCGGCGTGGTGGCCCAAACCGGGCCCTTGATGCGCGACGATGCCGACTTGCCCTGCAGCATTTTGCAGGCCGACCCCTCCACGCCTTGCTACATCTTCGACTGGACCCAGGCCAGCCATTACGAGGCCTACTTTGGCCTGCATGAGCCCATTGAAGAAACTGGCATCGATTTTTGGTGGATGGACTGGTGCTGCGAAGGCTCCAGCGCCATTGCTCCGGGCCTGAGCGCCGACACTCTGATCAACCAGGGCTACTACGAGCAACACCAGGATATGGGCTCGCGCTGGCCGGCCTTCTCGCGCATTGGCGGCTCTTTCCAGAATGGCAAGGGTGGGCAGGACAACAACGGCTTGGGCGCCTTCGCAGAACACCGCTACAGCCTGCACTTCACGGGCGATACCTGCTCCACCTGGGAGCTGATGAAGTTCCAGGCGGACATGACCGCCAGCGAAGGCAACATCGGCCTGCCCTATGTGAGTCACGACATCGGCAGCTTCCTGGGTGAACCACAAGGCAGCGCCGATTGCAGCAATCTTCTCAATCTCAGTCCACGCCTGCCGGAGGACATGTATGTGCGCTGGATGCAGTTCGGCACCTTCGAGCCCATCATGCGCCTGCATTCCCACCATGGTGATCGCCTGCCTTGGGAGTACCCCGGCCAGGCCGAAACCATTGCTACCGCATTCTTGAAGCTTCGCGGCCGCCTGGTGCCCACCCTGTACACCCTGAGCCGCGTGGCCCATGACACCGGCCTGCCCATGGCGCGATCGATGTATTTGCAATGGCCTGAGATTGAAGCGGCCTACAACTACCGCAGTCAGTACACCGTGGGTGACCACATGCTGGTGGCCTCGGTGGCTGCGCCCGGCGACCCGGCCACCATCAACATGTGGGTGCCGCCAGGGGAGTGGGTGGACTTTTTCAGCGGCGAAGTTCTCAGCGGCCCGGCAGAAATCAGCCGCAGCGTACCGCTGGAGCATTACGCCGTGTTTATGCGCAAGGGCGCTATTTTGCCCTTGCAGCCAGAACTGCTCACCAGTGCTTATGGCCCCCAAGACAATCTCAGTCTGCGGGTATGGCCAGGGGATGATGGCCAGTTTGATCTGTATGAAGACGAAGGCCGCGGCTTTGCCTACCGAGACGGGGCTTACCAATGGACACCGCTACGGCTGGAGTCGGATGCCGGCTGCGCCACGCTGCGCATCGAAGCGGCCCAGGGCCAAAACTTCCCGGGCGCGCTGACCAGTCGCAGCTGGCAGGTGGAATTCATGGCAACCGACGCTCCGCAGAGTGTGCTGTTGAACGGCCAAGCCATCAGCAGCGGTGCGGGTGTGCCGGGCTGGAACTATGACGCCAGCAGCCGCACGGTAAGCGTGAGCACCGGCAGCCAGCCTTCCAATCAGGCCACTACGGTGGCGCTGGATAGCGGCGGCTGTTCCTAACCATCTGCGGGCGGCCAGTCCAGAGTCTCGCCGCCTGCGCGACGCTGCCTGAGGCCATCAGGCCAAGGGCGTACTAAGTCCAGTTGCCAGCGTGGTCGCGGACTCGGTGCCCGCCTGCGGCCAGAACAAGGAGGAGACCCATGACAAAGCCCGGACTATGCGGCCTGGTGCTGGTGTGCGCCCTGCTGGGGTGCAGCGACACTGCATTCGACGATGTCCGCGAGTTGACGACTGCCGAGGACCAGGCGCCACAATGGCTGGCGGCCTGGGGCACCACCCGCGAATCTGTAGATAGCTACGCTCTAGCCCCGCGCGAGACCACCGCGCGGAATATCGTGCGCTTGACGGTGGGGGGCGAAGCCCTGCGCATTCGCCTGTTCAATCTGGACCCCGCGCAACCCATCACCATCGCGGCGGCCAGCGTGGGCATTCGCCAGCCCGGTACCCGGGCCGATATCCAACCCGACAGCTTGCGCCCGCTGAGTTTTGATGGCGGCGCGCCCGGCGTGGTGATTCCTCCCAACACCGCCTCGTATTACAGCGATCCGGTGAAATTGGCTGTATGTAGCCAAGACGACATTGCGGTGAATCTCTACATCCAGGGTGAGAACAACCCCCCTGAGTTCGGTACCTCCTGGAATGAGTCTTACAAACTGCCCAACCGCAGCGGTGACGGCACCGGGCAAAGCTCCGGCGAAAACTTCCGTCTCATCGACGATACCCCGGCACAGTTTCCGCCCGGCTTTCCGGTGCGCTGCAATGGTTGCCGGCCTTATGCCTTGCGCGATGTGGAAGTGCTCACCAAAGAGGCCAGTGGCGTGATGCTGTTTTTGGGCAGCTCCAGCCTGCATGGCATGAATACCTCACAAAACCAGTTCCTCCGGGTGACGGATGTGCTCGCCCTGCGCATGCGCGATGAAGTGCCGATGGGGCAGCGCCATAGCATCATCACTCGCGCCATCAGTGGCGATACCCTCGGCGAGGCCATGCGGAACCGGCTGGATATCGATGTGTGGCCAACGCCCGGCCTGCAATCCTTGGTGGTGTGGGTCACTAACGACCTCACCGACGACCCCGCCGATGTGGTCATCGACCGCTACCAAACCTTGTTGGCCGAGGCCCATAGCCGGGGGGTGAAAGTGTTTTGCCCCACCTGGCTACCCGGTGCCAACTCCCTCCAAGCCAGCCTGAACGGTGAGCGTGCCAAGCTCAACGATTGGATATTGAGTAGCGGGGCCTGCGACGGCGTGGTGGATTGGAATGCCCAAATCGAAGCGCCCGGCGGGCTCACTATGCTGCCCCAATACAACAGCGGCGACTTCATTCACAGCAATGATGCTGGCCATGCCGCCTGGGCGGCCGTAACTCCGCTGCAACAATGGTTGGGCGGGCAAAGCCCCGGCTCGCGCTGAGGCTAGAGATCATATGGCCCTGACTGAGTCTTGACCGACTTGGCTTCAGTCATGCTTTTCCGCACTGACCGTAAAGCCGCGGCTGGCAAAGGGCAGCCAGCATAGATTGGCTGGTAGCGTCGCAAAAAGCAGACAGCCTAGGCCCGGGTTGATAGCAATGTGCCGCAGGTTCTCCGCGAAGGGTAGGGAGGTCTCACCCGACCTAAACTATAGGCCTCACCCTATCGAAACGCCCTTCCAACGTGGGTTTTGGCTTCAAAAAGTAGCGGCTTGAGAGATCTGCTTATGGGGCCATGCGGGTGCCGTCTACAGCTGAGATTTTTCGAAACTGTATCTAATGGCAGACAGGACTCGGTTTGCCTGGGTTCTCATCGACGTGTGATCCACCTGTGATCTTTCGTAAGAATCTGAAATAAAAGACAAAAAATGAATTGGCATGCTTGCTGCCCTGAGTCTGGCGACTGGCTGTGACGATGCCTGCGCCAAAGCGGGCTCGTCTAGCCGTTGTTTTCGCCATAAACACAAAAAGGACGAACCGATGTACAGGACACAGCAGCGCCTATCCCGCAGCCTACTGACCCTAGCCGCCCTCCCGCTGGCCGCGTTGGCGCACGATTACTCCTTCATTGAAGGGGGCTACGTCAGCATTGATAACGGCGCCGAAGATGAGGGCGGAATTCGAATCGGTGGCTGGATTCCCCTGGCGCCGCAATTCAACCTCATTGCCGAATACGCCGATGCCGATGAGTTCAACCAGCTGAGCTTTGGTGGCCAATTCCATGCCCCACTGTCACCCCAGCTGGACTGGACCGCTGGCGCGACCATGGAAAGTATTGAAGTAGGCCGCGCCGATGATACCGGCCTGGGCTTGCGTGGCGGACTGCGCTGGCAAAGCACCAGCGGGCAGTTCGAGGTCAATCCGGAGATTCGCTTTGTCGACGTGTTCGAGGACGAAAGCACCTCCTTGCGCGTAGCCGGCCTAGCGGCGATCAATGCTCAGCTCTGGTTGCAGGGCGCCGTGCAAACCGGAGATGACGACCGTATGGAGCTTGGCATCCGCCACGGCTTCTGAAACCCGCCCATCCCGCATGAAGAACCGTGCGGGGACCCCGTACGGATTTAGGAGGACAGTATGAAAACCACCCCGAATGCAGGCTTGAATTTTGCGGCCACGATACTGGCTGCGACCGCCCTGGCCGCCTGTAGTAGTAACCCCAAGAACACCAGCGTGTCGGCAGAGCCCGCGCCCACGCCAAACCCGGCGGCGCAAAGCTCCCAGCAGGGTTTTGCTTTGCAGGAGCGGGAGCGCCTGGAGGCGCAGCAGCAGGAAGCGCGAGATGCGGCGGCCGACCAGCGTGTGGTGTATTTCGAGTTTGATCGTGCCACCCTTTCGCCTGAAGCGCGGCAACGGGTCGCAGCCCACGCCCGCTATTTGCTGACGGACCCTGAGCTACGCCTTCGCTTGGAAGGGCATGCCGATGAGCGGGGTACCCGCGAGTACAACATGGCCCTGGGCGAGCGACGTGCCAAGGTCATCGAACAGGCTCTACGCTTGCAGGGTGTTGCCCCTGCGCAGATTGCCGTAGTGAGCTACGGCGAAGAGAAACCGGTGGTCGTTGGCGCTGACGATGAACAGTCTTATGCGGCGAATCGGCGCGTGGAGTTCAACTTTTTAAGCGGTGAGCTGGCAGATCTGCCAGCGCCGGATCCGGTCCTCACCTCAGTACGGTAATCCCCAAGTCCCAGGTCTCCAAGAGCCTACTGAGGTGTGTAGGGAAATGCCGGCTGTTACTTCGGCTCAAGTCTCTCTCCCTAGAGTGAGCCCTTAACCATCGCAGGATCGCAGCTGCTGCGACGCGATCTGTGGCCAGCAGTGTCCCTACGGTAAGCCCCGTTTCGCCAAGACGAAGCGGGGCTTTTTTTGGTTCTTCGCACAGTGAAGCGTGGATTGACGTGGTTATCGATTGGCAGCGGCTCACTCAGGCCTGAGCTTGTTATGTACTGCGCCGTCGCAATCAGCTGTCCTACCGATTGGTCCCAGGCCTTAATAATGGTCCATTTGCTGAGGCTTGTTCTCCGCGTCCATCCGGCTCACCCCTGCGGGTTACACGCCGCTGTGATCCGGTTCAATCCGGTCTGTGCTCCTGCGGCGAGCCACTGGCTTCACGTGCTGATTTCTTCAGCATTTCCCTAACTACTTCGGTAAATCGCGAAGCGCCTTTTGTTACACGATTGAAAGTCCTTCCCCACCAAGCGCGAGGGCGGATCGGGCCATTCAGGCGCTGGAGCGCAAGCTTTCTAGGATGCTACAGGCCCTGCAGGGTTATGGCCGCGTGCTTAGTCCTCGGATTGGGGCCAACTCCTCGCAGAACTTCTGCGCGAGGTTGGCCATTGCGAGTGCTCAGCCCGCAACGAAGCTGCGGTCGCCGAAGGTTTCTGAGGACGTAGTTTCCCATGCATGGAGGGGAGGCCTTTGTTCCTTGATCGCTACGGTAACGGTGGACTATGGCTGGCCAACCGCACCGAGCTGTACAGGGCCTCAACCTGGGGGGCAGACACAAAAAAAACCGGCTTTGGCGCGCGTCCAAAGCCGGTGTGGTGCTGAGCTCATGGTGAGCGTACTAGAGCACCTGATAGGCCCAGCATAGGTCCATCATCGGGCGATGTCAGAGGGGTTGGATTTCATCTCCAATCACGCGTACCGAGTCACCTTCTTGCAGGCCGCTGAGGTCAGCAACTGTGATGGTGCGTGATTGGCCATTCGCCAAGTCAATCTCCACCTCGTACACAGTCTGAGCGTTTCGTTGACGCTCAACTTCCGAAGCTGCAGCCGCACCACCGACAGCGCCTACGGCCGTGGCCGCATCTTGGCCGCTCCCCGAGCCAACTTGATTGCCCACAACACCTCCGATGACTGCGCCTGCAATGGCGGCGGCAGCGGATGCTTCCCCTTTGACTTCGCGACTACTGATGTCGGAAACGGTGCCGCAATCCGCACATGTGGCTTGGTCATCTCCCTGGCATCCGCTCAGAGCAACGAGGGAGCTGACAGCGATGACAGCAATGCCACCGCTCTTGACTAGGCGCTTGAATGTGTTCATCAGCGTGATCCTCCTTCAATTAGTTTCGCAGCTTATTGGGCGTCGTCGATTTCGTCGCCGACTTCTTCCACGCCTTCTTCAACACTTTGTTGAAACTCCTCTACGGGGTCTGGATCATCCATCCAGGCATAAAGGCCAAAAGCAGCGGCTGCAATAGCGGCGCCGACGACAACGGGTTTAAGGTTATTCATGTGTTCTCTCCTAAAGTTTCTTCAGATAAAGGTTGTGGATGTCCCTGTGGTCAACACGGGTGTTACCGCGTTTGCCGACTCAGGGCGTTGTTACAGGTCTTCTGCGTTTGATGAGCCTTCGCAAAGGCGTGGCCTAGACAGGCGGTCTACGCCCGGAAAAGGCATTGGCCACCATGAACACTGCGAACAGCACCAAAAATACAAAGAACAAAATTTGGGCGAATTCGGTGGCTACCGCGGCCACTCCAGTGAATCCGAAGAAGCCAGCAATTAATGCAACGACTAGAAACATCAAGGCCAAACGAAGCATGTGACACTCCTTTTTTGTGAGTTCACTGCTGATGGGGCAAAGCCTATGCCAACTCGTTTTTGGCTGATCAGGGTTGAAAGACCTGCCGGATAAGCGGGCGTTTATCCAGAAAAATCCAGCTAAGACAGTGGTCTACGGCTCATTCGTGGCCAGTTAGAGTCGGTCCGGGCGGGCTGCGTGAGCAGCGCTGAGCTTCAAGAGAATGTCGCAAAATGGCGACAATACTGCGGCTCTTGTGGGTGGCAGCTTGCCGCGTCAATGGGAACTGTCTGCATGAACAGACAGTTCTGAAGGCTCAAGAGCTGAGCTGCGGCATTTACCCCGCAAGAATCTGATGCCAGGCGCGGGGTGAGGGGTTGAGTTCGGTCATGCTGACCTTCAACACCACCAGTGCTGGAACGGCCACAAACATGCCGCCGATGCCCCACAGCCAGCCCATGAAGACGATGGACAGCAAAACAAACATCGGATTCAGAGACAGCCGCTCGCCCAAAAGCGACGGTGTGAGTAAGTTGGCTTCGATACCGTTAATAAGCAGATAGCTCAGCCCTGGCAGCATCATCCAGAGCAGTTCCTGATGGGACACCGTGGCGGCGATAGTAATCGCAAGGGTACTGACGACCGTGCCTAGGTAAGGGATAAAGTTCAGGCCGCCCGCCAGTAGTCCCCAGAGCCAAGCGTCTGGAACCTGCATCAGGCTGAGCATGGTGCCGGTCACCAACCCCAGCCCGACATTGATCAGGCTGACAGTGACCAGGTAGCGGGTATACCCGCGTTGCACTTCGCGCACCACGCTGATCCAGCGTCGCTGCGCCTCGGCCGTACCTGCGAGACGCACCGCGCGTCGCACAAGCTGCGGGCCGGTGGTGAGCATGAAGAACAGACACAAAAGGCTGATAAAAAAGGCATAGGCCACGTCCATAGCAGCACTCGCGGCCCGCGCGGTGGCGTTACTTTGCTCCACCTTTACGCGAACGGGCTGGTCACGCTCACCGCTGACTTCATTGGCAATAGCCTCGACCTGAGCAGAAGTATCACTGAAGCGTTGCAGGCGCTCGCTCAAGCCACCGCCCTCCTGCTGCAAGATGGCCAAGGCTTTGGGAACCTCTGCCGACCAGCGTTCCAATGGGCTGATCACATTGGCCGCCACCACCAAGATACCGGCGCCGAAACATAGAGTGACACCGAGGGCGGCCGCCAAACGCGGAATGCGCCAACGCGTCATGGCGGTGACCAACGGTGCCAGCAAGAGGGTGAGCACTAATGCAATGGCGACGGGCAGCAACGGCTCGCGCGCATAACGCAGTAAAGCGATGCAGGCCAGAAGATTGAGCCAACCAATACCCGTTCCAATCATGCTCGTCCTACCCCTCACGGGCTCTGCGCCCTGATCTCCACGCACTCACACTGCCGGGTGCGCCTGGTGTGTTTCTGGTGACTCGCACGCATGATGCCAGCTTGGCCTCTACCGCGGCAGAGTCTCGTGACGAGAACCGGTGGGCGTGTATGGTGGGGGCAAGCACAACAATGAGTCGTTTTCTGATGAAGATTATGGAGGGGTGGATTGGCCTTTGCGTGGGTTTTCTCAGCATGGCCATTGCACCCGTATCCGCTGAGGTGAACCCGCGTGATGCACGCTTCGAGGTGCTGGACAGGAATCATGATGGTGTGTTGACGGAGCTTGAGGCGGGCATAGAAGGGCAGCAAAAAATGCGTTTGCTCTGGCACAGCCAGGACCGCGACGATGATGGCCGCTTGGATGCCGTTGAGTACCGTGCCTTCGAAGAACTCGCTGATGACTACACAACACCGCCACCCCCTGTGCTGTCCAGCACGCTGTTGAGGCCATAAATCGACCCAGGGCAGGCATAGCCGAAGGCTTTATGGGCGGCCCGCTAGGGCTCGCTAAAATCCTGCAGCTTCGGTCAAATGGTTTACGCATAAACTAATATGGTTTATGCTTAAACTTCATGAGCTTCGATCGCTGAGATGAGCCTGAGATTGCAATCCTGGATGGCCGTGGTTGTGGCCTACCAGTCGTGTACGCGCAAATACAGCCAGATGTTGGAGGAGTTTGGGCTCACGGCCCCACAGTTCGACGTGCTGTTGGCGGTTGACGCACTGCAAGCCCAGGCAACGCCCAAGCATATTGCGCAGCGTCTGCTGGTGACCAAGGGCAACGTTACCGGTGTGTTAAGCCGTCTGGAGTCCGCGGGTCTGATAGAACGCCGGCCACACGCGCAGGATGGGCGGTCTATGGTGTGCTCGTTGAGCGCAACCGGTCAGCACACTTTGGACCTGGCGCGCCGCGCGGCCGCAGCCTTCATCGAGCAACAGCTGGCGCCCTTTGACGATGAGGCGGTGAACCGAATTGGGCAGGACATGCGTCGCATGACACAGCATCTGCGCAACCTGGACCCAGTGGCGATTGCCCAGCAGGTCAGCAGTGCGGCGGAGCGTGGCGCATGAGCGGCGCTGCGCTGACCCGGCGCACGACTCCGCCACCGAGCCTCACCTGGTTGGAGCTACGCGCTCTGGGTGATCTGGCCCGTTTGCCGCGCACCTTGGCATCGACCTACTGGCGGCGTCCCCAGACCTTAGGGCAGGGGCGAACCGTGGTGGTGCTACCCGGCTTCGGTGCCGACGATCGTTCCATGTGGCCGCTACGCCACTATCTGCGCCGCTATGGTTTTGATAGCCGCGGGTGGGGGCTGGGACGGAATCTCGCCGGTTTAGATCGACCCCATCGCCTCCAAGATGTGAGTTGGGGGCTGAGCTATGCCGGCCCTTACCGCGGCGAGGCTGGTGTGCCATGGCTCTGCGACCTCATGGTGCAAAGCGTTCGCGATCTGGTGGATGCCGAGGGGGCTCCGGTGTCGTTAGTGGGATGGAGCCTGGGGGGCACCATTGCCCGCGAAGTCGCCAGGGATCTACCGGGGGTGGTGGATCAGGTGGTGACCTTGGGGTCTCCGGTCATTGGGGGGCCGAAATACACCCGCGCGGCCGCAACCCTCCAGCGCAGAGGCCTGAACTTGGATTGGATTGAAGCGCAGGTCGATCAACGCAACCGCAAGCCTCTGCCATGCCCAGTGTCGGCCATTGTCAGCCCCACCGATGGCGTGGTGGACCTGTCCGCAGCGGTGTGTCCCCAGCAGGCGAATACGCGTTATCACTATGTTGATGCCGCTCATCTAGGCCTGGGTCTGAACGCAGCTGTGCTCGACATTGTGGTGCGGGAGTTGGTGTCCAACGGAGAAGGCCCGTGAGCCACCCCGAGTCCTCCCCCATTGTGCTTGTTCCCGGTGCGTTGAGCGGAGGGTGGATTTGGAAGGACAACTTCGCCCACGCGTTTGCCCAGGCCGGCCATCCCGTTCTCAGCCCCAGTTTTCGCGGGCATGGAGCACCCTGGTGGCAACGTAATAGGGCGAGTTTTGAGGACTACCTGGATGATTGCCAGCAGGTATTCCAAGACGCCGCCCAGCTCGGGCCGGTACACGTTGTGGCCCATTCTCTGGGCGGGTTGCTCGCCCTGCATGCGGCGGCGCGGATCCCTGTTGCGGCCATGGTGTTGTTATCGCCGGCCTCCCCTTTGGGAATGCGGCGTAGTCTGCAGATGCTGGCGCGGCGCTCACCGCTCAGCGTGGTCAAATTCGCTGCGGCCGCAAGCGACGCCCGTCTCACGCGTTTCGCAAAGCCGCCCATGGGCATTTATTCGGATACCTGCTGCCCGCAGCGCAGCCTGGCTATTACCTCGCAGTTGCAGTCCGAATCTTTGCGCGTGCTCAGCCGTCTGCTAAAGCCGCCCAAACTCAGTGGCGATACGCTCAACCCCGACAGCATTCTTTTTGTGGGGGCGCAGGGTGACCACATCATTCCCGCGGCTGAGGTTACCCGGGCCGCGCAGGCCTTAGGGAGTCCTGTGCATATTTATCAGGGCCTGAGCCATACCTACCAGGCCGAAGTCGCGTGGCCGCAGGTCGCAGCGGACGCCTTGAGCTGGTTCTATGAGCGCGCTAAGCCCCAGAGCTATTAACGGGCTCGGGTATGGCTTGGCGAAGAAGGCGCATGCCAATCCACCAGCTCGCGCAGAATCGCGGTGGCGTAGCTACCCGCATCTAGAGCAAAGCGCAGTTGTAATGAATGCGCATCTGGCCATTCCCATTTCAGCTCCGTGGGTCGCAGCCGTAGGGGACGGCGGTCATGATCCAGCCGCTGCTTCTCCAGGCCCTCTTTGAGCGCAGGGTCTTGGCTGGCAGCAGTTTGTTCCAACTCGGCGGTTGGGCCTTGAGTTGGCAGAGTATCGCTGCCCCAGAGTGGGCCGGAAGGGTGAATATCCCAATCGTCGGCGCGTTTCTGCAGCGCCGCCAGATTGTCCTCGGCCACAAACCAGGAGCGAGAGCCCGCCAGACTACAAACCTCGCCGGGCAGAACCTGATGCCAGTTGCCGGCCTCCACGCGTGCGGCCAAGACCATGTTGAAAATCTGCGAGCGGGCCGCGGAAATCAGCAGGCCCTGCTGCTTGCGCGGGGTGCGCCTGCCTGCAAAAAAATCCAGGGCTCGCTGGGTGTTCTTGCCCTCGCGGCCAAAGCGTTGCTCGCCAAAGTAATTGGGCACGCCCTGCTGGGCGATGGCCTGTAAGCAGGTCTCGGCGGCTGCGGCGTCGCCTTGCACCTCGCGCAGGGTAATCACAAAGGCGTTGCCGGCCAGCGCGCCTCGGCGCAGCTTGCGCAGGTTGCGGCTCACATCCAGCACCTCGACGCCCTCCTCGGGGAACTGGCTCCAATCTGGCCCCTCGGCTCCGGGAATTTGTACGGAGAAGGTTTGAGTGGTGACCGCGTGACGGTCCTTCATGCCCGCATAGCTCACCGCATTGCGGGGCACACCGGCAAACTCGGCCAGCCGACCGGCCAGCCAATCGGAATTGATGCCGCGCTTGCGCAGGCGCACAAACACATGCTCACCCTCGCCATTGGGCGCAAAGCCCAGATCTTCCACCACCACAAAATCCTCCGGGCTGGCACGCAGCAGGCCGGTGAGAGCAGGGCCGCCGTGGGCAAAAGGCAGTTCAATCATTTTGTGATGCAGGGGCGAAGTCAGGCAGGATTCTGAACCAGATCACTGTTTGCTGCCCGGAGCCCCCCTTGCGTTTCTTGCTGTTTCTTGCCTGGTTATTTGCCGAATTCTGGAGTATTCATCTGGCAAGCCAATATATAGGCGGCCTGGCCGTCTTCGGCCTGCTCATTCTGGTGGCCATCATTGGTAGTCGCCTGATGCAAAGCCAAGGCTTTCGCACCGTGGCCAACATCCAACAGGCCATGCAGAACAACCAGCTCCCAGCGGCCGCCATGCTCGATGCCCTGATTGTGTTCATTGCCGGGCTGCTGCTGGTGCTCCCCGGCTTTTTCTCCGATGCCATCGCCCTGGTGCTGATCTTCAGCGGCATCCGCCGCCGCCTAGCCCGCCGCGTAGAAGCCTTCATGGCCAAGCAATACCCCGACTATGAGGTAGTGGTGATTGAGGGTGATTACATCAGCGTGGTGGAACAAGCCCCACCCAGCAATGACGACGTGATTGAGTACCACCCCCCTGAGGGCGGGCCGGAAAAATCTGGAAATGGCAAGAGCCCGCGCTGAGTGCCAGTGGGTCGGAAGCTCCCACAGGCTTCGATTTCGCCTTTTCCCATCTTTAGGGGGTGCTTGCAGCCGTGAAGCCGGATAAATTGCTTTACCCAGAGCACATAGATTTGCTCGCTGCGATACGAATAATGCTGTAGCCAATCTGAGCACGGAGCTGATCAAGCAGTTTGGGCTGTGTATTGGACATGGCCGCCTATGGGAGGGGAGCTTGACCATCTATCAACGACGAAGCCACCGCAGGACAGACACTGCTAGCCCGCCAACCGGGACTAGACGGACTCTGCCCGCTTGCTATACCGATAATCGCCGTCTAAACCCATCGGCTTGGCCGTGTATGCGCACCGCAAGCACGGTCACTAAGGCCTTTGCCATGGTGCTTCAGGTGCATAGGCGGTCGGGGCGTGGGTATTTAGGCGGCCATAGTCCGTCCAATAGTTCTTAGGCAACATTGGGTTGGGTCAGTGCCAAAACAATGCTGGGCAAAATCTCGAGGTGATTGTGGTAGAGGAATGTCACGTGAACATTTCATATCGCAAGGTGCATTTGATGAGCAATACATTTCAGTGCAGGGTTTTGAGTGGTGTGCTGATGAGCCGACGAAAGTAAGTTTGGCCAGCAATGCCTCCAAGATTCTGTGCGGAGTGCATAACAACGGCCTGTCTCCGGTGGATGATGAAGGGATATACGCGCTCCGCTACTTTCAATCCCTCGGGCATTTTGAAGTTAAGGACGGCCTCAATGATCGTCCAATATCTGGCTTTTTGTTTGAGCGTTGGCTACTGAAAGTAGCAATAAATGTAAGCTTCGGAGGGAATCAGGAGATTGGAGTAGGGATGTCCGAGTCAGAGCCAGGATGGCCGTCGCCTTATCTACTAGCCGTTGTTTTTGGAGATATGCCGTTTTCGCATCACATGGGCGCGTACTTGTTGTGCTCACGGGGCGCTAGAATGGTGAACCCAGGTGCAATAGCGATAGCGCCCATTCAAAAGGACGGAAAAATTGCAGGCTTCTACTTTCATCTCCGAGGAATAGATATATTTCTTTCCCTGTATCCCGGATGCGCGGTGCCGAGTTTGGGGCAGCTAGGCGAATTCACCTTTGAGAAGCACGTTTTGGAGGCAGCAACGGTATACAGACCGAGACAAATAGTCATAGCTTCAGATCAAAACAAGTCCGCTGAAATCAATTTCACGTGGGGTGCGTGAAAAATGGGGACGTCTTAAAAATGGGGACGTACCCCGTTTCGCGTTATGTGTCGCAGAATGGAGGGAGTACCTTGAAAGGGAAAATCAGCCTTAAGGAGTTTATTCTTGGCGTAAAAAATGAGCTTGTTGAGGCTTCGGAGTCTTCGGCAGACAGGCCATTTTTTGAACTGATGGAGGTCAGGCTCGATGCAGCATTTCATCTAGAGGCAAAGGCGGGAGCGAAGTTCAAATTTCTTGTTGAGGCAGGTGGTGAAACCAACGCGAAGCAGCAGCATGCTGTGACATTGGTGTTTAAACCGCTTCCCGTAGCGGCATCTTCGGCGCAATTTGGCGGCGGTGGAGGCAGTGGAGCAGCGCTTCCACCCGGGTTTACCACACCCGTAGCTACTGTGAACATACCTGGATACTTCCCAAACCCCAACGACCCACCTCACCCCGGTGGATTGCCTGGCCAGCCTACTGGCCCAGTGTTTCAGGGAATCGAAGATCTTCAAAACACAATTGAACAGCTCCGAAGGCAAGTTGAGGAGCTTGATTTTTCAGGTCAGTTGGTGCCATGGACTGTCAAGCCGGAAAGTGGGAGTGACCCTGAGGCGAGCGCCTAACAGATCGTATATGGACTCCCCCAGCAGGGCCTTGAGCCAGTAAAAAATGGGCTGTACTCCTATTCACGTGCCTGCAACTGCATCAGACCGACGGTTGAACTTAACCTGTCGAAAAATCACTGAGGAATGGCAAACATGGAGATGGCTAGCGTACTCGAAGCTGTCTGCGAGCGTTTAAAGCGCGAGTACGCAGCGCACACGGTCCTTCTCTATGGGTCGATGGCGGACGGTTCGGCCAATGCCGATAGCGACTTAGATATCGCAGCCTTCGCGCCAGTGGACTCGATAACTCGTATTGCAGAGCTCCATCAAGGCGTATTCGTCGATGCCTTTGTGTACCCCGAGAGTGTGTTGGCCAGCCCCGATGACGAGCATCTGCGCTTTCGTGGTGCCAAGGTGCTGGTGCAGATAGCAGACTCGGCCGAGGCGTTTCTTCAGCGTCTGGATGCCCGATACGCAGCGGGCCCCACACCATTGCCCCCTGACGAAATCACCGCAAGAAGAGTTTGGGCCAAGAAAATGCTCGCGCGGGCCCAACGCGGAGATGTGGAGGGCAACTACCGGCGCGCGTGGTTGCTCACCGCCTTGCTCGAAGACTATTTCCACCTACGTGGGCTGTGGTTTGAGGGCCCCAAGAAAGCCTTTGCGTGGCTGCATGAGAATGACGCCGCCACGCTACGATCTTTTGATGCGGCCCTGAAGCCTGATGCCCCACTCTCCGCAATCGATGTCGTCGTCGCGTGTGTGGTGGGTGATAGCAGCAGGACATGACAAAGAACTAGGCTTGGAGGTGTTGGTCGTCGACGGCCCGCGCGACACGGTGAGGGCCGGCTTGGTTTTGGTTGAGAGGGGGTGTTCTTTTATGCGAGTCGTCACTTAATGAGCCATGAAAAAATCTTGAGAGCAGGGCTGTGGTGCGCAGCCTTGTTCAATGTGCTTGGCGCACTGCTATTTGCATTTCCAGGTTCGTCGGCTGGGCAAGGCCTCGGTCTGCCAGCTGAAGTTCCCATGATCTACCGGACCTTCACTGGGCTTTTCGTCTTGCTGTTCGCTGGTGCCTACGCTTGGTTAGCTGCCAACCGGCCCGTGGTAAAGCCCTTTGTTGTGTTTGCAGCGATAGGGAAGGCTGCCGCTTTCGTGGCGATTGCTTCGTTGTGGGCGTTTGGATACGTTTCAGGTTTGGTGGTGTTCATTGGGTCCGGCGACGCGGTGTTGGCAGCCATCTTCGTTTGGTGTCTCTGGGGCATGAGATTGCCAAATGGACCTGAAGACCTGGAGTAGTACCCATCGGGGTGCGCACAGCATCACAGGTCTCACATCCCTGAACGGCTCCGACTTTGTAGCCTTAGAACAATAGGTGTCTCCATGACATTCCATCACTTGCAAGGGCATTGGGGCCGCGGCGTGGTCATCGCCATGGCGTTACTGGCCACATTGCACCTGAGTGCTTGTGCGACGCACTTGGCGCCTTTGTCAGATGCTGAACAACAGGCACTGATGTCGGTGGGTGCAGATGCCAAACGGATTCAGGCCCTACTGGATGCTCCGGCAAACGAGAAGATTGATGCAATGCTGGTCTTCAAAGATGGCCACATGGTGCTTGAGCGTTACGGCAACGGGTACGACCGCGACAAGCTCCATGACATCCGTTCATCCACCAAGGCCATCACCGGTCTCCTCGTGGGTATCGCCATCGATCAGGGCTTGATCCAGAGTGTGAATGAGTCGATTCTGAGCTACTTCCCCGAGCGACAGGCCACCCACCCTGAGTTTGCGCCCATCCGCATCGTCGACCTGCTGACGATGCGCTCGGGCCTTAATGCAAATGACTGGGACGCGAAGTCGCCAGGGAATGAGGAGCGAATGTATAAAACGGACTCGTGGATCGACTTCTTTTTTGACCTTGAACCAGTGCATGCACCCGGCGAACGCTTCAGCTACTCCACAGCGGGGGTGGTGCTGCTCGGGGAGCTTCTTGCGCGGGCTACGGGCATGCCCTATGCCGAGTTCGCCCATCGCTACTTGTTTGAACCTTTAGGGATCCTCGATTACTCCTTTGCAGCCACGCCTGCTGCCGAGGCTGATGCCGGCGGACATCTCAAGATTCGCCCGGTGGATTTTGCCAAGCTCGGGTTATTAATGATGAACGGCGGTGTATGGGGTGATCAGAGAATCGTGTCTGAAGAGTGGGTGGCTGAGTCGATTACGCCCCGAGTTCGGATTCCGCAGGCACCGCAAACCGGGCCGTATATGGGCTATCTGTGGTGGCAGGAGCCGGTCGATAGTGGCCTCGTCCGGTCGTTTCAGTCGCGTGGAAACGGCGGCCAGTATCTGATCGCCGTCCCGCATGCTGGTCTTCTGGGAGTGTTCACAGGCTCTGCGTACAACAGCCCCAAGCAATATCAGCCATTCCTGTTGATGAAGGATTACCTCATCCCAGCCTTCACCACGGAGCAGCCCACCAATTCAGTAGATTAAGTCTTAGCCGTCCCGAGATTGTCGCTTGTGGAGTGCCCGCTCAGGGAGTCCTAGCTGTTGCCAAGCAAGGTATACGCATCCCAATCATGCGATTATGGCCTGTGGGTTGAGACACAGAAATTGTTGAGGGGTAGCGAGCGCAATGCGTGGTGAAGAGCAACCATTCTGGCTTCGGGCCATATTTCTGCTGGGCGTTAGCCTGTTGTTCACCCATGAGCTAGACGCCATGACCCACAGCGAATGGCGGGTGCTGCCTCTTACGAGCTGGTTGTCGCCGGAGGTGGGGCGGGTCGCCTTCGTGGTTTTGCATGTGCCGCTGTTTGCTTTTGTACTGGGTTGGTTGACCAGTCATGTGCCGGGTAAGGCCATCGCGGCGCAGTTTTGGATTTCGGCCTTTTTGGTGGTGCACGCCGGGCTGCATTTGGCCTTTAGCAGCCATCCGCACTACACCTTTGACGGCATTCTCTCCAACACCTTGATTCTCGGCGCAGCCGTGTGTGGGGCGGTGTATCTCTGGCGGCGGCGTGCTGTGTCTCCGCCGGCGGCGGCGCAGTAAATCACCGGGGCCTGCATCGAGCTAGGAGGCGGACTCATGAATCAGGCAGAGATTGCTGACGGCATCCTGCACCGCTTCGCTGATGTTCATGCGGTGCAGACCTGGGGCGAGACCGCGTTCTTCTACAACCCCGGTCAGCAACTCCCGCGGGGGGTGTACTTCGCCACCCTCAAGAACCAGGACGGCGATAACGACCGTGCATCGGCGCTGTCGCGTCCTGGGGTGTTTCGGTTGAACCTGGGGGTGGGCAAGTCCGCCTATCGGGAGCTGTTTGGCCCGCAGCCAGCGCGCCCGGCCGCCGGCG
The DNA here is from genome assembly GCA_019192445.1 of Oceanococcus sp. HetDA_MAG_MS8. Taxonomy (NCBI): domain Bacteria; kingdom Pseudomonadati; phylum Pseudomonadota; class Gammaproteobacteria; order Chromatiales; family Oceanococcaceae; genus Oceanococcus; species Oceanococcus sp. HetDA_MAG_MS8. The sequence goes on from JAHCMK010000003.1 coordinate 218,998, forward strand.
GCGTGGTCGCTACGGGGCATGATTTCACCGCCCTCGATCAGCTCATGCCGCATCCGGTGTATGGCTGGATGTCCTGGGTCTGCGTGCTGAACCCCAGCGCGCAGACGGTGGCTTCGCTGCGGCCTTTGCTGGAAGGGGCTTACGACTTGGCTGTGGGCAAATTCCAGAAGCGAACACGCGCCCGCTGAGCATCGTGACTCAGCGTTTCGTTGGCGATTGCGTCATAGTCCTCTTGTGATTGCTGCAGGAGGGGTAATGAAGCTTGCGGAACAACTGGGGCTGTGGTCCCGTGCATTAGGGCGTGGGGTGTTCCCGCATCAGTTGAGTTGGATTCTGGATTTGCCAGGGCGGGGGCTGATTATGTCGGCCAAAACCGTGGCCAAGCGCTTGCCGATCTCGGCTGATGCCCAAGTGCTGGAGGTGGGGCCGGGGTCTGGCTATTACAGCCTGGAAGTGGCTAAGCGTATTCCCCAGGGGCAGCTCACTTTGCTTGATATTCAGCAGGGCATGCTGGACAAGTGCGCCCAAAAGCTCAGTGCGGCGGGCTTGAGCAACTTTGCTACCCAGCTCTCGGATGGGGCCGTCCTGCCTTTTGCCGATGCCAGCTTTGATGCCATCTACATGGTGACGGTATTTGGCGAGATTGCTGGGCGCGACTCGTTCGTGCGCGAAGCGGCGCGGGTGCTCAAGCCCGGTGGTGTGCTCTCGATTACCGAGCATCACCCTGATCCCGACTTTGAGCATGCCGCCGATATCGCGTCCCAGCTCCAAGCCTTCGGCTTTGAGCCGCAGGCCAAGCAAGGTTGGCGCTGGGCTTATACCCTCAATGCCATCAAGCCATAGGCTTCAGTCCCCGGCTCCCTACCCACCGAAGAGGAACGCAGCCCTATGAAAAATGACATGCGCGCAGCCGGAATTGCGGCCTCGGTTTTGGGGCTGTGCTACGTCTTTGGCTTTGCCATGCTCGCGAGCGTGATGAACCCTGGCGATACCGCGGGCTGGTTGCCGCAGGACAAGCTGGAATTCGTGCTGCAGCGGGCGGCCCTGTTCCAGCTGTGGAATCTGGTGATCTATGTGGTGTTTGGTGTGGTGCTGGTGGTGTTGGCGGCGGCCCTGCATCGCTTGCTCGCGCAACCGCAGTCACTGCTGATGGCGGTAGCCACACCGCTGGGAATGATTTGGGCCGGGCTGGTGATTGCCAGCGGGATGCTGGTCAGTGTGGCGCTACCCGCTGTGGCAGGTCGCTTCGCCGACGATCCCGAGGCGGCTACGCAGCTTTGGAGCACCATCGCCATCGTCCAAGATGGCTTGGGCGGCGGCGTTGAGGTGGTCGGTGGGCTGTGGTTGCTGCTACTCAGCGTAGCCGCGGCTAAGGCGCGTGAGCTTCTGCCGCCGTGGCTGAATATCGTCGGCATCCTGGTGGGTGTGGCCGGCATTCTGACCGTGATCCCCGCACTCCAGGCCTTGGGTGCGGTGTTTGGTCTGGGCCAAATCGCGTGGTTTGTAGGCGTAGGGATTGGCCTATTGCGGCGTGCTCCCTCCACCCCTACAGCAGCGACGCCACCTTAGGTGGTGCTCATGAATTCTTGTCGCCTGGGCGCGCAACCATGACGCCAGCCGTGCTCGCACTGGAGCAGGCCGCTGTGTCCCATCGTGTGCTGGAAGTGGCCAGCTACGAAGGCCCGCAGCGGCAGCAGCGCCTGGCCGACTCCCTCGGCGTGCCCATGCAGGCCATCTTCAAGACTTTGGTGGCCAAGCTTGATAACGGGTCGCTGGTGGTGGCCATCGTTCCCATTCAGGCCGAACTGCAGCTCAAATCCCTGGCCGCGGCAGCGGGGGCCAAAAAAGCGGTGATGGCCGCAGCGCAGGAGGCACAAGCCGCCACTGGCTATGTGCTGGGCGGGATCAGTCCCCTGGGGCAGCGCCGGCGATTGGCGACATTCGCCGATCAGAGCCTGGCCGCGCATTCTCTGGTGTATGTCAGCGCCGGCCGGCGCGGACTGGAGTTGGAGTTGGCGCCCCAGGATTTGATTCGGCTGTGTGGCATCACTCTGGCTGGACTCGCGCGGCCCAGTTGAACGCCTGTCACAGTGAGGCTTAGCTCTCCGGGCTGTCTGATCCTGGCATTTTCTCCACAAACAGCGTCCGCGTGGGGTAGGCGAAGTCGATGCCGGCTTCGGCAAAGCGCCGAACCAGGGCCAGGTTGATGCTTTGCTGGGTATCCATGTAGAGGTTGTATTCGGGGGTCTGCATCCAGTACACCACCTCGAAGTCATATGAGGATTCGCCAAAGGCGAAGAAGTGCGCGCGATCAAAGCGGATGTCTGGAATGGCTTCGATGATCTCGCGCACCATGACCGGGATCTGCTCCAGCAGATCCGGCGGTGTTTGGTACAGCACTCCAAATTTGAACAGAATCCGCCGTTCCCGCATGCGTTTGTAATTGCGCACGCGGGCGCCGAGCAGGTCACTGTTGGCGAACACCAGCTGTTCGCCCCCCAGGCTGCGCACGCGGGTGGTTTTGAGCCCCACGTTTTCGACCGTGCCGTAGAAGGTGTCGACCACAATGAAATCGCCAACCTCGAAGGGCTTGTCGATGACGATGGACAGCGACGCAAACAGATCGCCCAGAATGTTCTGCACCGCCAGCGCGACGGCAATACCGCCCACACCTAGGCCGGCCACTAGAGCGGTGATGTCCACGCCGAGGTTATCCAGTGCTAGCAGTAGCACCACCGCCCAGAGCACCACACGGCCCACAAAGCCAATGGCCGAAAAATGCGTGGTGGGCTCGTTGTTACTGGCCGCTTCCGCTCGTGACTCGCTGATCCAGAAGCTCAGTCCGGCGGTGCCCCACACTCCCACTTGCGCGAAAAGGCTGATGGCACTGGCACCACCGAGGAGCTGATTGAAGCCCTGGGGTAGTTCCAGCATGCGGGTGCCCAAGTACAGGGCCGGCAGTGTGAGCAGCGCCTGATGGGTGCGCCCTACCACCGCTGCTAGGCCGCGGTTGAGGGTGCGGCTGGAACCGGTTGCCAGACGCCGCAGCCGCCCGATGATGAAGCGTCGAACAATGCTCACCACCAAAAAGGCGCTGATGGTGATGCCGCCGGCGCTCAGCCAGACGGCCAGAGTGTTGTTCCAGACGCTGGTGTTAAGGGTGTTCAAGTCCACGTGCACAAGTCCAAAAAGGTATTTCAGGCATAGCTTGCTGCCGCACCTTGATGCATCTGCCAGTGCGTATCAAGTTCGCCCGCTGCCCACGGGGCTTTGTTTTGCCGTTTGGTGCCCGTCTCCATCTTGGGAGCCTTTGGTGGAATACTGATTGATTGGTGGCGGGCCGATCCCGAGCCACTGAGCGTAGCGGGAGCGGCTGAAATCCTTGGTCAGGTCTTTATGATGATGGCGAGCCGCGGCACTGCCTTGAGCAGATATCAAGATGTGCGCTGAAGCGGCAATCTTCTACATGGATTGGATGGAGGAGTTGATGGATTTTGGCTTGAGTCAGCCGCTATTACTGGCCTTATTTGGCTTTGTCATCTTGCCCCTGTTGTGCATGGGCGCGGAGCGGCTGTGGCCCCAGTATCCGGACGCACGCCGGTTCCGAAGCGGTTTTGTTTCAGATCTTGTTTGGTACGCCGTCCAAAGCGTCGTCTCCCGCAGTATTGCGCCTTGGGTGGTGTTTGTTGCCGTCTTGCCGGTATTTATCATTGCTGACCTTCCTTTGGATAACTACTGGGCCGGCTTTGGTCCCGTGGCTCAGTGGCCGTTTTGGCTGCAAGTGTTGGTCGTCTTTGTCGTCGCAGACTTTCTGAGTTACTGGCAGCATCGGCTATTCCACCAGCCAGGTTTTTGGCCGGTGCATGCCGTACATCACTCCTCGGAAAATTTAGACTGGCTCAGTGCCACCCGTTTCCACCCCTTCAATGAAATCGGCGCCCAGCTGGTGTACGTGGCACCCCTGATTGCACTGGGGTTTAGCCCCACCGCGTTCGTGGTGCTCGCGCCATTTACGGCAACCTATGCCGTGGTTTTACATGCCAACGTCAATCTTAGCTTTGGTCCCTTACAGTACTGTTTGGCCAGCCCCGTGTTTCATCGTTGGCATCATTCTCAAGCCGTGGAAGCGCAAGACAAAAACTTCGCGGGTTTTCTGCCGGTGTGGGATGTGCTGTTCGGCACCTTCTACCACCCGCGGGGGCGACTGCCGCAGCAATTTGGTGTTAAAGACCCAGTGGGCGAGGGCTTCTGGCGGCAGCTGACCTACCCCTGGAGAGCTTAGCGCCCCTTAAGTGGAGTTCGTCGCACATTTGCGAGTGAGCACAGGGTGTGCCGCTAAGCGCTCGCGCAGAGGGGCTCGTATATTCAACGGACTCCTCGTAAGGGACACTCATGGGCCAAGGTAGTGACTGACCCAAATGCGATTGGTATCCACTGTTGCAATGCGAACGCTTTGAGTAAGCCGTAACGACAGCGTCTTTGGCGATTAACCCGCCGCACCTTTGTTGCGAAGATAATCCGTTGCTGGCTGCTAGCTAGCCTTCCGACTCTGGTCGACGGTGACTTCTCGCACTGAGCTTTAGCTCGCTGTTGATCAGAGATTTCAAGGAGGATCACATTCAGCTGTTCATGAACAGCCTACTGAGCGGAGGCTATGAACTGGTGAGCCCATATTGGTACGACCTTCAGGAAGGCCATGACTAAGGGGCTGTATCGGGCAGGCTCATCACCCACTGCGCAATCAACTGTGTCGCATCAGTATGGATCACATGACTTGCCAAGGGAGGCATCCGCCGGTCGTCGGTAGCTTGCATGCGTAGGAGAAGCACACTGTTTTCCGGTACTCCTGGCGCCACAAGTTTGGCCTCGTCGATGCCAAAGTCATCCAGGGTTGCGGGTTGGTTGATGAGATTGGTCTCAGCAAGTGGGACCTCATAGCGCAGGTCTATGGTCGAGCGTAGGGGGACATCGGGGTTATGGCAGCTTGCGCAATTTGCATCTAAATATGCACGAGCTCGATCTTCAAGAGTGAAGTCTGGGTCGTCTATGGCTGGCATCACAGCTAGATTGTCTGGTGCGCCGGGTGCGGGGCTGAGTAAAGCGACTTCAGAAAGCGCTAGCAGTTGATTCATGGTTTGCGCTGGATAGTCATAGCTGCGGTTCAGCTGGGCGGTCTTCAAACCCAAGGCAAATCCAGTAGAGCCGTTGTGGCAGCTGATGCACTCTGCCCTAGAGGGAATGTCATAGGTCTGCTGGGTCGGCCCCTCAGCCGTCGTGATGGCCAGCTGCAAAGCTAGAGGCCCGGATAAAAGCTCGGCGTCGGTATGCTCTTCATTCCAGGCGTAGCTGAAGCCAAGCCACCCATCGACTCGTTTGAGAAGAATACGTGTTTCAAGTGGGGTTAAAGCATTGGATTCGTCGGTGAGATTCAGGTCCATGGCGAAATGTTTCACTAGAACCGATCCTTCAGGGAACACCCAGGCACCGTCACTGGAGTAGGCGATGGTCCGTTGCTCCGGAATCGCAAACCAGCGTTGCTTTACGGCGCCGTCCGACCAAAGCTCAGTGTTGACCTCGTAAGGAATCATTCCCGGTTGTGCTTTGAGCGGGGCGAGTGAGGAGAATATTCCGGTCTGTGACAGCTTTTGCGGTATGGCCGCACATGTGTCGTCACTGCAAGAGTCGTCAACATCAAGTGTTTGAACGATGCCTTGGCCTAAGTTGACGAAATAGGGTTCATCGTTGATGGCTTCGAAATCCACCATGCTGAAACCACCCGCTTGATCTGTAACAAGTGCATGCTGAGGCGAGGAGCTGCGCGTATCGAAAGACCATAAATTGCCGGAGATAAAGTCGCCGAATAGGAAATGCCCGAACAAATGGGGTAGGCGACTCCCGCGATAGACGAAGCCCGCGGTGACTGAGCGTCCCTCATCCCGGCCATATTGAATGACAGGCATCACCAGGTCGTTGCTGTCATAACCAAAATCAGTCTCTTCCAATGGCATGGTGCCCTCGAAACTGGGCCAGCCATAGTTGGCTCCGGGGATAACCTGATTGATCTCCTCGAAGCTATCTTGGCCTACGTCTCCAACCCACATGGTCCGGGACACCTCATCAATACTGAACCGGTGAGGGTTGCGCAGACCATAAGCCCAGATTTCTTCCCGTACGGGCTGGCCCTCACCAACTACGCCAGCTTGCTCTAGTCCTGCCCCTACAAAAGGGTTGTCCCCAGGAATGCGATAAGGCAACCCTTGAGCGACGTCTATGCGCAGGATGGAACCGAAGAGGTTGGTTCTATTCTGCGAAAAACCACTGCCAAACCAGGTGAAGCCGTCCCCCAAGCCGATGTACAAGTAGCCATCTGGACCAAAACTCAATTGGCCGACATTGTGGAACTGGCCGGGTTGCTTGAGCAGCAGAATGATCTCTTCGCTGCTGGGGTCCAGCCTGGAAACGTCGTCGGGATCGCGTTTGAAGCGCGAAACAACCGAACAGTGGTCATCGCATTGCACGGGGTCCACCTCAGGCCCAGCCGCGTAACTCAGATAGACGAAGCCGTTGCTCGCATATTGAGGGTCAAACGCAATGCCCACCAAGCCGCGTTCAGCTTCGTCAAAGAGAACCCGGTCCTCAATGTTGAGGAATACCGAGTGAAATTCGACATCCGCACGGTTATCAAAAATGAGCACTCTTCCTCTGTGCTCCACAACTGCAATTTGGTCCTCCGAGGGCGTTGGGGCCATATCCACAGGGCGGTCGAATACCAGTGCAGGAAAAGCCTCCCTTACGTTGACAGTGGTACCTGTCGCCGTGTTGGCCGTTAACCGCAATGTGTCTGGCGCTGATCGGCGTTGAATAGCGGTCGTTGGTACCGGTGTAGGAGTCGTCGGTGGAGGACTGGGGTCTGACTGCTGGGCAGAAACATCTGTAGAGTCGCAGCCGGCGAAAAAAAAGATCAGCCCAGCGCCCGCCAGCCTAGCGATGTTTGCAGCGAATGTGTTCACGTTTTGCCCTCCGTCCCTGTGGAAATGTTCGCACAAAAAATTAGGGTCCACACATGACATCCGGGGCGGATCAGCAAGAAGTGTTACTCAAGCCCCGAGTTTCTGCGGGTAATCTGCCCCCGCGCGCTAATGGGCTGCAATTAACGGCTAAGAATTATGCAGCGCGGTGTTTGGTTTGCCTGAGAGCGAGTCATCCCAATCCTGCGAGGCATTGACCTGGGGCTCGCCGCGGTACGCATCGCTTAGAAGCGAAAAAGTGGTTGGCCGAGTTTCTGGGCTGCGCGGATGAGCTTGAGCTGTTGCCGGGGTGACGCCGAGGAGGGAGTCGGCCTTGCGCGATGATGGCGGCTAAGGGTGTATGGCTGCTTTTGAGCGCGAGAATGCGAAGCCCTCTGCGGCCTCGTCCATGCGCGTGAAAGGGCGTCATTGCTTGAGGAGCGCAGCCGCCCCTGAAGCGGCGGCTGCTGCCAGTCCTGGCGTTAGCGCCCTGTGATCTCGCGCCGAAAAGCCTTCAGAAAACGTTTGATCGTTGCCATGTGGGACGGGCCGGTACGAATGAGCGTTTTTTGGCCCCAGGACAGCTCTTCCAGGGCAGGGTCGGCAAATTCGTAGAGCACTTTGGGCTGAACAACCTGAATGGGGTACTCCACAGTTGGCGTGGCTAGAAGGTGGTCGATGATGGCCACGAGGCGATCATTGAAATACCCGTTGGGGTAGCCCAAATTTTTGTAGGCCTGCTGAAATAATGGGTAGTAGCGTTGATAGAGGCGCGCGGTCTGGGCCGGGTTCAGGCGGTCTAGGGCGTCCACGTAGGGTGTGTACCGCCGGGTGTTGGCCTCGGTGAGGTAGATCACGGCTTCGTCGCCATCGGTGCGCCGGCTAGCCGGTTGGCCGGGCACATGCTTGGTGGGCCGGTAGCTCATGCGGATGGGATTGCCATCGAGGTTTTCCACCGTAACCACGAGGTGCTCGATCAGCGCATCCGGGATCAAAAATTCCGGTAGACCTCTGGATCCAAACAGGGGTTTGGCGTCCTGCAGTAGCACAGCGTCGGATTGGTCCAGTGGTGGTAGAGATACTGGTGTTGGCGTGCTGCGGGGAGCCTGACTGGGCGAGATTGGTTGCGGCTGCTTGCTCGGCGTAGGCGCAGGTGTGGGTGTATTAATGGGATATTGAATGCTGGCCGTGGGGCTAGGGCTGGGCTCAACGGTCACCAAAGGTGTGGTTTCGGCGGGCGCATCGTCGCCGGTTTGCATGAAGAATGCGATGCCGCCGAGAATGACGGCGATCGTCGCAACGCCTGCAAGGGCGAGGCCAGTGTTGTTCATGGGAGGGCTCCAAAATTTGTGCCGCTAGCTTAACGCGAATACTGCGCAGGGTAAGGCGGTGTCAGCCCCTTTCAGGGGCGCAGCTGTGCCGGGGCTTTGGCGCAGGCATGACAGGCCAGAGTGCTCAAACACGATGAGACTAGACTCTTCTAAGGCGGGTGCTGCTGCGGAGCGGTCGCCCTTGGCCGGGCGCAATGCCGCTATCGATAGCCTGCGCACCGCGATGATGTGCGTGGTGATGTTTGGCCATCCGCTGTTGCCCTACACCACGGTGCCGCGCCGTTTTCAGGAGCCCCAAGCGCATGTGGCTTTTGATGTCCTGGGCGTGTTTTTGTACGGCTTTGCCATGCCCGCCTTCTTTGTCACGGCGGGTTTTGCCGGAGCGGCCCTGTATTCCAAGCGCGGGACTGCGACGTTTTGGCGTAACCGCGCCACCCGGATATTTCTACCGTTGCTGTTTGGCTACGTGCTGCTCACACCGCTGACGCGGGCGGCTTATGAGTTTGCTCAGGTGATCGTCGATACCCGGAGCCTGGGGGCGGGGCTGGAAGCTGTTGGCGACTGGAGCTGGTTGCGCTGGGGCAAGGCTTATCACTTATGGTTTTTGGCCTCGTTGCTAGTGTTTTCGGCCCTAATTCAGGCGCTGATTGCCGGCTTTAACCAGGCCTCGCCGCCTATGCGAAAAAGGCTCGCATTGCTGGGGCGTAAAGCGTTACTGGGGCCATGGCGCAGCGCTGTGATCAGCGGCTGGGTGGCTGTGTGTATGTCCCAGGCTTACATTACCGGCACTGGCCAGGGAACGAGTCTAGGCATGCAGCTAGCTGTGTTTAGTTTTTTCGTTGTGGGCTGGGTGTACTTTGCCTTCCGCGACCAGCTATCGGTGTTGAATGATCGCTGGTGGGAGGGTCTTTTCCTAGGCCTGGCCGTGCTGCCCTTATGTGCCTGGTCCACCCTGCACCGTCTGCACTCTGGCGGAGAATGGGACCCGCTTATGGGCGCTCTTGCAGGTCTGAGCAATGCCATATTGGCGGTCACAATCACTTTTGGGCTGATTGGGCTGTTCCAAACTCACATGACCCGCCAGGGTCCTTTGGGGCGGTATCTGAGCGAGGCCTCCTATTGGATCTACCTCATTCACTATCCCATCGTTATTGCGGCCGGCGGCATCCTGGCGCTGAGCGACTGGCCAGCGCTGGTCAAATATATAGCTGTGGTGGCCTTGGCCCTGCCTCTCATTCTGGGTAGTCATGCCTTGTTGGTACAGCGTGGGCCATTAGCTGCGATATTGGGCGGGGGCTCTGCCAGAAGTGGCTCTTGAGCTGAATGACAGCTCAGGGTGCTGTGGCGCTGAGTGTGAGCTGCACTGGAATTGTCATCGACACATAGTCTGCGCCAGGGTCGCTTCCCATGCCCAGGTCGGCGTCGTCACGACGAATCTCAGTATTCACCTCTAACTGCAGTTCGTTGTCGCCTAGCCGGAGTCTGAGCGGTTTTACGGGAATGGGGCGCTGTTTGATCTCCAGCTGGCCCTCAACCTCCCATTGCTCGCCACCGACGGAGCGGATTGCGCTGGAGGAGAAGTAAGCGTAGGGATATTGGTCTACGTTGAACCATTCCCCTTTGCGCAGTGTGCGTTCTTGTAGCCCCACTCCGGTTTGGGCGGAACTGGTGTCGATGCGGGCCAAAATACGACCTTGCTCGGGCTGGGCTGGGTCTAGCCGGATATCGGCCTCCCAGCGACCAAACTCACCTTCAAAAGTGTCGCCATCATGTTCGCCGGAAAAGCTGAGGCGGCTGTTCTCGGTGTTGACTGTCCAGGCTGCTAATGGGTGCTCTGTGCGTTGTTGCCACTGGTTTTGCAAAGCCGAAGGGGTGATCACACCGCTCTGAGCTGCCAGAGGCTGCCAGGTCGCCAGCAGGGTCAGACTCGCCAAGCCCAAGACCACCACAGCGCAGCCCAGCAGGGGGCGCCGGTAGGGTGGAGGCAGCAGCTCAGCACGCAATGCCTGCGGGCTCATCTGGCGCAAGGTGTGGTCACGGCTGACAAAGTGGTGTTTGAGGGCAGCGCCAACGTGAAGCGCTAACAACACTAAAGTGAGCTGAGCCAGAATTTCGTGTGCTTCCATGCTGGCATTCGCCAGTTGTTCGCGTAAACCATGGGCAGCTTGGTCGAGCCCGAGTAGATGCGGGATTTCCACCCAGCCCCAGAGGACGGTAGCCACACTAAAGGCCTGGTCTCCACGCCATTGGGCCGATACATACAGCCAACCGCTAAGCGGAATGCCCAGCATCAAGGCATAAAACGCCCAGTGTGTGAGCTGGGCAGCGCGTCGCTCCCAGGCTGCCCCGACGGTGTTAGCTGCGGGCGGATGGGCCAGTCTCCAGCCCAGTCGTAACAGGCTGAAGAAGAGGACGGTGAGGCCTAGAGATTTGTGCCACTGGTAAACCGATGTGGCCAGCTCTTGGGTGCTGGCCTGGTCAATGGCCTCGTGCATCCACCATCCGGCCAAAATGTTGGTCAGGATCGCGATAGCGATGAGCCAGTGTAGGGAAATGGCGACGCTGTGATAGCGTCGCCATGTGGTGGCGGTCATGCTGGTTTAGTCAGCTGCAGCGGTTTGGTGAAACTCGCCCAAGAAATGCACATGCACCATGTCACTGACAATTTCGGGCTGGGTCAGGTGGGTCATGCCGAACTCTGAGCGTTGAAACTCGCCATGGGCATCAAAGCCCACGGCGGGTACGCCGGCGAAGGGGTGTTCCTCCACCATGCCCGTCAGTTTGACCTTGAGGCTCACTGGATGGGTTTGGCCACGCATGGTGAGCTCGCCATCAACACTTAACTCATTTGGGCCGCTGAGGCTGATGGTGGTGCTCTCAAAGCCAAGCTCAGGGTGATTGCCAGCGTCCAGGAATTTGGAGCTCATGGCCAAGTCTTGATCCCAGCTGTCGAAGGGCGACTTCTTATGGGTGGCTTTGTAGTCACCAGGGTAGTCGGTACGAATGGAGGTGGGGTCGATATCGAGTTCAATACTGGAATCGGAGACGGGGTCGGCTACAACGAGTTCGGCCTCAAAATCAGTAAACCGCATCATGTAGGGGGCCAAACCCAAATGCTTCACGGTGAAGTGCAGGCTGGCGTGCGTCGGGTCCAAGCGATAGCTGCCGGTGGGGGCATCCAGGCGTGGGGCTTCGGTGCTCTTGGCTGGAGCAGCAGCGGTTTGGTTGGATGGGGTCTCGCTGGAGCAGGCTGGTAGCAGGGTCAAGGTGCTTGCCGCCAGGGCTGTGGCCGTTAGTACAGGGCGCAGTGTCATCCTCATATCTCCAAGTGGGGAAGCGCTAAAGACTAGCATTACTGGATGACGGCTCCTTGTCGCCGCGAATGGGGCTCAGGCTCATAGGCAAGTTGGAGCGAGCGACCTTAATGGAGAGGCTGGTGCTAGGAAGCGTCTGCTGGCCCTGCCTGCGCCTGTGTCCCCCGCGCCGCTTCGCGGTCCCCTGCGGGGCATGCTGTTCTGGGGGTCGTCTCGACGCAACGTCCTGTTGCGGCGAGACTCAATCCGGCGTCCTGCCGGATTGTCCCCCGCCACAGCACACCCCTCCGGCGCTTCCTCCTTAACCAGGCGCAGGCAGGACCAGCAGACGCAGCCCCACGCTCCTGCTTCGCGTTCCGCTCGCATCTTCCGATGCACGCTCGGGCCGTGGGCGTGACGCTCCACCGGGGCCGCAATTGGCTGTAGCGCCGGAGGCACCAGTCGCGACTGTGGTCAATCGGCCATGGACGGCCGATTGAGGCTTGCCGCGACAGGAAGTCGCGTCAAGCCGGCCACACCAAGCGGCTGGTACCGGAGGGGACCGCGCAGCGGCGCGAAGGACAGCGGACCCGGTGGAGCATCACGCGCAGAGGTGTCGACGTTCACCAACTTGGCTTGGAAAAAAACGCCCGCAGAACGCGGGCGTTTCGAAGAGGTGCTGCTCGGGGTGCTCGATACCCCGTTCGATTTACTCGAAGCCGCGACGCTTGAGCAAGGGCTCGATGCGCACATCCCGTCCGCGGAAGTCATGGAAGAGTTGCATGGCGTCTTTGCTGCCCCCGCGCGAGAGCAGGGTGGCGCGGAAGTGATCGCCGTTGGCGCGGGTCAGGCCACCGTTGGCTTTGAACCACTCCACCGTGTCGGCGTCGAGCTGCTCACTCCAGATATAGGAGTAGTAACCGGCCGAGTAGCCGCCGGCAAAGATGTGGGCGAAGTAAGTGCTGCGATAGCGCGGCAGGATCTCCGTCATTTGCGCGCCGGCCTCGGCCAGAGCCTGGCCCTCGAAGGCCAGCACATCGGTTACGGCTTGCGCTTCTTCCAGCGAGAGCTTGTGCCAGGCCAGATCGAGCAGAGCCGCAGCCAGGTATTCGGTACTGCGGTAGCCCTCATTAAAGCTCTGCGCGGCCAACAGCCGATCGACCAAAGCCGGATCCAAGGCTTCGCCGGTCTCATAGTGCTTGGCGTAGTTTTTGAGAATCTCCGGCCAGGTCACCCACATCTCATGCACCTGAGACGGGAACTCTACGAAGTCGCGCGGCACCAAAGTGCCGGAGAAGCGCGGATAGGTCACATCCGAGAGTAAGCCGTGCACGGCGTGACCAAACTCATGAAACAGCGTGTTGACCTCATCATAGGTGAGTAGGGCGGGCTCGCCTTCAGGAGGTTTGGGAATATTGAGATGATTGCCCACCACGGGTCGGGTGCCCAGCAGGTGGCTTTGACTCACATGGGAGTTCATCCAGGCGCCACCGCGCTTGGAGGGGCGTGCGAAGGGGTCGAAGAGGAACAGGCCCAGGCCGCTGTCGTCCCGGTCGATGACCTCGTAGACGGTGACGTCCGGGTGATAGCCCTGCAAGTCATCGCGGCGGTCGAAGCGCAGCCCATACAGCCGCTCGGCCATTTCGAATACGCCATCAACCAAGACCCGCTCCAGCTCGAAGTAGGGCTTGAGCTGTGATTCATCAAAGGCGTATTCCTTGGCGCGGAGCTTCTCGGCGTAGTAACTCCAGTCCCAGGGCATCAGCTTGAATTGGCCGCCCTCGGCCTTGATCTGCTTTTGCAGAGCCGCGGCTTCGCGTTTGGCGTTGCGCACAGCGGCCGGGACGATGCGGGCCATCAGCCCGTCCACGGCCTGGGTGTTGCCTGCGGTTTGCTCCACCAGTTGCACGGCGGCATGGGAGGGATAGCCCAGCAGTTCAGCGCGTTCGGCACGCAGGCGTGCAATCTCCAGCACCGTGTCTTTGTTGTTGTGTGGATTGGCGTTATTGCCGCGCTGGATAGAGGCCAGATAAATGCGCCGCCGCAGGTCGCGGTTATCCAGGCGGGCCAGGCTAGGCTGGTTAGTGGGCAGAATCAGGCTGATCAGATATTTGCCGGGCTCGCCTGCGGCTTCAGCGGCTTTGGCCAGAGCGGCGATTTCATCCTCGCCCAGCCCGGCGAGTTCGGCACGATCTTCCACCAGAATGGCCGAAGCATTGGTGTCGGCCCGGAGCTGTTGGGAGAACTGCGTGGTGAGCTCGCTCAGGCGCTGATTCAGCGCTTTGAGCTGTTGTTTGTCGGCATCGTTGAGCTCGGCGCCCGCGTTGACGAAGTCACGGTAGCTGCGGTCGAGCAGCCAGGCCGATTCGGGATCTAGGTCGAGTTCGGCACGCTGGTCGTAAACGGCTTTCACCCGCGCAAACAGCGCGCTGTCCAGCAAAATGGCGTCCTGATGGGCGGCCAGTTCGGGGCCAATTTCGGCTTCCAGCGCCTGCCGTGCGTCATTGGTGTCGGCGGCGTTCAGCGCGTAGAACACCCGCGCAGCTCGATCCAAGATCTGACCACTGCGCTCCAAAGCGACCAAGGTGTTGTCGAAGCTTGGAGCCTCGGGATTGCTGACGATGGCTGCGACCTCAGCTTGATGCTGCTGCATGCCAGCCCGCAAAGCGGGGCCGAAGTGGGCGTCGTTGAGATTGCCGAAGTCCGGAAGTTGGTAGGGCAGGTCGCTTGGGCTTAACAGGGGGTTGTTGGCTGCCATAGCGGACTCAGAAGAGTTGGATGTGAGCGTGGCGCAGCCGCTACACAAGATGGCTGCGGCGAGCAGGCTAAGTGCACGCATGAAGGTATCCCGTGGTTCAATCAAGGCGCGCAATGTACCAGCCCGAGCAAGTTGCGAACACCTCCACTGCCCCTGAACAGATCTTCGTCGCACGTATGCGGGTCAGCACGGGGTGTGCCCGCTAGGCCTGTCGGGGTGCGTTGGTCGCTCCGCCTGGTTGTTTGCTGACCTGCGATGCAGCGCCGTTATAACTGCTTACGAACCAGCCAATGCCACCTTTAGACGCCGCGCATAACAAACAGGCCACCGCGAGGGTGGCCTGAGTGCTCATCACTGACTTGGGCGTTGAAACACCATCCTGTTAGCGCTGTTGTTGGTTGCCGCCAGAGGGCCGCCGCCGGCGTCTACGACGCGGGGTATCGCTGCTGCCAGCAGGTCGTGGGCCGCCACTGGAGGGGCGCTGTCCTTGGCCCTGTTTGTTGCGTCCCTGCGCAGGCTTCCTGTTTTTATTGGGCGGGCGCGCTGGGCGTTCTGGCTCAGCGCTGGGCGGCGGGGCATTGCGTAAGGCCTCAAGCACGGCTTCGCTGGGCTTGAGCTCAGGGACTTTGCGGCCAATCAGGCGCTCAATTCCGCGTAATAGTTTGACTTCTTCACGGTCTACCAAAGAGACGGCGGAGCCTTCAGCTCCTGCGCGTCCGGTGCGCCCAATGCGGTGCACATAGTCTTCGGGAACGTTGGGTAATTCAAAGTTGACCACATGGGGCAACTCGTCAATATCAATACCGCGAGCGGCAATATCTGTCGCGACGAGTACGCGAATTTGATTTTGTTTAAAACCGGCTAGGGCCTGGGTGCGCGCCGACTGACTTTTATTGCCATGGATGGCGGCCGCCGTAAGGCCATCGCTTTGCAGTTGTTTGCACAGCCGGTTAGCGCCGTGCTTGGTGCGGGTAAACACCAGAGTTTGCTGCCAGTTCTCGCCGCGGATGAGCGCCGACAACATGCGGCGTTTGTCGGCCTTCGCGGTCGCCATCTGGTGTTGGGTGACGGCTTTGGCCGTGGCATTGCGCGGGGCAACATTGATGCTCAGCGGGTTATGCAGCAGACCTTGGGCCAGCTTTTCAATGTCTGGGTTAAATGTCGCGGAGAACAAAAGGTTCTGCCGGGCTTGGGGCAGCAGTTTCAAGATGCGCTTGATGTCATGGATGAACCCCATGTCGAGCATGCGGTCGGCCTCATCCAGGACCAGATGAGTAATGCTTTTTAGGCTGATGGCGCCCTGGCTTTGCAGGTCCAGCAAGCGGCCAGGGGTGGCCACCACGATATCGGTACCACGTTTGAGCGCGCCAATTTGGGGGTTAATTCCCACCCCGCCGAAGATCACCAGATGGCGCAGGCCTGTGCCTTGGCCATAGTCTTTGAGGGCGTCGCCGATTTGCGCCGCCAACTCGCGGGTCGGGCACAGAATCAGTGCGCGCGGCGCTTTTTGACCAGAGTTTTGGCTCAGGGTCTGGAGTAATGGCAAGGAGAAAGCAGCTGTTTTTCCGGTGCCGGTCTGCGCGGCGGCCAGAACGTCGCGGCCACTGAGCACGGCGGGGATGCCTTGCGCTTGGATGGGGGTGGCCGTGGTGTAGCCCTGCGTTTCTAAATTACGCAGCAAGATCTGGGCAAGGCCCAGCTCGGAGAAGGTCGTCATATTTGTGAGATTCCAAATAACGGCACCGTGGGGTCATTCCAAAGCAGGAATGCAAGGCCAAGCGCCGGTGCCTGGCGCAAAGGAATCCCAGTGTCAAAAGCAGTAACCACGTCGATGAATCGACCTAGCGTGTTGACGAAGAGGTGGCGCCGCTAGAGGCGGCGGGGATCAACTTCGGCTCTTCGCTGGCCGGTAGTCGATCAGTGCGTGATCTCCGCCGCGGCGGGATCTGGTGACATTCAAGCAGCCGCGGTGATTTGGCTGCTTCTTGCATTGTCTGAGGGCAGTTGCGCCCCCGCGCTTAAGACGACCGCCCCGGCATGGGGCCGGAGCGGTTGTGCTGTGTGGTCGGGGGCGAGTCGCTGGTGTTCCAGCAGCGGCTCTGCCGCCATTTTGCTTAGGCTAAGGCCGACCAAGGTCAGCGCATCAGCGTCGGCGTGTTATTAGTGGTCTTGTCCGTCGCCGTGGACGTGGCCGTGCTCGGCTTCTTGAGCGGTCGCTTCCCGCACATTCGTGACTTCGACGTCGAAGTGCAGAGTTTGTCCGGCCAGAGGGTGATTGCCGTCAACGGTGACTGTTTGGTCAGTCACGCCAGCAATGACAACCATGCGTGGGCCGGCATCTGTTTCGGCGGTGAAGCGCATGCCTGGCTCAACTTGTTGATCGCCAAAGGCGCTGCGCGGTACTTCCTGCACAAGTTCGTCGTGCTTGGGACCGTAGCCGTCTTCCGGTGTTACCGTGGCCTTCACCTTATCGCCAGCGGCTTTGCCTTCGAGCTCGCGCTCTAGGCCAACCACGATGTTGCTGTGGCCATGCAGATAATCCAGCGGTTCACGACCGTCTGAGCTATCTAGCGTTTCACCGGCGTCGTTACGCAATGTGTAATGAAAGCTGGCTACGCAGCCTTTAGTGATGTTCATGATGGGAGTCCTTGGTGGAGGTGAATGTCTGCCAACCTGACTCACGAGCTTCTCAACGCGTGCCGAAGATGACAAATCGCCTGAATGCGGGCCATCGGGTGATGGCTCTGCACATTCAGTGCCGACTTTCCGTCAAGCCTGCATGTTTGATGCCATGCTGAAATTTCAACATGCTGGCACCGCGACGCTTGGCGGATCGCCAAATAACAAAGCCCGCACTATGGCGGGCTTCGTTGAATACTGCAAAACCAGTTTACTTGATTTTGGCTTCTTTAAATTCAACGTGCTTGCGCACGACCGGGTCGTACTTCATGAACGCAAACTTGTCGGGGGTGTTCCGCTTGTTCTTGTCCGTGGTGTAGTAGTAACCCGTGCCGGCAGTCGACACCAGCTTGATCTTTTCGCGAACTTTGCTTTTAGCCATGGCGCTTAAACCTTCTCGCCTTTGGCGCGCAACTCAGCGACAACGGTATCGATACCGCGCTTGTCGATGATGCGCATGCCGTGGGTGGAAACTCGCAGCGAGACAAAACGCTTTTCGCTTTCCAACCAGAATCGCTTGCTGTGCAGATTCGGCAGGAAGCGACGACGCGTCTTGCGGTTGGAATGCGACACGTTGTTGCCGGCTTGAGGTCCTTTGCCGGTGACCTGGCACACTCGGGACATCGTCGTAAATCCTTGAGGTAGTGGGCAAGCCAACCGCAAGGAGGCAGCTGGCGACAGTAAGCCGCCTTTTATAGCACGTGACTTTGTCATTTACAACCATCCGCGTTCGGCAAAACTGGCGTGTTCGCCGCAACCGACCACCAGATGGTCGAGTACGCGGACTTCGATCAGTTGCAATGCGTCTTGCAGGCGACGGGTAATGTCCCGATCTGCGCGCGATGGCTCGGCGACACCGCTGGGGTGATTGTGAGCGAAAATGACCGCGGCTGCATTGAGCTGCAGGGCGCGCCGCACCACCTCCCTGGGGTAAACACTAGCGCCATCGATGGTGCCGCTAAACATCTCATCCAGACGTAACAGACGGTGCTTGGTATCCAGCCATAGGCAGCAGAACACCTCGGCGCTACGCTCGCTGAGGTGGCTGCGAAAGAGTTCTAAGGCATCGCGGGCCTGGCGAAGCGGGCCGGCGCGTGTCAGCCCCTCGACCTGAAAACGACGATTGATTTCTAAGGCGGCCTGCAGCTGCACATATAAAGTCTGGCCCAGGCCATGCTGTGCGCAAAATTCGCTTTCACTGGCAGCTAACAGCCCGCGTAGCCCATCGAAGTGCCGCAGCACCTGGTTGGCTAAGGCCATCACAGGCTGCTTTCGCGTGCCCGTCCTTAAGAAAATGGCCAGTAGCTCGCTATCGCTCAGACTGCTGCTGCCGTGTTTGATCAACTTCTCGCGTGGGCGTAGGTCATCTGCCCAGGCCAATGCCTCTGCCATTGGTATCGAACTCCGTGTATGGGCCCTCTGCGCTACCATCACGGCCTTTGAGTTGGGTTGCGGACATGGGTAGGAAGATCCTCCTCGGCGTCAGCGGTGGCATTGCGGCATATAAAGCCTGCGAGATTTGCCGCCGTTTGGGTGAGCAAGGGCACCAAGTGCAGGTGGTGATGACTGCCGGTGCACAGGAGTTTGTGACGCCGCTCACCTTTCAGGCTCTGACCGGGCGCGAAGTGCGCACCACCTTGTTTGACACAGGCGCCGAAGCCGCCATGGGCCATATTGAGTTGGCGCGCTGGGCAGATCTCGTACTCGTCGCACCAGCGAGCGCTGATGTGCTTGCGAGGGCAGCTCAGGGTATGGCCAATGACCTGCTTACCACCGTGCTGCTCGCTACCCAGGCCCCGGTGGTGATGGCTCCGGCTATGAACCAGCAGATGTGGCAACACGCTGCGGTACAAGCGAATATCAAAACCTTAGAGCAGCGCGGAGTGCGCTTGCTTGGCCCTGGCTCAGGCGCCCAGGCTTGTGGTGAGGTGGGACCTGGCCGCATGCTGGAGCCCGCCGACATCCTGGCCCAGTTGGCTGCTTTAGAGCTTGCCGGCAAGCCGCGGACCCTCGAGGGCGTGCGCGTGTTACTCACCGCCGGGCCCACTCGTGAAGCCCTGGACCCCGTGCGCTACATCACCAACCGCTCTTCGGGCCGGATGGGCTTTGCCTTGGCGGAGGCTCTGCGTGATCTAGGAGCGCAGGTGCACCTTGTGCATGGGCCGGTGCAGTTGCCTTTGCCGTCGGGTCTTGCGACAACGGCTGTGGAAACCGCCCAAGACATGCATGCTGCGGTCCTAGCGCAATTAGAGGGTACGCAAATTTTCGTTGGCACCGCTGCGGTAGCCGATTACCGGCCTAGTCAGCAGCACACGGCCAAAATGAAAAAGCATGCCGATGCGCTGCGTATCGACATGGTCAAGAATCCGGACATCCTGCAAGAGGTTGCGCAGTCTGATCAGGCGCCGTTTGCCGTGGGCTTTGCTGCCGAAACACATGACTTAGAGGCGTATGCCCGCGACAAAATGCAGCGTAAGAAGCTGCACATGATTTGCGCCAATGAGGTCGGCCCAGGCAAGGGCTTTGACGTCAGCGATAACACCCTTCAAGTCTATTGGCCTGGAGGGCAGCGCACATTAGGGCCACAAGCCAAATCCCAGCTCGCCATTGAATTGGCGGCGCTCATTGCCGAGCGTTACCGCGCCGGCGTCACGACCACATAGCTTGATTCATGAAGATTGAATATCAAATTCTGGATAACCGTCTCGGCCAGGAGTTTCCCCTGCCCGCCTATGCTACCGATGGTTCCGCAGGCTTAGATCTGCGCGCCCTGCATGAGGCGCCTTTGACTTTGCAGCCGGGTGACTCCAGCCTGATTCCAACGGGCATGGCGATTCACATCGGCGACCCTGGAGTGGCCGCGGTGATCCTTCCGCGCTCTGGGCTGGGTCATAAGCATGGCATCGTGCTGGGTAATCTCGTCGGGCTGATCGATTCAGACTACCAAGGGCAACTCTTCGTGAGCTGCTGGAATCGCGGGAGTGCGGCCTTCACCATTGAAGTTGGTGAACGCATTGCGCAGTTGGTGTTCGTGCCCGTGATTCGTCCGCAGCTCAGTGAGGTTCAGAGCTTTACTCCCACGGAGCGCGGGGCTGGTGGCTTCGGGCATACAGGAACGCGTTAAACATGGCTATTGAACAAGACAAGGCCATGGAAATCGCCAAGGTTCTGACTGAGGCTTTGCCGTACATCCGGCGTTTTCGGCGCAAAACCGTGGTGGTCAAATATGGCGGTAATGCCATGGTGGACCCGGCTTTGCAGTCCAGCTTCGCCCGCGACGTCGTGTTGATGAAGCTGGTCGGCATGGACCCCGTGGTGGTTCACGGTGGGGGGCCACAGATTGGCGCTTTGCTGGACAAGCTGGGCAAAAAAACCGAATTCATCGATGGCATGCGCGTCACCGACGCTGAAACCATGGATGTGGTCGAGATGGTGTTGGGCGGGTCGGTGAACAAACGCATCGTCAGCCTGATTAACCAACATGGTGGCCGTGCGGTTGGTCTGTCTGGCAAAGATGGAGGCTTGATTCGCGCCAAACCTCTAGAGGGTGCTGGTGATCTGGGGCGGGTCGGGACCGTGAGCCGGATTGACCCCGATGTGGTGCGCAATCTCGAGCAGGGCGGCTTCATTCCGGTGATCGCGCCGGTAGGGGTCGATGAAGATGGCGCCACCTACAACATTAATGCGGACCTTGTCGCTGGGACTTTGGCTGGCGTATTACAGGCCGAGAAGCTGATTCTGCTCACCAACACACCTGGTGTGCTCGATGGCTCTGGGAGCTTGCTCACAGGCCTGATTCCCGCGCGTGTGGAAGAGCTCATTGATGCCGGGGTCATTCACGGCGGCATGTTGCCCAAAATTCGTTGTGCCCTGGACGCGGTCGCCAGCGGCGTGCGCGCTGCACACATCATCGACGGCCGGGTGGAGCATGCGTGTTTGTTGGAGCTGTTCACCGACGCCGGTGTGGGCACCCTCATTCATGGCAGCGACGCCAAGCGCTAGGCCGGGAGGACTGCTCGCGGCAAGCTTGTTCGGGCTTAGGGGCGGCTTGCGGAATGGAGTGCCTGCCAGCGCTCGCGGTCACGCTGAAACTGCTGGGCAACCTGTTCCCGCTCGCGTTGCACGGATCCAATGCGCCGCTCGGCTTCGGCAGCGGTGTCGGCAAAGGCTTCTAACTGGCTGGCCAGTCGGTCGGGAATAGGGCGGTCGTTGGCCACGAAGCGCTCTGCGCGCTCTTCCAGGATGCGCAGGGCATCGGCAGCTTCTTCGCGGGACTTACGGGCGTTGACCAGCTGGCCATCCATGATCGCCAGTCGATCGCTTTGGGCGCGATCCAATGCGGCCAGCGTGGGATAGGTGCTGAGCAAAAACCGGTCATAACGTTGCTGGGCCATCTCGGCACGTTGCGCTTCCTCAGCGCGGGCGGCCTTGGCAGCCTCGGCGGCACGCTCGGCGTCAGTTTTTTCGCGCTCTTGCACATCCACCCTCAGGCCCTGTTCGTTGAGGGTTTCGCGCTGAATTTTTGCGTATTTCGGAGGGATTTTGTCGCCATAATGAACTTGGCCGTACTCGTCGACCCAGCGGTATATTTGCGCATGGGCCACGAAGCTAAGCAGTAGGGTCAGCAGTAGGCTTTGGCGAATCAAGCGGCGCATCAGGGTTCTCACTCCGGTTAAGGGCATATGCTAGCTCACGCCCCATTGTTCACGGTATGACTCTATCGCAGCGGCGTGTTGGGGGTCTTGAAGCCAGCTGCTCAGGTCAGCTAGTCCGGCGATAGACAGCACCTGCAGTTGCTGTTCCGTGGCCAGTTCTTGTGCGGTGGACTGCTGGCCCTGGCCGCGTTCTTGGCGATCAAAAGCGAGTAGTGCGGCCACCGGCTGAGCGCCAGCCTCGCGGATCTGCGCAATGGCCTGGCGTAGGGCGGTTCCCGCCGTGAGTACGTCATCGAGAATCACTATCCGCCCCTCGGGCATGCCCACCAAAAGCCCGCCTTCGCCATGGTCTTTGGCCTCTTTACGATTGTAGCTAAAGGGGAGGTCGCGCCCGCGTCGGGATAGTTCGCAGGCCACGGCGGCGACCAGGGGGATGCCCTTGTACGCGGGGCCGAACAGCCCATCAAAGGCAATGCCCGAGGCCTCTAGGGCGTCTGCGTAGCAGCTGGCCAACTCGGCGAGCCCGGCTCCGCTGTGGATCTTGCCGAGGTTGAAGAAATAAGGACTGCTGCGCCCGGATTTCAGCGTGAAGTCACCAAACTGCAGCACCTGTGTGCGTAGGGCCAAGTCCAAGAAGCGGGCGCTGGTCGATGCTTGGGTCATAACGGTCGTAGAGTGAAGCTGAAAACAGGTCGCTATGATAGCGGGCCACTTGGTATGGACTGGTCCTCATCTGCGCATGCGCATCATCTCTTTGAATCTCAACGGTATCCGTAGCGCCGCTCGGAAGGGCTTTTATCGCTGGCTAGATCAGTGCGAGGCAGACTTTGTATGCGTGCAGGAAGTGCGGGCCACACAAGAGCAAATTGCCGCATTAGAAGACCACCCCAGCGATTGGAACTTCTACCTGAAAGAGGCTGAAAAGCCTGGGTATAGCGGTGTGGGCCTGTTTAGTCGCCAAGCGGCAGATAGCGTCCATACCGAGCTGCGCTTGGATGAGTTCAACGCTGAAGGGCGTTATCTCGAGGCGCGCTTTCCGGGTTTGAAGGTCATCTCCGCATATTTCCCATCGGGGAGTTCTGGCGCTGAAAGACAGGCGGCCAAGTATCGTTTCCTGGACGAGTTCACCCTGCACATGGAGAAACTGGCCAAAGGCAAAGATGAGGTGGTGATTTGCGGGGATTGGAATATTGCTCACCGCGACATCGATATTTGTAACCACAAGAGCAACAAGCGCACGCCCGGTTTTTTGCCCTCAGAACGCGCCTGGCTGAGCACCATGATCCAAGAGTACGGGTGGGTGGATGCCTTCCGGCACCTGTACCCGGATGAAGAGCCCGGCGGTTACACCTGGTGGTCCAACCGCGGTAATGCTTTTGCGAATAACGTGGGCTGGCGGATTGACTATCAGCTGTGCACGCCAGGGCTCGCGCGTCAGCTACAGTCGGCGCAGGTCTTCAAGGAGCAGCGCTACTCGGACCATGCCCCACTCATCGTGGATTATGCCGATGGTGACTAGGGCCACCCGTTGGTTGCAGGCCCTGGCCACGTACCGTGATCCAGCTGCATTGGCCATGTTGGCCCTGGGGTTTTCCGCAGGGCTGCCATTCTTGCTGGTGTTTTCTACCTTGTCGGCCTGGCTGGCTCAGCTGGACGTTTCCAAAGCCACGATTGGTCTGTTTGCCTGGGTCGGCCTGAGCTATTCCATCAAGGTGTTGTGGGCGCCGGTGATCGATCGCTGGCCATTGCCATTATTGGGCCGGTTGGGCCGTCGACGGGGCTGGATGCTGCTGGCCCAGCTGGGCATTGTCAGCGGATTGATCGGCATCAGCATGACCGACCCGATAAGCCAGTTGGGCACCTTGGCCTTGTGGGCGCTGTTGGTGGCGTTTTCCTCCGCGACTCAAGACATCACAGTAGATGCCTGGCGCATTGAGGCGGCTCCGGCAGAGCGTCAGGGTGCCTTAGCCGCGACCTATCAGCTGGGATACAGGCTGGCGCTGATCGTGGCTGGCGCCGGGGCTTTATTAGTAGCTTCACGCGCGGGCTGGCCCGCCGCTTACCAGGCCATGGCTGTCTGCGGTTTGGTGGGGGTGCTTACAACTTTGCTGATTCGGGACCGCTCGGCAGCGGTACTAGACGACGGTTTGGGCGTGGTTGCGCACCTACAGACCGCCGTTATCGGCCCATTCAAAGACTTTTTCGCACGCAATGGCTGGAAACTGGGTGGGCTCATCCTGGCCTTCGTGGGCTGTTTTAGGCTCACCGACATCACCATGGGGGTGATGGCCAACCCTTTTTATCTGGATTTGGGCTATAGCCTGGAGCAAATTGCCTTTGTGGCCAAAGGTTATGGGGTGATCATGACCATCTTGGGGGCCATACTGGGCGGTGTGCTGGTAGCCAGGGTGCAGCCGCCCAGAGCCTTGATTGTGGGCGGTGTGCTGGTGATTGCCACCAACCTGTGTTTTGCGGCTCTGGCCCTGTACGGTGAGCCGCATATCGCCGGCCTGATTGTGGTGATCAGTGCCGATAATCTGGCCAGCGGCTTGGCAGGTACAGCCTTCATCGCGTATCTGTCCGGTCTGACCAGCATCGCCTATACCGCAACCCAGTACGCCTTGTTTTCCTCCTTGTTTACCCTGCCGGGCAAATTGCTGGCCGGTGGATCAGGGGCCATGGTCGAGGCCGTGGGCTACACCGGCTTTTTTATCTACACCTCAGCTTTGGGTCTTCCGGCCTTGTTGATGATTACCCTACTGCTACGCTGGGTGCCCCATAACCGCGAGGATGAGTCTGCATGAGTGATGAATTGCGCAACGCCTATCGGCGGCAAGCTTGGCCGCAGCCGCTGAGTGCTCAAACAGAGCATGGCCAGCCGCGCCGCGTGGGTGTGGAACTGGAGTTCATTGGCTTGACTCCGCAGGCGGTTGCCGAGCAGGTGCAGCAATGCTTTGGCGGCAGCATGGAGACAGTGTCCGATTACGAGATCGAGGTGCGCGATACCCAGCATGGGGATTACACCGTCGAGCTGGATATGACCTATCTCAAAGAGCGTGGACGCTCACGTGATCAGCGCGAGGCCGACACGCTCGAAGATCTTGCCGAGAACGTAGTCGCTTTGGTGGCCCGCCACTTAGTACCGGTAGAGATTGTGGCTCCACCGATTGCCGTGGATGATCTTTGGGAGCTGGAAGACCTGGTGAGTGCGGTGCGCCAGGCTGGGGCAAAAGGCACCAAGCATGCCCCCACCTATGCGTTCGGTTTACACCTGAACCCCGAGCTTCCAGCAACGGATGCCGATACCGTACGGCGGTACTTGCAGGCCTTTTTGTGCTTGTACCCTTGGTTGCTGGAGCGCAGCGAAGTAGACCTGAGCCGGCGGGTGACGCCCTACATCGACCCCTTCCCCGAGGCCTATCTCAAACGTTTGCTGGCACCGGATTATGCGCCGGGCCATAACGCGCTGATTGACGATTATCTGGAGCTCAATGCCACTCGCAACCGGGCCTTGGATATGTTGCCGCTGTTTGCCCACCTAGACGAAGAGCGGGTGCGCGCCGCGGTAGACGACCGCCGCGTGAATGCCCGGCCAACATTGCACTACCGCCTGCCCAATTGTCAGCTGGACGAGCCCGATTGGCATTTGGTGCGGCCATGGCGAGACTTTTTGCAATTAGATGCTCTCGCCGCGCAGCCGGAGCTGCTGGCCAAGGCCTGCGCCGAATGCTTAGAGCGCGCCGATAAGCTGGGCGACCGCTTGTTCGGGAATTGGGCAGAAGCCGCCTACGCCTGGGTTTTGCCGGAGCTGTTATGAGCCGGCCACTGGTGGCTGTGACGGGAGGCGATACCTGGCTGCCAATCGCCTGGTGGTTCATCGCCTGGGGCGTGCGCCGTGCCGGCGGGCAAGCGGTGCGCCTGACGCCGCAGCGCCCGCATCCTCCGCGACAGCCTGACGCAGTCGTCATCAGTGGTGGGGACGATATCGACCCCGGCCTGTATTTGCCGGAAGTGCCGGATGTGGCGCCTATGGACCCTGCTCGGGACCGGTTTGAGACGCAAATGATTGAGACCAGCTTGGCGCAAAGCACCCCGTTGCTGGGAATCTGTCGCGGGGCCCAGTTGATCAACGTGGTGCGTGGCGGTCGTTTGCATACTGACCTGCGCCGCATACGGGTGCATACCTCGAATCGACGCAGTCCCTTTCCGGTGAAAACCCTGCGCTTGGAGCCCCAATCTCAGCTGGCCGACATCATGGCCCTGAATCAGGCGCGCATTAATAGCCTGCATCATCAGGCGGTGAGCGACCTGGGTGAGGGCCTCAGAGTGGCGGGACGTGATCAGGACGATATTGTTCAGGCTATCGAAGATCCTGCTCATCCCTTTTTATTTGGCGTGCAGTGGCACCCGGAGTACCTGCCTCAGCTGGCTGCGCAGCGTCGCCTGTTTCGCGCTTTGGTCCAAGCGGCTAGCCGGTGATGGGATATGCCGTGGTGTTCGCCTCGGCTTTCGGGGCCGCCACCATATTGCCGTTCTACTCCGAAGTGGTGGTGCTGGCGTATCAGCGCAGCGGTTTGAATGTTGCGGCCTTATGGGTGGCAGCCACCGTGGGCAACACCTTAGGCAGCCTGGTGAATTGGTGGATCGGGCGTAGCTTGCTGCACTTTCAAAAGCGGCGCTGGTTCCCGGTGTCGGCTCAGGCCCTGCAACGTGCGCAGGAGCGCTTTGCCCGCTGGGGGCAGTGGAGCCTGCTCATGGCCTGGCTGCCCGTGGGTGGAGATGCACTGACCTTTATTGGCGGCTTGATGCGGGTGCCTTGGCTGCTTTTCACCGTGCTGGTCGGTGTGGGTAAAGGCGCGCGTTATGCGGTGCTGTTATGGGGCGCTACGCAGGTGGGGATCTGACGCTGACGCAACCACTCCAGGGCGTCACTGGCATCGTGATCGAACCAAGCTCGCGCCGACCCCAGCCTGAAGCTATACCCCCAGGCGTCCATGTCTGCACACATCCGGTCGCGGCCCATGCCCGGCAGAGCGTCGGCCAGGACAATCTGTAGGTAGCACACGGCGCACTCTTCGGCATCGTCACCGCCGGCATCGGTATGCAGCTGCTGGCGGCGACTGCCATCCATACATATGGCATGACAGCTTTCATGGAATATGGAGTGCACGGGGGTATCTGGGCGGGCGTACACCACATCTGCGATGAGGCCGGCTTCATCATCGCCCCAAAAGCTGCCCGGAATGGCTTGGTCTGGTGCAAGCTCATGCAGCTGCAGCCCATGCTGCTGCAATAGCTGCTCTAAACAGCGGCGATTCTCAGAGTCCAAGTCGGACAAACGTAAAACCTGGGAGTAGGCACCCATCCAATGTCACAATAGTCAACTGACCGCACCATGATACGACTGGAATGAACCTGCCATTCGTGAAAATGCAGGCCTTGGGCAACGACTTTGTTGTGCTCGATGGCCACCACCCCCTGCCACCGCTGGAGCCGGCCCTATTACGTCGCTTGGCAGACCGGCGTTTGGGGGTCGGGTGTGACCAGATCCTGGTGGTGGATCCACCGCCAAGTGCCGAGGTCGATTTCGGCTATCGCATCTTCAATGCCGATGGCTCCGCGGTGGGGCAGTGCGGCAATGGAGCGCGCTGTTTGGCGCGCTACGTGGTGCAGCGCGGGCTGACCCAAGCCTCCCATATTCGTATTCAAACCGCGTCCACGACCATGCAGGCCGAGCTGAGTGACGATGACTTGGTCAGCGTGCAGATGGCAGTGCCGGACTTTAGCCCCCAGTCCTTGCCATTACGGCGCCCCTTAGCCGTGTCCTACGATTTTGCGGGTCAGAAGTTTTGGGCGGTTTCGATGGGAAACCCCCATCTGGTGACCCAGGTGGCAGACGTGGATAAAGCTCCACTAGAGCAATGGGGGCCTGAGTGGAGCGGGCCATCTGCGGACTTGCCCGAAGGAGCGAATGTGGGTGTGGTTCAGGTCCTTGCGCCGGACCAGGTTCGCTTGCGGGTTTTTGAACGCGGCGCTGGAGAAACGCCGGCTTGCGGTAGCGGCGCTTGCGCGGCCGTAGCCTGTTTGGTTCAGCACGGCGTATTGGAAGCGGATCAGCCGGTGACCGTGGCCCTACGCGGTGGTAGTCTGGTCATCCGCTGGGCTGGAGGAGACCGCCCACTATGGATGACCGGCCCTGCGCACTGGGTCTTCGAGGGAAGCTGGAGAACATGAATACGGTAGCAATTGCCAGCGCGAACACGCCGCCGACTGTGGACGCCGAAATAGAGCAGCAATTTCTGGATTACATTCAGGAACATCCTGACTTTTTTGCTCGGCACGAAGATCGGCTATCGCGCATCGCCATCGCACATGGGAGTGGGACGGCAGCTTCCTTGTTAGAACGACACACAGCGCGCCTTCGCGAGCAGGTGGGTGCCCTGGAAACCCAGTTGGCCGACCTGGTTGAAGTGGCCCGTCTCAACGAGGAGTCCTCACGTCACCTGCATCGCCTGGCTCAGTCCCTGCTGCAGGCGCCCGATCAAACGGCTGCGCTGCAGGTTTTGCAAGAGGCCATGGCACGGGATTTCGACATCGAGGCCTCGCGTTTGGTGGTTTTGGCGGGCGATCAATATGCGCCCCAGCAATGCTTGGCCTTTCAAGGGGAGCTGCCGGCGCAACTGGCCGATGTGATGCGTACCGGAATGACCCGCTGTGGGGCCTTGACGGAGGAGCTGCGTCAGCAGGTGTTTCCCGACCAGCCTCAATTGCAAAGCTGCGCATTGATCCCGTTGGACCGCGAATGTCGTGACCGGGTCTTGATCTTGGCCAGTGGGGCCTCGCGCCAATTCCAGGAGGGTATGGGCACCTTTTTCCTGGACCTCACTGCAGGCCTGCTCGCCGCAGTGATGGCCAAAGATCATGCCGGGCTGGGACAAGATTGATGATTGGCTGCAGAGCTTGGCCCACTCCGGCCGGCTCTCAGCCAGTAGCTTGTCCACTTATGCATTGGAGTGGCGCCAATTTGCGCAATGGGCGCAAGCGGCGGGGATTTCCGATCCTGATGAGGTGAATGACAGCCAGGTGCGTCACTATGTGGCTGCCCGCCGCCAAGCTGGTGTGGGAGCCCGTACCTTGCAAAAGACGCTGTCTGCCTTGCGTCGCTATTTTGTGGACCGTAGCCGCGAAACCGGGGTGATGCACATGCCGGTGCCGCAAGGAATGATCCGGCGTCGCCCGCAGCATTTGCCTAAAGCTGTAGACCTTGAGCCACTGTCGGCCCTACTGGATCAGATGCCGACGGACGATCCCTTGGCCCTGCGTGACCGCTGCATCCTAGAGATGCTGTATTCGGCTGGTCTGCGCTTGGCCGAGTTGGTGGTTTTGAATGTGGCCCAAGTCAAAGCCTTACCCGAGCAGCTGCTGGTGAAAGGGAAGGGCGGGCGAGAGCGCGTGGTGTTTCTGGGCGGCAGTGCTCGACGCGCTCTGGCTGACTGGATTCAGGAGCGCCAGAGCTGGCCAGGAGCAGGCAGTGAGGCGCTGTTCTTGAGCCAGCGAGGGCGCCGTATTTCCCATCGCAGCGTGCAGGATCGCGTGGCTCATTGGGCCAAGGCTTTGGGCCTAGGGCAGCATTTGCACCCCCATATGCTGCGGCATAGCTTTGCCAGCCACGTGCTCCAGTCTTCCGCAGACTTAAGAGCGGTGCAGGAGCTGCTAGGGCACCAAAACCTGAGTACGACGCAAATCTACACACGCTTGGATTGGCAGCATTTGGCCCAGGTATACGATCAGGCGCATCCACGGGCCCGCAGACGCTCTTGAAAAGACAGGCGCTGCCCTGACTTTTAGGTTTTGTGTTGTGGAGCCGGCATGGAACAGTTTCGCGGAACTACCATCTGCTGTGTGCGCAAGGACGGCCAAGTGGCTGTCGGCGGCGACGGTCAGGTCTCGCTAGGGAATACCCGCATCAAAGGCAATGCGCGCAAGGTGCGCCGCTTGTATCACGGCAAGGTCATCGCCGGTTTTGCCGGAGCAACGGCAGATGCGTTTACCTTGTTCGAGCGCTTTGAGGGCCAGCTAGAAAAGCATAGCGGCAACCTCACACGTGCCGCTGTAGAGATGGCCAAGGATTGGCGCACAGACCGCGCCTTGCGTCGGTTGGAAGCCATGCTGATTGTGGCGGACACCACCGCCACGCTCATGATCTCGGGCAATGGCGATGTCATGGAGCCCGAGCATGCCGTCATGGCGATTGGTAGTGGCGGCTCCTTCGCCTTGTCGGCGGCGCGTGCCCTGGTGGACCATTCCAAGTTGAGCGCCGAAGACATTGTGCGCGAGTCTTTGTTGATCGCGGCAGACGTGTGCATCTACACCAACGACAACCTCACCATTGAAACGCTTGCGGAGTCTGCATCAGCATGACCGACACCCACTCCCCCGAACAGTTGCCTGCGCGCTCCATGATGACGCCACGTGAGATCGTACAAGAGCTGGATAAGCATATTGTCGGCCAAGCCGATGCCAAGCGAGCCGTTGCGATTGCGCTGCGTAATCGGTGGCGCCGCCAGCAGCTGCCAGCGGCGCTGGCCAATGAAGTCACGCCGAAGAACATCTTGATGATTGGCCCGACCGGCGTCGGCAAAACGGAAATTGCACGCCGACTCGCCAAATTGGCGCAGGCGCCTTTCATCAAGGTGGAGGCCACCAAGTTCACCGAAGTGGGTTATGTGGGCCGCGAAGTCGATTCCATCATCAAGGATTTGGCGGACGTAGCAGTCAAACAGGTGCGCGAGCGAGAAATGGAGCGTGCCCGGCCGAAAGCGGAAATTGAAGCCGAAGAACGCGTTTTGGACGCGTTGTTACCGCGGGCCCAAGGCCCAGAGGCAGACTCGCAGCAGCGCAGCGAGGCTGATGCGACTCGGCAGGTATTTCGCAAGCGGTTACGTGAGGGCAAGCTTGACGACCGCGAAATCAGTATCGAGGTTGCGAGCCGCAATGCCGGGGTGGAAATCATGGGTCCTCCGGGCATGGAGGAAATGACCAGCCAATTACAAAGCCTGTTCAAAAATATGAATCAGCAGCGCTCCAAAACCCGCAAGCTGCGGGTCGCCGATGCGCTTAAACTGCTGACCGATGAAGAGGCGGCCAAGCAGCTGGATGAAGAAAAAATTCGCCTGCGAGCCGTGCAGGAAGTCGAGCAGAACGGCATCGTATTTTTGGATGAGATCGATAAGGTCTGTAAGCGCGAAAATGCGGTTGGTGCCGATGTCTCCAGAGAAGGTGTGCAGCGTGATCTTCTGCCACTCGTTGAGGGCAGCACGGTTAACACCAAGTACGGCATGGTGAAAACCGATCACATCTTGTTTATTGCCTCCGGCGCATTCCACTTGGCCAAGCCCGCCGACTTAATTCCTGAGTTGCAAGGGCGCTTGCCCATTCGGGTAGAGTTGGCCGCGCTCACCGCGGAGGATTTCCAGCGGATTTTGACCGAGCCGGATTTCTCACTGACCAAGCAGTACATGGCGCTGCTGGAAACCGAGGGCTTAAGTTTACGTTTTGCCGAAGATGGCATCCGGCGAATGGCGGAGCTTGCAACCCAAGTTAATGCTGAGACCGAAAATATTGGTGCGCGCCGCCTGCACACCTTGTTAGAGCGCTTGCTGGAGGATGTGTCCTTCGCGGCGCCCGATCGGGATGGGCAGGATGTGGTGGTCGACGCGGCTATGGTCAATGAGCGCCTGCAAGCCTTGGCCAAAGACCAAGACCTGTCGCAATACATCCTGTAAATGGCAGCTTCAGCGCCAAAGCAGCTGCGCTTGGCGGCCGACAAGCGCAGTTTGATTGTGGTCTGGCCGGATCATGCCCATGAATTTCGCGCCGAGTACTTGCGGGTATGCAGCCCCTCGGCAGAAATTCGGGGCCACGGCGGCGATTGGCAAATTGTGGGCGGCAAGCGCGAGGTCAGCATCCAGCGTGTTGAGCCGGTGGGACGCTACGCCGTACGCCTGGTGTTCTCCGACGGTCATGACTCCGGCATATACAGCTGGGACGGCTTGGCTGAGTTAGAGGCGCAGGAAGCGCGCTGGTGGCCAAGGTATTTAGAGCGCCTGCAAGGCTATGGCATGAGCCGGGATGCCGCCGATAATGTCGTACCACTGAACGCGCTCAAGCCGCAGGGCGGCGCGGAGCGGAATTAGCGCCGCGCCTACTGCTGATGCCGCCGAGCTAAGCCGGCTCGAGCTTCGCGAGTTCTACGAGTAGCCACTTGGCTCCCGCATCCCGGAACTGCACCTGAACACGGGCCCGCGCTCCCTCTCCATCCAGCTCTAAGACAATGCCTTCACCGAAGCGGGCATGGCGCACACCCATACCCACGCGCAAGGTGCCGGATTGGCTCTGCACTTCGGTTTGCTGGGCCCAGCTGGGAGGCGCTTCGCCACTGCCCATGCTGCCCATGCCCCGGCTGGAGCTGGTTTGCGGCCGCACCTCATGCAGGTGCTCGCGTGGTACTTCGGCCAAAAAGCGGGAAGGATGCGCGCGCATCACGCTGCCATGCAGCAGCCTGGACTCGGCATGGCATAGATGGAGTTCCTGGCGGGCTCGCGTCATGCCGACATAGGCCAGACGGCGCTCTTCCTCCATGCCCTCGGGGCTTTCAACGCTGCGCTGATGAGGGAAAAGTCCATCTTCCAAACCCACCAAAAACACCAGTGGAAATTCCAGGCCCTTGGCCGCGTGCAAGGTCATCAGTTGCACGCAGTCTTCCCAGGCTTCGCCCTGCGCCTCCCCGGCTTCAAGCGCAGCGTGCGTCAGAAAAGCTGTGAGCGGAGGCAGGTCGGCTTCATCGCCGCCGCGATCGGCGACATCAAAGCCACGAGCAGCATTGGCGAGCTCCTCCAAGTTTTCGCGCTTGGCCTCACCGCGTTCACTCCCGAGCTTGCCATGATGTTCAAGCAGGCCGGATGTCTCAACAACTTGGCTCACTTGCTCCTGTAGTGTGAGGTCGCGGGTGCTTTGGTCAAGATTTTCGATGAGCTCCAAGAAGCCCAGCACGGCCCGTCCGGCTTTGGCGGCGAGGCCGTGATTGGCCATATGTTGTGCGGCCTTCCACAGGCTGAGTTGATTGGCACGGGCGTGGGCGCGAATTTTGTCCAGCGTGCTCGCCCCAATGCCGCGTGTGGGCAGATTGACGACACGTTCGAAGGCAACGTCGTCTCCACGCAGGTCGAGCAGCCGCAAATAGGCGAGGGCGTCTTTAATTTCGGCCCGCTCGAAGAAGCGCAGGCCGCCGTAGACCCGGTAGGGAATGCGTTCGCGTACCAGGCGCTCCTCAAATAGCCGGGACTGAGCATTGGAGCGGTACAAAATCGCGCAGTCACTCCGTTGTCCGCCTTCGTCCACGTGTTGGCGGATGCGGCCGAGAACATAGTCCACCTCTTCGTGGTCGTTATAGGCCGCAAAGAGCTGCACCGGGCTGCCCTCGCCAGCGTCGGTCCACAGATCTTTGCCCAGGCGCGAGCTATTCCCGCGGATCAGGCCATTAGCGGCCCCGAGGATGTTGGCCGTAGAGCGGTAGTTCTGCTCCAAGCGAATCAGCTCGGCGCCGGGGAAGTCGCGCTCGAAGCTGAGCATATTGCCCACCTGGGCGCCGCGAAAGCTGTAAATGGATTGGTCGTCATCACCAACGGCGAACAGCTTTCCTGTGGGGCCTGCGAGCACCCGCAGCCAGGCGTACTGCAATGCATTGGTGTCTTGAAACTCGTCCACCAGAATGTGCCGGAATCGTCGCCGGTATTGGGCCTGGATATCCGGTTCATCGCGGCAGAGCTCATGGGCGCGCAGTAGCAATTCTGCGAAGTCGACCACTCCCGCGCGCAGGCGCGCATCTTCATATTCGCTGTAGATCGCCTTGAGTTCTTCGGCGGCTAAATCCAGGCTGTCTTCGGTGGCCACATGCTCGGGTCGAAGGCCTGCTTCCTTGTTGCGGTTGATGTAACTCATCACCGTGCGTGGTGGGAATGCCCCTTCGTCACGGTTGCTGTTTTTTAGCAGGCGCTTGATGAAGCGTAGCTGGTCATCCGAGTCCAAGATTTGGAAGGACTGCGGTAGGCCGGCCACCTCCCAGTGGCGGCGGAGCAGGCGATGGGCGATGCCATGGAAGGTGCCCACCCACATCTGCTCGGCGCTCTGACCAATGAGACCGCGCAGCCGGCTGCGCATTTCGGCGGCGGCTTTGTTGGTGAAGGTGACCGCCAAAATGCTCCAGGGAGAGACCTTCTCCACCTGTAGCAGCCAGGCGATACGATGCGTCAACACCCGCGTCTTCCCGCTCCCAGCCCCCGCGAGAACCATCCGATGCTCCGGTGGTGCTGTAACCGCGGCATTTTGCGCCGTGTTCAGCCCATCCAGAATGGGAGACAAGTCATCATCTACAAGCATGGAGCAGGTCGAGGGAGCTGGCCGCTAATGGTATCAAGCGGTTGGCGCTTGGCGTTGGCTGAGTCGAGGAGGGGTTTATGGTTGTTGCGTGCTCAGAATCAAAGCTGCCGGGCGCGTAGGTAGTGTTCTTCTGCCAGGCGAGTGGCAGCCACAGCTTGCTCACGAAACTTTTGATAAGAGGCGTATACCCGTCCAGCAAAGGCGTCGCTGGCTGCGATGTCTTCGACGACTTCGGCGGCGACTTGGCGAAGCTCGCCTAGGATCTCATCGGGCCAGGCATGAACCTGCACGCCATGTTCGTTGCGTAGGGTGTTCAAGGCTTGTTGATTGCGCGCTACATATTCGCTCTGCATGCGTACATTCGTCGCCTGGCAAGCTACTTCAACGATGGCTTTGAGGTCGTCGGGTAGGGCAGACAACGCGTCTTTGTTAACGATCGCTTCTAATGTCGGTCCTGGCTCATGCCAGCCGGAGTAGTAATAATGCTTGGCGGCCTTATGCAGGCCAAAGGCCAAGTCATTGTAGGGCCCCACCCACTCTGTCGCGTCGATGGTTCCCGTGGAGAGGGCGGTGAATAATTCGCCACCGGGAATGTTGACGGTCGCCACGCCTAATCGCGCCAGAACTTCACCGCCAAGGCCGGGCATGCGCATTTTGAGGCCCTTCAGATCGTCCAAGCTTTGAATGGGTTTGCGAAACCAGCCGCCCATTTGGGTGCCGGTGTTGCCTGCGGCGTAAGGCACCAGGTTGAACTGGTCGTAGAGTTCGCGCCACAGCTCCAGGCCACCGCCAAACTCCAGCCAGGCATTTTGCTCGGCAGCAATAAAGCCAAAAGGTACGCAGGTAAAAAACGGTGCGGCAGCGGCCTTGCCCTTCCAGTAATACGCCGCTCCGTGGCCCATTTCCGCACTCCCTCGGGATACGGCGTCGAAGACTTCTAAGGCAGGGACGCGCTCGCCAGCTCCGTAGAGTTTGACCTCTAGGCGGCCGCCGCTCATGCGGGTGATGGTGTCGGCCAAATAGGCAGCTCCGGTGCCTAAGCCCGGAAAGTTCCTCGGCCAGGTGGTGTACATCTTCCAGCGTATTGGTTGCTGGGAAGGGCTGCTCGAGGCTTGTGTAGAAGTGCTTTGCGGACTGCACGCGCTCAGTCCCAGTGCGGCGGCACCAATTCCCAAAATATCGCGGCGTTGCATGGCTGTCTCCCCAAGAATGATGCAAGTGGTTTGAGTGTACCCGCCCAAAAAAAACCCGGCGTCTTGCGCCGGGTTAATGCCATGCTAGGCTGGAGAACCTTGGGTGCTTTGCGTGGCCTTCCTGGCGCAGCCGCAAAGCGGAGAACGTCTCACGACGGTGCAACCGAAGCTGCTATCGATCATTCCGTGCTCGATGGGCAAATTATTCCACTGCCTCTTTTGCTGGTGTTGCTCTGTGGCCGACACTGTTTGTAGGAATGTTCCTACACAGTGGAAATAATTCCTTCCATTACGGCGTAAAATCGCCGCAGCATGCGGTTGTAGGCCAAACTTACGACTTGGCAGTCCGACTAAAGTCGGGTATCGTCGCTTCATCACATTGGTACATCGGCTAGAACCTCCGGTGCACAAGCGAGTGAAGAACCAACAAAAAACCCGGCGGGGTGCGCCGGGTTTTTTACTTAGCCTATTCAGGCTGGAGAACCTTGGGGTGCTTGCTGTAGGACATCCTGTCCTGCCAGTAAGCGAGGAGAACCGTTTTGCAACGGGCGGCTGGGCCGCCAAACAGTCAACTCCGTGACTGTTGGACCTAGTATCTCCTGGGTCATGTCAAGAAAATGTCGACGGCCTACGATGATTTTTGTAGGACATTTCGACATCGAGGCTTAGACCTACGCTCCCGCGGCTGACAGCGGGCAAAAAAAACCCGGCGGGGTGCGCCGGGTTTTTAACATAGCCTATTCAGGCTGGAGAACCTTGGGGTGCTTGCCGTGGGACGTCCTGTCCCAACAGTAAGCGAGGAGAACCGTTTTGCAACGGGCGGCTAGGCCGCCAAACAGCCAACTCCTTGGCCGTTGGAAGTATGATCTCGCAAACAATGTAAAAAAAATGTCGACGGCTCTCGACCCTTCTTGTAGGAAATTCCCTGCTTTGCCGCAGATTCGAGTTTGCAGCCTGAGCGTGTCGGCGCCCGGGAGTTCATCTTTATGCGTCTAGTCCTGCAACGCGTGACGCACGCACAGCTACGAATCGATCATCAGATCATCCACCACATGCAGCAGGGTTTGGTCGTGCTTGTGGGGGTGGCTCCTACGGATGGGGAGAATCTGATTCCCGTAGCTCTGGAGAAAATCTCTACCCTGCGCATATTTGCGGATGCGGCGGGCAAAACGAACCTGTCACTATTGGATATTCAGGGCGGGCTGCTCTTGGTGCCCAACTTCACGCTCTACGCGGATGCGAGGCGCGGCCGTCGTCCCAGCTTCACCGCTGCTGCTCCTCCGGCCCAGGCCGCTCCCTTGTTTGATGCATTATGCGAGCGCTCTAAAACGCTGCCACTGCGGGTCGGCTGCGGAGTATTTGGGGCAGATATGCAGGTGGAACTAGAGAACGACGGCCCGTTTACCTTGGTTATCGATTTATGAGCCAAGGAGGTGGTCGGCATTGTGCGCGGCCGCTTGAAGTGGCGCATGCTCCTTTGCGGTTCAGTGGTGCCAGCTAAGCCCACTGCAGCGCTTCAGCCACAAAGCCTGCTTCTCTGACTCAGGGGGTGAATGTGACTTCACGACCCGCACAGCGGTATCCTAAGCGTCCCCCTACAGGATTATCCCGACATGACTGCCCGTCAGGCGCAGGTCTCGCGCCACACCAGCGAGACACAAATCGACATTGCGATCAATTTAGATGGCGACGGTAGTCGCGAGATAGCCACGGGTGTGCCCTTCTTGGATCATATGTTGGATCAGATTGCCCGGCATGGTCTGATTAACTTGCAGATCAAAGCCGTCGGCGATCTAGAGATTGATGATCACCATACTGTAGAAGATACGGGAATCACTCTAGGGCAGGCTTTTGCTAAGGCCTGGGGCGACAAGCGCGGCTTGACTCGTTACGGCGCCGCGACCATTCCTTTGGACGAGGCCTTATCGAGCGTCGTGGTGGATTTGTCGGGGCGGCCCGGTTTATTTATGGAAGTGGAATGGCCGCGGGCGCGGATTGGAAACTTTGATGTGGACTTGCTGCGTGAGTTCTTTCAAGGTTTCGTCAACCACGCTGCCGTCACTGTGCATATTGATAACCTGAAAGGCATCAACGCCCACCACGTGGCCGAAACCATCTTTAAGGCCTTCGGCCGCGCCCTGCGGCAAGCTGTCACGCCGGACCCACGTCAGCGTGATGCCATCCCCTCCACTAAGGGCAGTTTGTAGCGTTTTTATCGCTAGCGCCCCACACATGCAAAGCGAGTAAGCCAACGTCATGGCCACTATCGGCATCATCGACTACGGAATGGGTAACCTCCACTCGTTAACACGTGCTTTGGAGCGTGTTGCTCCTGATCGGCGCGTGGAGTTGAGCTACGACCCCGACCGCCTGGCCAAGGCGGATCGCTTGGTCCTCCCCGGTGTTGGTGGTGTACGCCATTGCATGGCCGAGCTGGAGCGCTTAGAGCTCACCGATTTTGTCCGCGAGCGGCTAGGCGAAGTTCCCTTAATGGGAATTTGCCTGGGTATGCAGGTGCTCTTGGAGTACAGCGAAGAAAACAATGGTGTCGACGCTCTTGGTGTGTTTCCAGGGCGTGTTTGCCGTTTTCCCGAGCCGCCACCGCTTGCACCTGGGCAGGAATTCCGACGCAAGGTTCCGCACATGGGTTGGAATCGGGTTCATTTCGAGCGCGAACACCCTTTGCTGCGCGGTATTGATCAGGACAGCTGGTTTTATTTCGTGCACAGCTACTTTGCGCGCCCCCGGTACGAAGAACATGTACTCGGGAACACCGAATACGGCGACCGCTTTTGTAGCGTTTTGATTCGTGACCGGGTCTTCGCCACGCAGTTTCACCCTGAAAAGAGTGGGCGTGCCGGGTTGCAGATGTTGGTGAACTTTGTGAATTGGGATGGGGACGCATGAGCATGCTGTTGATTCCAGCGATTGATATCAAGAACGGTGAATGTGTACGCCTGCGACAAGGGCGTATGGACGATGTCACAGTCTTCGACGCCGACCCGGTCAAAATGGCCCAGAAGTGGTTGGATGCGGGCGCGCAGCGTCTGCATGTAGTGGACTTGGACGGTGCTGCAAAAGGCGAGCCTGTGAATTTGTCGGCGCTGAGCAAAATCTGCGAAGCCGCTGGCGATATTCCGGTTCAGGTTGGCGGTGGCATTCGCGAAGAGGATGACGTGGAAGCGCTGCTGGATGCTGGCGCCAGTTACGTGATTATTGGGACCCGTGCCGTGACCGCCCCACATTTTGTGGGCGACATTTGTGTGGAGTTTCCTGGCCGGGTCATCGTTGGGCTCGATGCCAAAGACGGCAAGGTCGCCACCGAGGGCTGGTCTAAGCTCAGCCAGCACGACGTTGTCGATCTTGCCCAACATTTCGAGCAGGATGGGGTTGAGGCCATTGTGTTCACCGACATCGCCAAAGACGGGATGATGGAGGGGATCAACATGGAAGCCACCCGTGAACTGGCGCAGAGCATCGCCATTCCGGTGATCCTGTCGGGCGGCGTGAGCCGTATCGAAGATATCGATACGCTGATGCAGCTCAAAGATGATG
The DNA here is from genome assembly GCA_019192445.1 of Oceanococcus sp. HetDA_MAG_MS8. NCBI lineage: Bacteria > Pseudomonadati > Pseudomonadota > Gammaproteobacteria > Chromatiales > Oceanococcaceae > Oceanococcus > Oceanococcus sp. HetDA_MAG_MS8. The sequence goes on from JAHCMK010000003.1 coordinate 257,907, forward strand.
GCGTCATGGGGGCCATCATTGGTCGTGCGCTCTATGAGGGGGCATTGGACCTGGAGCAATGTCAGAAGCGCTTGCAGGAGTCGGCCGGATGAGTCTGGCTCGGCGCATCATTCCCTGCCTGGACATTAACCGTGGCCGGGTCGTTAAAGGGGTGAAGTTCGAAGACATTCGCGACGCCGGTGATCCTGTTGAAATTGCTCGCCGCTATGACGCTGAAGGCGCGGATGAGCTGGTATTCCTGGACATCACCGCAAGTTCTGAGCGGCGTGAAACTCTCTACCCCGTGGTGGAGCAGGTTGCCTCTGAGATCAGCATCCCGCTCACCGTCGGTGGCGGCGTGCGTACACCGAACGATGTCCGTCGTTTGCTGCGTAGCGGAGCCGACAAGGTCTCCATCAACACAGCCGCAGTGGAAAACCCCGAAGTGGTGCGTGAAGCCTCGGATCTCTATGGCAAGCAATGCATCGTGGTTGCGATAGACGCCAAACGTGTGAACCGGCGTAAGGAAGCGCCTCGCTGGCATGTCTTCACCCACGGCGGGCGTAAAGACGCGGGCTTGGATGCGGTGGAATGGGCGCAGCGCATGGTAGAAGAGGGGGCCGGCGAACTGCTTTTGACCAGCATGGACCGTGATGGGACGCGCAGCGGCTTCGATCTAGAACTCACGCGGGCGATTAGCGATGCCGTGACCGTGCCCATTATTGCCTCGGGCGGCGTAGGACGCCTGGAAGACCTTGAGGATGGGCTTGCGGTGGGCAAGGCCGATGCCGTGTTAGCTGCGTCCATCTTCCATTTTCGCGAATACAGCGTGCACGACGCTAAGGCCTATTTGCAGGGGCGTGGTATTGAGGTGCGTCTGTGAGTGAAGCCCTCACCGAAGCCGTGCGTTGGAATGAGCAAGGTTTGGTGAGCGCCATTGTGCAGCACGCGCGCACCGGCGTTGTGCTGATGCAGGCCTGGATGAATCGCGAAGCCTTGGAGCAAACCCAGCAAACTCAGCGGGCGACCTTTTGGTCCCGCTCGCGGCAAAGCTTGTGGGTCAAGGGCGAAACCTCCGGGAATACCTTGCAGGTCCGTGAATTATTTCTCGACTGTGACGGTGATAGTTTGCTGGTATTGGCCGATCCCGCAGGGCCGGCGTGTCATACCGGGGCCCGAGATTGTTTTTACCGCCGAGTGAACGAGCAGGGACTTTTGGTTGAGGACCGTATGGCAGCTCCAACGGAGCTGGCGCGACTGGAGCAGACGGTGTCTTCCCGGCGCGGTCAGCCTGCCGACAGCAGCTATGTGGCCAGTTTGCTGAGCAAGGGGCGGGAGAAAATCCTGCAAAAAGTGGGCGAAGAGGCGGTGGAAACCATCTTGGCGGCCAGCGCCGGCGACCGGGATCGAGTGATTTCTGAAGCCGCTGATCTGCTATTTCACCTAATCGTCGCATTCGAGGAGCAAACTATTGCTTTGGACGACGTCCAGGCCGAGCTGGCCCGGCGTGCTGGAGTATCTGGGCTGGTTGAAAAAGCGGCTCGCAAGGAGAACTGATTGTTATGGGACTCAGTGGAATAAGTGTGTGGCAGCTGCTGATCGTGTTGGCGATTGTGGTGCTGCTGTTTGGAACCAAAAAGCTGCGCACCTTGGGTGGTGATTTGGGCTCGGCCGTCAAGAGCTTCAAGGGCGCCATGAAAGACGGCGAGGACGGCAAGTCTGAAGACACTCTGCAGGCCGACAGCGACGCTGATGCACAGCCAGAGTCTTTGCGCGAAGATGCGGCTGAGTCCAGCCAAAGTGCGGAAACCAAGACCAAAGATCGGGTCTGATCACACGGCGCTGCGACAGATCTTATGTTTGATATCGGCTTTGCCGAATTACTGCTGCTATTCCTCCTGGCCCTGTTGGTCTTAGGACCGGAGCGCCTGCCCAAGGCGGCGCGCACCATGGGCTATTGGATGGGGCGGGCGCGCAGTTATATGCGTCAGATGACCACGGAGCTTGAGCGCGAAGTGCAACAGGCCGAAATCCGTGAGCAAATTGAAAAGACCCGGCAGGCCCTGAATGCCCAAGTCAAACTAGATGGCGATGAGTCCACAAAACCCTCCGGGCAAGAACCAAAAACCTGAGCCGGCGGCTGAGCAGCCGCTGATTGAACATCTGCTGGAGCTGCGTAATCGGCTGCTGCGGGTGGTTTTGGGCGTGATCGTCTGCTTGGTGCCTCTGCTGCCTTTTGCCCAGGAGATATTTGGCGTTCTGGCTGACCCTTTATTGGCCGTTATGCCAGAGGGCACTAGCCTCATTGCCACGCAAGTCGCGTCGCCTTTCCTCACCCCCTTCAAACTGGCCTTGCTGCTGAGTTTGGTCGTGTCTATGCCCTGGACCCTATGGCAGATCTGGGCCTTTGTGGCTCCTGGCTTATACGCGCACGAGCGACGTTTTGCGGTTCCCTTGCTGGCGTCGAGCACCTTGCTGTTCTACCTGGGGATGGCTTTTGCCTACTTTGTGGTATTCCCACTGATTTTCGGCTTCTTCGTCTCGGTGGCCCCTGAAGGAGTCGCGGTGATGACAGATATTGGGAGTTATCTGGATTTCGTCATCATGTTGTTTTTAGCCTTTGGCGCGGCCTTCGAGGTGCCGGTGGCCATTGTGCTCATGGTGCGTACCGGTATCACCACGCCTGGCGCCTTGCGCGAGAAGCGTCCCTACATCCTCGTAGCCGCCTTCACCGTCGGCATGCTGCTCACTCCACCCGATGTGATCTCGCAAACGCTGCTGGCGTTGCCGGTGTATGTGCTCTACGAATTCGGCATTATTGCGGCGCGTTGGATGGTGCCGGGCTCGGCCGAGGTCGATGCCCAGCGCAAAGCGGGCAAGCTGGGCTAGCCCGCTGGTCGTAAAGCGCGACCGAGGCTGCCAAGCCGGATGACAGCCGCTGCGTACGCAGACTGAGTAAAGCCCTGAGGTGCTGGCTCAGCGGGGCATCCAGAGCTGTTATGTCCTAGTCGCGATGCAAGCCTTGCGTGGGCGGGGTTTGCCCGGTCCATTGAGCAAAGGACAGGGCGGCTTGCTCCACCAACATCCCATAGCCTTCTACGCAGCGGCTTGCGCCCTGAGACTGCGCCCACGCCAAGAAGGGCTGTGCAGGCTCCCCGTAACTGAGGTCATAGGCCCAGGCGTCCGCAGCAAACAGATGTTTGGGAAGCATGGGGGCAAGGCCCTGATGGCCCGCAGCCGTGGCGTGAATCACCAGATCAAACTGATCGCCCTTGAGAGCGAGGTTGGCGCAGAGGCGCAAGGGCCCAAGTTCGCCGAATATCTCACCGGGCTGCTCCAGCTTCACCGGGTTGCGATGGCTCCAGACCAGCTCTGCCGGCGCTGCGGCCAGCAGAGGTTCCACCACGGCTCTGGCTGCCCCGCCGGCGCCAATCAGCGCGATGCGTGCTCCCTTTAAGGGGGCTCCGAGCCGCTGCAAGTCCGCGACCAAGCCGGGGCCATCGGTGCTCAGGCCGCGCAGGCCACGCGGTTCCTGGCACAGCGTATTCACCGATTCAGCGCGCTTGGCGGCCTCATCGACCGTGTCGCACAAGGCCATCACAGCCTGTTTATGCGGCAAGGTCACATTTAAACCGTGCCCACCATCGGCAAAGAACTGTTCGATGGTGCTACTTAGCTCCGCTGCAGGCGTGTGAATCTTGCGGTAATCCATCTGCAGGCCTAGGGCCTGTGCAAAATGCTGATGGATGTCGGGTGACAGGGAATGGGCAACAGGATCGCCAATCAGTCCGCAGCGATAGCTCATGCGAGGTCCTCGCGAATCCATTGGGCTACCTGAGGGGCGAAGTAGGTCAGGATGCCGTCAGCACCGGCACGTTTCATGGCCATGAGGCTTTCCAGCACAGCGGCGCGCTCATCGAGCATGCCGGCCTCTGCCGCTGCTTTAAGCATGCCGTACTCCCCGCTAACTTGGTAAACGAAGGTGGGAACGGCAAACTCCGTTTTCACCCGGCGCACAATATCTAGGTAGGGCATGCCTGGCTTGACCATCACGGCGTCGGCACCCTCCGCTAAATCTAGCGCCACTTCGCGCAAGGCTTCATCGCCATTGGCAGGATCCATCTGATAGCTATATTTGTCGCCACCCGCCAAATTCGCCGCGCTGCCCACCGCATCGCGGAAGGGCCCATAAAAACCGGAGGCATACTTGGCTGCATAGGACATGATCAGGGTGTTATGCAGGCGGTCGCGCTCTAGCACCTCGCGAATACGTCGCACCCGCCCATCCATCATGTCGGAAGGGGCCACGATATCCGCGCCGGCCCGGGCGTGCACCAAAGCCTGGCGTGAGAGCAAGCTCACAGTTTGGTCGTTCAGCACATAACCTTGCTCGTCAATTAAACCGTCCTGGCCATGGCTGGTGTAGGGGTCCAGGGCGACGTCGGTGATCACCAACAGCTCTGGATAAGCCGCCTTCAGGGCTCGCACACTGCGGGGTACCAGGCCCTCAGCATTCACCGCTTCGCCAGCGTCTTCCGTTTTCAAATGGGTGTCAATCACTGGGAATAACACGATGGCGGGTATCCCCAGCTCCACGGCGCGCCCGGCCACTTCCAGCAGGGCCTCAGGGCCCAGTCGTTCCACGCCGGGGAGTGTGGGAACCGCGACGCGGCCTTCTTGCGCGGTTATGAATACTGGCCAAATCAAATCTGCAGCCTGCAAGCTGTGCTCACGCACAAGCGCTCGGCGGCCCGCAGAGGCGCGCCAGCGCCGTAGACGAAGATGTGGGTAGGAGGCGGCTTCGGTCATAAAAGCGATGGCGATGGGCAACAGCAGGGCCACGTAGTCTAGCGCGGCTGGGCCCCGGCTTTGTGCTGCGGGAGGACTTCTGTAGCGAGCGTCGCCAAGAACGCTTCCCCTGAGCAATTCGCGGGTGGTGGTCATGTGCCGCCGGGCTGTTTATGGTGAGGGCCTCAATGCCGCCGCCCCGGAGACCGCATGCGCGATACTTTGCCGCACCTGCAACCCAGCAGCTTTCCTGCCATTACGCGCCGGACGCTGCATACCTTGCAGATGAATTTGGGCTATCTGTGCAATCAGGCCTGCTTGCATTGCCACGTGAACGCCAGCCCCAAGCGCAAGGAGTTGATGGACTGGGAGACCATGCAAGCCGCATTAGCTCTTCTTGACCATCATCTGGTACGGCAATTAGACCTGACCGGCGGTGCGCCGGAAATGAACCCGCACTTTCGCGACCTGATTCGGGCGGCTCGCGAGTACGAGGTGCATTGCATCGACCGCTGTAATCTCACCATTTTCGAAGAGCCAGGCTATGCCTGGGTGGCTGAATTTCTGGCCGAGCAGCAAGTGGAGGTGGTGGCCTCGCTGCCGTGTTATCTCGAAGATAATGTGGATGCTCAGCGTGGCAGTGGTGTTTTTCGAGCCTCACTGGCCGGGCTCCGCCGTCTCAACGATATGGGCTATGGCCAGGAGGGCTCCGGGCTGACGCTCACATTGGTATACAACCCGCAGGGACCCAGTTTGCCGCCGCCGCAGGCCGCTTTAGAGGCCGACTACAAAGCTCACTTGCAGAGTCAATATGGCATCGTGTTCAGCCAGTTATTTGCACTCACTAATATGCCGATCCAGCGCTTTGGCTCCACCTTGTTATCCCGCGGAGAGTTCGATGCTTATCTGGCATTGCTACGCGATAGTTATCGCCCGGAAAACCTGGAGGGGGTGATGTGCCGGGACATGCTCAGTGTGGACTGGCAGGGCTATGTGTATGACTGCGACTTTAATCAAATGCTGGGCCTGGAGCTGGGGGCAGCGCGTGGCCGGCGTTGGCATCTGCAGGATCTGCAGCAGGCAGAACTGGCTGGCCAACCCATTACCACAGCAGAGCATTGCTATGGCTGTACCGCGGGGCAGGGCTCCAGTTGTGGTGGCGCGCTGAAGTAGATCCAACCTTCAAGGCTTTAAACCGATGATGAAGCTTGTGCGTGCTCTGCTGAGCCTGACGCTGCTGCTCATGGCGGCCATCTTGGTCCTATGGCACTGGCCGAGCAGTAAAAGTCACTACGCCGACGCGCTGCTCCAGCCTCAGTCCCCCCGCTCTGCAACGGGTCTGACGATGGCCTGGGGCGGCGTCTCATCCCTGCTCCTCACCGACGGCCAGACGACCCTGGCCATAGACCCGTTTTACAGCCGCCCTGAGGGCCTGGTGAAGCTGGCTCTGAACCAAGCCATGCAGCCGGATCCCGAGGCCATCGCAGCGGGGTTGGCGCGCGCGGGTATGACCGATGTGGATGCGGTATTGGTCTCGCATGCCCATTACGATCACTCTATGGACGCGGGAGTTATGGCCCAGCGCTACGCCGCAAAGCTCTATGGCGGGCCTTCCGTGATGCGCATAGGCGAGGGCGCAGGCCTGGCTGCGGAGCAGCAGATTCGCGTGCGGCCGGAGCAGACCTACGCCGTCGGCGATTTTCGGCTGCGTTTCATCCCCAGCGCTCACGCCGGGGCTACGGGAGGTTACCCCAGCGGCGACATCGAGCAGCCTCTGGTCCCCCCACAAGGCTATGCCGCCTACAAGCTGGGACAAGTGTGGAGCATTCTCATTGAACACCCGCATGGAACGATCCTGCACCATGGCAGTGCTGGCTTTATCCCCGGCCGTTTGGCGGCAGCGGCCATCAACGCTGATGTGCTTTTGCTTGGGGTCGCACTCGTCGAGGACTGGACCAGCTACCTGCGTGAAGTGGTCGACGCCAGCGGCGCTCACACGCTGATCCCCTTGCACTGGGATAACTTCCTGGAACCCTTCGGACCGCAGGTGCGCCCCATGCCCCTGGTCGTAGACCTGCCGCAGTTTTTCCAAGTGATGCGACAGCAAAGGCCGCAGCTGCGCATTGCTACCCTGCCGGCAGGTGACCCCGTCCTCGTTCCCATCGCATCCCCGCATGACTAGGACTCCCCTAGCGCAGCTGCGAGTTTCTTATATTGGCCCGGAGTGGGCCCTCATAGTCCATCTGAGATTCGCTCTCAGACCCGTCTTCGACTAGAGTCCGGGTGACTCGCATGGCATATCACTGCCCTGTGCTTTGGAGGGAAACATCGTCTGATGCGGCACAACCATTTTTACCGTTGGAGCGCTTTCACCCCGTCCTCAATCCAGGGCGCGGGTTGTTGGCCGCTTGTATTGCTTCACCTTCACCACAAAGCTCCATGTCGAAGCAGTATGGGGATTCAGGGGCCTACACAGACAATGGTGATGGTGGCCGCGTCATGACCAGTGTTTTTCTGACCAACCTCACATCGCCTCCGCTGTTGTGCTTTTTTCTCGGCCTCTTCGCGGCTTTGGCGCGCTCCGATTTAGACATTCCCAACCCCGTTGCCAGAGCTGTCTCCTTGTATTTGCTCTTTGCGATTGGCTTCAAAGGTGGCGTTGCCCTCTCCGGCAGCGGGTTGTCTAGCGAGGTATTGGTGGCGCTGGGCGCGGCATTGATGCTTGCCGCCGTTGTACCCGTTTATGTGTTCTTTATCGTCCGCCGTTTCGTCTCCAGCGAGAATGCCGCAGCGATTGCTGCCACCTATGGGTCCATCAGTGCAGTGACCTTCGTGACCGCGACCAACTACCTTGACAGTCTGTCGGTGCCATGGGGAGGCTACTTCGTTGCCGCGATGGCGCTGATGGAGGCTCCGGCAATTGCTGTGGGGTTGTATCTCTACCGGCGTGCCAATGCCGCTAGTCGGCCTGCGCAAAGTCCTGAGCAGTTGTCGGCTGGAGGCATCTTGCATGAGGCCCTGCTCAACGGATCAGTCGTGCTGATTCTGGGGGCCTTAGTCATCGGCTGGCTGAGTGGCGAGGACGGCATGGCGCAGCTCAAGCCTTTCGTCAAAGCGCCATTTGTGGGGATGCTGTGCATCTTTTTGTTGGATATGGGCTTGGTCGCGGCGCGGCGCCTGAAAGATGTGCTGCAGCCTGTCAAAGGTGCGCGACCGTTGTCACCGGCGCTCCTGGTTGTCTTTGCCATTGGACTGGCGCTTATCAACGGTAGTGTGGCCTTGACTGTGGCTACACTGGCTGGTTTGCCAGAAGGGGATGCCCTGTTACTGACTATTCTTGGGGCAAGTGCATCCTATATTGCGGTACCGGCAGCTATGCGGCTTGCTCTACCCGCAGCCAATCCGGGGATGTATCTCACGATGGCTCTTGCGATTACCTTCCCCTTTAATATTCTGGTCGGCATTCCGTTATTTCATCATGCGATCCGCTTAGTTTCGGGCGCCGTGAGTTAGGCCTGAGGAGAATTTCGTACCATGCTCAAGCCCTGCAAACGCATCGAAATTGTGATTGAGCGCTCCCAGCAGCGCAGCATTGCCGATGCCCTAGAGGCCTTATCGGTGAGTGGCTACACCGTCATCTTCAATGCCGGCGGCTGTGGCGATCGGGGGCCGCGTCGAGCCGACGATGTCACGGATACCGATGAAAATTGCGTGTTCATCATTGCCACCGATCAAGAGGCGATGGTCACTGCTATCGTGACGATGGTGCAACCGCTACTCAAGCGTTTTGGTGGACTCTGCCTTGTGACCGAGGGGCAGTGGCTTTAAGTTGGTATTCGCAACTGCCTCGTGTTGATAAGGAGATCCTTAGCGCAGAGCGCTTTATCAGTCAGCGGTGGTGAAATGCCAAATCATGGGCTGCTCCATACGGCCGGTTTCGGGCCCGCGGCGGTCGTAGAGTTGAGTGGTGACGACGACGGTGTAGCGATGCTTTGGTTTGAGTTCTTGGTTTTTGAGCTTGATCCGAAAACCGTGGGCGGACAGCGGACTCGCCCATGGGGGAAGCTGTTGATATTCCACCTCTAGCTCTTGGCCCGATTCATCGAAAACGGCGAAGGGCGTGTCTAATTCTTCAAAGCGGCTGCCCATACTGGCTGACAAGCCCACATAGATGTAGCGGTCGGCCTCGGGAGCGGCGGCATCTTGGCAGACAGCGAAGGGGTTATCGCCTGTATCGCAAACCTTCCAGGGCACATTTCGCTCACCTGGACGGGGATGAACCGCCGTCACAAAGGGCGGCATAGCCTCATTCGGCCCATCTTGAATACGGCTCCAGAGGTGCTCATAGTAGCCAGCAATATATTTGGCCGCGTCATGGATTCCGCCAGAGCCGGTGAGGTAATTGCTCACCGCGTAGGGCATCTGCTGGCGGACGCGGGTGTAATCGGCAGCAGAGGCCAGGCGTTCGGCGGTGACCAGCAAGCGGGTTCCTGCTGCCGCCATTTCTACATCAAACTGACTGAACTCCCGGCCACTTCGCCGGTAGGCCTCGAGCAAGGTCTGGGTGGGTGGAAAAACTAACAGAGGGATCTCCTCCCAGATCCACTGGTCCCGAATCGCAATCACATCCATGGCGTACTCCACGCCATTAATGGCGGAAAAGCCGGATTCCAAAGCATCAAAGGCGGTGTCTCCTAGCACGCTGCGGAGCATCTCCCCCACGCTAGGGTCGGCACCTGGTGGGATGGTGTCGAGGATGGTGTGGGGGCCGGTGCCCTCCATTTCGCCGCGTTGGTAGACCGTTGGCTCGAAGAGCGCATCCCAGACTTCATCCCCCATGCCGTGTGCGGCTACGCCCATGGTGAAAGCCACCAAATAACCACAACTGTCACTGATCTGCAGCGCTGGTGGGTCGATATCGTAGGCGCGCAGTGACGGTAGGGGGACTAATTCGCGCCCTAGCTCATTCATCAGCCAGTCCACCGTGCCACCAAGTACAGGCAGGCTGTCCCAGGGGTCGTCCCCGAGCTGGGCGCAGCCGCGTTCATGAGCAATGGCAGTGAGATGATTCACATAGGTATCCCAGTGCGCTGTTTCAGCCAGGTCACGGTGTTCTGCGATGGCTAGCCCAGTAAAGTAGCCCCCATCTGGGAACATGGCGCCGGCAATCAGTGCAGGCCTATGCGCTTCGAGTAAGTCAGCCAGAGGGTGCTCAGGGGGCAGATGAAAGCGAGCGAAGTCGCCCATCATTGCGTGCGAGCTCATGCCTGCGGCCCAGGCGCTAGTGAGGCTGCCGAGTAAGCAAACTAGGCCAAGGATAATTGGCGATACATGACTAATTCGCATAACGATTGAAGTGCTCGTACAGGCTGCGGGCGTTCTTGCTGTCCACCGGTGAAGGGCTTGGACTTGCGGCCGGGGTTGGGGTCAACGAAGGCAAGGTTGTGGGTGCGATGCTCGGCATAGGCGAAGGAGATACGCTTGGTATCGGCGCTGGAGTTGCTGCACTCGTAGGGCTTGGTTGAGGTGTTGTCGAGGGCGGCGCCGATGGCAGTACCGAGGGCAGCACTGTCGGCACTGGCGTCGCCTGATCCTGCGAAAAGGATGGGGCTTCATCAGTATTGTCTGTACAACTGGCGAGCAACAAGGCACAGCCGAATAAAATGACGCGCATGGGGTTCTCCACAACTGCTTTCAGTATGCCTCGTTCATGTGACAGCTCAACGACGATGACGTCGACATAGCTGCAGATTGTTTTTCCACATATGGTCACCGATTGGCACAGATGGTGGATGGTGGGGTGACAGCAGGGCTGTCCTTGGCAGTGCCGTTCCAGCCTGGAGCTAGTTCGTGTGAGAGTTCTCCCCATAGCTCAGGGCGAAAATGGTGTTGCCCCAGAACGCGCAGCTCATGCCTGTGCCGGAGGATCATGGCCACATTAATCTGCGTTCATCTGCGTAAATCTGTGGCAAAAAAAGCAATCTCAATCACTGGCAAGTGAGCCGCAGATTGGCGCAGATTTACGCAGATTGTATTTCCACAGATGGCCACCGATGGGCACAGATGGGTGGATGGTGGGGTGAAAGCGGGGCTTGCCCTTGGCGGTTCCATTCCAGTCTGGAGCTAGTTTGTGTGGGAGTTCTCCCCATAGCTGAGGGCGAAAATGGTGTTGCCCCAGAACGCGTAGCTCATGCCTGTGCCGGAAGTTCGCCGCCTGCTTAATCTGCGTTCACCCGGGCTCTTCTGTGGCAAACATGACGACGACATTGGAACTGAGAAGCCAGCCCTGCAACGTTGATCAACACAAGCCTAAATGTGAGTAGCCCGGCAACGTCGACTGCGGGCGCATTGCCGTCATTTACCCGCTCGATCATCTTGGTTCGGTCCCTGCCCAAAACGTGACGTTCAGGGCGACAGCGGGACGCTAGGCAGCATCCGCGTTCGGAAAGTCCTTGGGTAGGCCCTCAGTCCATTCCTTGAGTTGATCGAGTACCCCAAGGGCAGTACGGCCAAAATCGGTGATTTCATAGTGGACAGATACCGGTGAGGTATCCACCACCCTCCTGCTGACCAGGCCCTGGGCCTCCAACTGCCGCAGCCGCTCGGTAATCATTTTCTTGCTTGCGCCGCCAATCATGCGCGACAGGTCATTGAAGCGCACTGGGCCATCCTTGAGGTGATAAATGATGGACCCCGTCCATTTGCCGCCGAGCACGCGCATACCACGCTCAATAGCACAGGGTTCCATACAGGCCTGCAGCGCATGGCGTCTGCCCTGATTGTCCGTTTCAACACTTGCTTTCATCGGGGATCTCGAATCTTGTGCAACCTCATAACCTATAGGTTACTAAAAATATACTGGTTGTTATTAGTAACTTAAGTCCGTATTGTCGCCACCCGTCAGCAGGCCGTCAAATAACTTGGCCTGCCACTTTTCCAGCCCCCCGATACGAGGACCACCATCATGAGCAAGATTCTGATCATCAATGCACACCACGCCTATCCGTTTGCCGAAGGACGCCTGAATGGCAGCCTGGTGCAGATGGCGGACGAAATCCTGACCTCGAAAGGTCATGAAACCCGCGTGGTGAAGGTAGACGATGGATACGACGTCGAACAGGAACTGGAGAATCACCAGTGGGCGGACGTCGTTTTGCTGCAAACGCCGGTCAACTGGATGGGCGTGCCGTGGACCTTCAAGAAGTACATGGACGAGGTCTACACGGCCGGCATGGGAGGCCAGCTCACTAATGGTGATGGTCGTCACGAAGATGCACCGAAACAGAACTATGGCGCAGGCGGCACGCTGAACGGCAAGAAGTACATGCTCTCGCTCACCTTCAATGCGCCGGAAGAGTCGTTCAATGACCCCAGCGAGTATCTATTCCAGGGCAAGGGCGTGGATGACCTGTTTTTCCCGATGCACATGAACTTTCGATTTTTTGCGATGGAGCCGCTGCCTACATTCGCTGCTTACGACGTCATGAAAAACGCGGAGCCCGAAAAGGAATTTGGGCGGTTCTCGGCGCACCTCGCCGAACACTTCTGAGCCGGGATCAGGAAGATTCAACAACATCCAGGAGATCACAATGAAATCACCCCTTATCCATGGCATCCCTCTCTGCGCATTCTCAGTGATCGCGCTGGCCGCGAATCTCGTGCAAGCGGCCGATTATCCGGCTGCGCACATGTCCTCGCCGGAGCAGTACCAGCTGCTGCTGGAGAATGAACAGGTGCTGGTTCTGAAAATGACCCTCAAGCCAGGCGAATCGGATCTTATGCACAGCCACCGGGACGAATCGGTGTACTTCGCGCGCGGCGGGAAACTCCGAATTCAAGAGGCGAATGGCGAGCTTATTGAAGCCACTGTGCCCGACGGCCATGTGATGTGGCACCGCGCATGGTCACATCAGGTGACGAATGCGGGAAGCACCGACGTTGTGGCGATCATTGTGGAGGAGAAATAGATGTTTAGCTATCGCACCGCCGAAACGGCACCGCAAGAGTCCAGAGCTCTGCTGGATCAGCGCGGCAAATCACACACCTGACGTGAGGAGAGGAATGATGAACACAAAAATTGAAGCCGGCTCCAAGTTCCCGAACATTACGGCGCTCAATCTTGAGGGCCAGAGGATCGAAATCGGCACACCCACCAACGGGGCCGACTGGCGAATGGTGGTGATCTATCGGGGAAGGCACTGCCCAATGTGCACCAAGTACCTCAACAAGCTGGAGGAGCATAGGGAAAAGCTGCGGGAAACCGGTATCGACCTCGTTGCGGTTTCTGCAGACAGCGAAGCACAGCTGCGTTCCCATTTGGAGGAGCTGAATGTGAATTTCCCGTTGCTCTACGGTCTGCGCGTCGGACAGATGCAGCAGCTGGGTTTGTACATTTCAGATCCACGGTCTCCGCAGGAAACCGATCATCCGTTCGCCGAGCCGGGCCTCTTCATCGTGAATGAAGACGGTCATCTTCAGGTGGTCGACATCTCGAATAATCCATTCGTGCGGCCGGATATCAAAACGCTGGCGTCTGGCCTAAAGTGGATTCGCGATCCCAAGAACAGCTATCCAATTCGAGGCATGCGTAGTTATGGCGACTGAACGTTGTACGTTCCCTGTTTGCCGCCAAATCCTAGTAATCCAAACCTAATGAACGTTGTAACCGAAACGCCAGAACTTGAGGCGCTATTTGCTGACTGGGAAAAGGTGATCGGTCCGGACTTCGCCGGGTACCGCAATCATGTTTACCGCATGCTCAACTACTGCCTGCTTCTTCATGATTGCAATGATGAGGACCGACAAAAGCTGGCCATCGCAGGCGTGTTTCATGACATCGGCATCTGGACAGCAAGCACGATTGACTACATTGATCCATCTGCAGCAGAAGCTTCTCGGTATCTGGTCGATAGCGGTCTGGAGCAATGGCAGGAAGAAATCTGCCTGATGATCACCGAACACCATAAGTTGAGTTCGGCCGAGGATGTACGTTATCCCCTGGTGGATGTGTTTCGCCGGGCCGATCTGGTCGATTTCTCTTTGGGGCTGTGCAAGTGCGGCTTGTCAGCAAGCCAGATCAAAGCCGTACAGGCGGCACTTCCCAATGCAGGCTTTCACCAAGGCCTGGTGCGCAAGGCTCTGCGGTGGTTTATCCGCCACCCATTGAATCCGGCGCCCATGTTTAAGCGGTAGTCGCGAAATGCCATTGCGCACCCAAAAGATCACAATGACCGACATATGCCTGCTCGCGGTTGTTTGTGGCAACCACCTGTCAGTTCCGTTTTAGGCACTGACCAGTCTTAGGCCAGGAACTTTCTCTTTCCGTTGGCATAACCGGCGAGTTGTGGCGGCGTCATCTCCAACTTCAACGCTGTTGCCAGCAAACAATGTCCTCAGCAACCAGCGGCTTCATCACAGCCCTCTAGGCGTTGATGGCAGTCGCTGCGGGGGCGGGCTCGCCTCGCTCGCTGCTACGAGGGAGGAACTTGACCTAGGATGGGCGCATTCACTTGTTGCAAGAATCTCTATGTCGCCTGTACTTCATCGCGTTGTCGTTATTGCCTTGTTGTGGTCGTTGTCCTCTTGTGCACTGCTGCAGCAGGTTGTGCAGGCACCCGATGTGTCGGTCACAGATATGCGGCTGGCTAAGGCCGGGCTATTCGAGCAGGTTTTAGAGTTTGATTTGGAGCTGGACAACCCCAACGGGTTTGCGTTGCCCTTAGCGGCCATGGAGTACACCTTGGTGGTGTCGGGTGTGGAAATTGGCCGGGGAGCGCAAACCAAAGCATTGAGCCTGCCAGCTTATGGCCAAGCCACGTGGCCAGTGAATTTCAAGGTCAACAGTCTGAAGCTACTGCAGGGTGTGCTGAGTGAAGGAGCCTTTCAGGGGCGGGACTATCGCATTTTTGGCAGTTTTCGCCTTAGCGAGTCGTCGCGTTTGCCGGCTATTCCTTTTGAGCAAAGCGGCCAGATCGGCTCCTAGTCCTGTTTGGGCTCAGACCGCATGAATACCTCGGTTGCTCGGTCTGATCAGGCTTGCCTCTGCGGAAGCGGCAGGACCTATGCCCGCTGTTGTCAGCCACTGCACCGGGGCGAACCAGCGCCTAGTGCGGAAGCCTTGATGCGCTCGCGCTACACCGCCTATGCCTTGGCATTGGATGACTATGTGCTGCGTTCTTGGCATCCACGCACACGGCCCGCCAGCATCGAGCATGAGCCCGGTACCCGCTGGCTCGGGTTGCGGGTGAAATCGGCGCAGCAGTCTGCTGCGGATCAGGCAACCGTTCGTTTTGAAGCGCGATACCGGGTCGGAGGGCGCCCCGCCGTGCGTATGCGCGAAACCAGTCGCTTTGTTTGTGAGGGCGAGCATTGGTATTACCTCGATGGTGACATCCACAGCTAGTGTCCCTGGAGGGCAGTCCGGGCTGAACCCCTGGAATGTCAGGAGCCTGAGGCCGAACGGCTTTGCTCAAACTCCAGTAACCAGGCTTTAACCTGGGTGCCACCGGCAAACCCTGTGAGCTGTCCTTGGCTGCCCACCACGCGGTGGCAGGGCATGATCAGGGGAAGTGGGTTGCGGGCGCAGGCCCCACCCACAGCGCGGGCAGCGCTGGGTGGGCGCAAGGCCGCTGCGAGTTCGGCATAGCTACAGGTGTGGCCGGCAGGAATAGTCTGCAGCGCTTGCATCACTCGCCATTGAAAAGGGCTCACCTTCGGCGCCAAAGGGCAGTCCCAGTGGTCTTCGGCACCGTCGAAGTAAGCTTGAATTTGGGCGGCTGCTTGCGCAAAGCCCTGGGGCACGAGGCGCATATCCGCGGTAGGCTGCCAGATGGCGCTTTGCTGAGCGAATAAAATTTGGCTCAGCGCCGGTTCTGGTCCGATGAGTGTGAGCTGGCCAATGGGTGTGTCCAGATGACGGTAGTGCATTTAATGGTCTCCAGTAGGGGCTTGCCACAAAGCCAGCACGGCATAGGCTCGCCATGGCCGCCAGGCCAGTGAGCGTTGCTCGCAGGCGCGTTCGCTCAGGGCTTTGCCGGGCTGGCCCAGCCGTTGCCGCAAAATGAGGTCGCCAGCGGGCCAGGCGTCGGGGTCGCGCAGTCCACGCATTCGAATGTAGGCCAGTGTCCAGGGTCCAATGCCATGAATGGCGGCCAAACTGGTCAAGATCGCCTCGGGGTCATGAATCCATTGGGCATGCGGCGGGTTGGCAAAAAGCTCTCCGAGTGCGTGTAGCGTGTGTTGCCTTGCCTGGGGAATTCCCAGCTCGGACAGCTCAGCATCGCGTAACTGAGCAGGCTCTGGAAACACGGTATTCAGCGGTGGAGGAAGCTCGTCCTTGGCCTGTCCCAGGCGTGCCACCAAACGGCCGCATAAAGTGCGGGCTGCCGCTACGCTGATGCGCTGGCCTAGAACAGCGCGCACACAAATCTCAAAAAGGCTCCAGCCACCGGGGACTCTTAAGCCCGGAGTGGCCTCTAGGGTTTTGGCCAGTCGGGAGTCGCCTCCCAAGATCGCGCTGATTTCCGTAGGCATGGCGTCTAAATCGAACATCCGGCGCAAGCGCCGGTGCACCTGCGCAAGGCATCGGCTGTCCGGATGATGAACGCGCGCTTGCAAGGGAGATTCGCCGTCTGAGGGGCCATGGACTTCCAGCCAGCCCGCCTTGCCGGCAAATAGAAAGCTGCGTTTGTAGCAATGGTCGGCAACCTCTTCGACCCCCGGAATAGCCCGTTGCTGCCAAAACTCCAGCAGCTTTTCCCAGGGCAGCGGGGGGCGGTAGTCCAAACGCAGTTGCAAGCCTTGCGACGGGCGCATGTTCGTCCGCAGGGCCGAAGGTGGATGGCCGTAGCGCTGCACCATGGCATGACGTAGCCGGCGCGCGCTGCCATAACCGCTGGCACGCGCAATCCCTTCCATGGGGTCTGAGCTGCTCATGAGCAGCCTGCGCGCCAAGAGCAGGCGATGGCTGTGAATCACAGCGGAGGGGGATGCTCCCAAATGCGCCTGGAACAGTCGCTGAAGATGACGACCGCTCAGACCAAGTCTGGACGCTAGCTCCCTGGCCTGCAGATCAGGCTGCTCATGCAGGGCTTCCAAAGCGGCTTGGACCAGTGGCGGCTGCCAGGGCCAGTGCGGGTGACCGGGCGCCCATTCTGGACGGCAGCGTAAGCAGGGTCGAAAGCCAGCATCCAGAGCCTGCGCAGCCGTGGCGTAAAACTGCACATTCTTCGGGTGTGGAGGACGCACCCGGCATACCGGACGGCAGAAAATTCTCGTGGTCCGCACCGCTGTGACGAAGCGTCCGTCAAAACGGGTGTCGCGGGTTTGGTAGGCACGAATGCAGGTAGTCGGATCGAGCGTCATGGCCAACACTCTAGCCGGTTGTTGGCATTCCAAGCGGACGAAGTCGGACATGAAATCCAAGCCGTTTCGGGCCGGCTGCCAAGCCCATGCCGGCGGGGGCAGGCTTATCGCCAGGTCTTACAGCTAGCAAGAGCATCCACCCTGTAAGGCGGATGCTTAGGATCGGCCCGCAGACTCCTGCGCTTCCCTCGGCAAGACCCCCACCTGGGCGGTGCGGGTGATTGCCTGCAGCACCTGCACCACCGCACTGTCTTCCCCGCGCGCCAGGGCATCCATGTCCACGCCGTCAAACCAAGTGTCATAGGCTAGGTTGAGTGTGAGTTGCAGCTGCTGGCCCGGTACGGACAGACTTTGCAGTGCAGGAAACCGGCGCTGTACCGGGCTTAGACTACGACTGGTACGTAGCTCAAACGGTGTTTGCTCTGGGCCGTAATGCCCTTGTAACAGCACACTGAGGCCGAGCAATTGTGGGGCGTCCTGCAGCCCCACAGCATCCTCGTCGGCCGCGAAGATGCCCCAGTCGCTGCCGCAATAAGTCTGCGGCAAGGGACTGATCAGACCCAAAGCGAGGGGGACATCATCGGCGCGGAGTAGGTCCACGACCGTCGGCGTGCCCAACCGTGTGGGGCTGGCAGGGATGTGCGCATGCGCTCGGCCTAAACCCATCCAGCTTGGCCAGTCCCAGCGCACAAAGCCAGGCTGGTCACAATCCAGGCTCAGGTCCGCCCGCGAGGGTACTAACCAGCCGGCGGTCAGCCGTATTTCTACGCCTTCCGTGGTTGTCCATTGCTTAGGGCCAGCGGGTTGAGGATCGTGATTGATGGGCTGCGTTTGGATGAACCAATCTGCTTGCAATCCGCTGCGCAATTCTCCATCGCTACACGCGACCAGACCAATGCTGATCGCCGCGATGCCCAGGCCATAGGCGAGTGTGTTGCAAAACCGGCTCATGGACATTGGTCATGCATGGGAATGTTGCCGAAGGGGTCGGCAAATTCCGGGTTGCAGACAAAATCCCAGTCGGTCAGCGCGCTGAAGAAATTCAGCAGGTCATCCAGCTCTTGTTCGCTCAGCACGAAGCCTTGGAGCAAGGGATCTTTCCAGGGGCTCTGAGCGCCGTCACCCTGCTCTGGGCCGGTCTCGATGCGCCGCCCAGCGCGCGCGTAGTGTTCGGTGATCACATCTTCCAAAGTGGCGATGGACCCGTCATGCATGTACGGCCCGGTGAGCTCAATATTGCGCAAGGTGGGGGCGCGGAAGCGGCCCATGTCGCTGGCATCTTGAGTGAACTCGTACAGGCCTTGATTACCGGCCGGATAATTGCCGTTGCTCAGGGGGAGCCCCGGTCCAGGACCGGCGATGTTGTAGAGACCATTGTTTTTAAACTCGATGGTTTCAAGGATGGTGCCGTCATGCTGCACGCTTTGCGCAAAGTTGAAGGCTCCATGGCAGTGAAAGCACTCCAAGCGCTCGGAGAAAAACAAAGCCTCGCCCCGCCGCACCGATTCCGACACGCTTCCGCTCCCATTGTTGGCCTGATCTAATGCCGATGCGCCGGAAATGAGTGTGGCGACGAAAGCGGCCGTGGCACTGGCTACGTTATTGACCGTGTAGGGGTCTTCTTGATCTGGATAGGCTTTGGCAAAGAGCTCTTGATACAGGGGGTCGCGCGCGAAGCGCGCCAGTATTTGGGCTTCATTGTCCGCCCAGCCTAGTTCCACCGGATCATCGGCAAACATCACCGCCAATGCTTGCTCACGTAGCGTGCTCAATGTGGGGTTCGCCCAGTTTTGGCGGGCGTTGTACACCACATTGGTCAGGCTCATGGCATTGCGCGGATGCACCCCGCCGGTGGGGCCCGTTGAGGTTTGACGCCCATCGCTAAAGGCCTTGCGCTGTTCGTGACAACTGGCGCAGGAGCCGGCCTCATTGATGGACATGCGGCGGTCATAGAAGAGGTGCCTGCCCAGGGCCACCTTCTCTACGGTGAGGGGGTTGTCTGCCGTTCGCGGCTGCGGAAATCCCGTGGGCAACTTGAGTGTCAGAGGGGTCGTGGCCGTATTGTTGGGGGCGGCTGAGCCGCCCCCACCCCCGCAGCCCAACAGGGCAAGCGAGACCATGACCGCGAGCAGCGGTGTTTTCATTGTGCGGGCTCCAAGGCAAACAGCACCGGCTGCATGCGCGGGATGATGTTGCCGTTGAGAGGGTAGTCCAAGCCGTGGCGCGGCATGATCTTGCTGCACTCGGGGTCGTTAATGAAGCCCATGCAGCCGGGCGGTGTGCCCTGGGTGTTGGTGCTGAGGTCGGTCTCCACAACCAGCCGGGCGGGGTCCACTGTAATCGCACGGCCGGCCTGAATGGCGGCGAAGTCCAGGCAGTATTCCGGCGTATTCGGTTGGCTACAGGCTTGATCGGGTGGTGCTGCGCGGCCTTCGCCTTGAGCGCCATCGGTTCCGCCGGCATTACTGCAGCCCGTACTGCCTAGGTGGAAGTTATACGCGGTACCACTGCCGTCCGCCTGTAATTCAGCAATGCCATCGATTTTGAGAAACTTGCGTCCGCCCCGCCAAAACCAGTTCATGGCCGGTAGGTTGAGGGGGCTGGGCGTGGTATCGGCGGTCACGTCACTATGATTCAGAGCAAAGGGCACACCCAGGGTGAAACAGAGTTGGGCATAGTCGCCCGCTGGGGCGCTGCCTTCCAGTTCTAAGTTTTGTTGGCGGCTGCTTTGCGGTACGTCACATCCGGCGACTTCACCGAGCAATGCCACCGAGTGATCGGCATCTTGGTAGACCAAACCTCGGTCGTCGGGCATCAAATCCAAAGGTGTTCGATTGCCGGCGTCGTCAACCAGCGCAAACTGGCTTAGGTACCAACGAAAATCGGTGGCGCGATAGCTCTGTGTCGGTCCGGTGCCCATGCCGGTGTATTCGCCTTGGCAGCGAAAGTCTTCGCCGGCGATCTGGGGGGAGAACTTCATAGCGACTGCCGTGCTGAGGTCGTCGCTTTCACTACAGGCTGCAAGCAGAGTCAGGCCAAGAATGGCGACGGCACTGCGCGGGAAAAATGGAGTGGTCATCATTGTCTGTCCAAAGTTAGATGTCATAGGCCAGCGCAAAGAGCACTGCGGTGTCTTCACTTTGCTGGCCATTGAAGTTGTCAAAAAGCGGGGTTTGTAGTCCGGCGTTGAGCACCAGTTCTTGGCCGATGCGCCAGGCCACAGCGCTGCGGGCCATGACGAGCAGGCCGCCGGAGTCGGGGTCGGTGATTCCATCGAAGGCATTGCGCTGGGCATAACGGCTATCCAGGCCCAGCTGCACCGCCCAGCGTGGCGCCAGGGCATATTGGCCAAGAATGCTGCTCACGACGGCATTGCCAGGGCTGAAGCCTTGATCACCGTCGCCAAAAGCAAAGCCAATTAGGCTGGTACTCAAGAACCAGGGATAGCGGTGATAGGCGTACCAGCCACCCAGCTTGGGAGCGAGGGCCCGGGCATCGGGCTGCACATCAATGTCGAGCAGTTGGCCGCGACGGTCGCGGATGCGTTCGGCTGTGGGCAAGCGCAGCCCTGCATGCAGACCGGCCAGATGACGACCACTCAGTGGGCCGGAGCGAAACGCGACGTAGCGCAGGCTCAGATCAGCGTCACCGAGCCCTGTGGCTTCCTGCTGCTCCAGCGAGGGCAGTTTCAGGGTTTTGCTCACATACGGCAGTTGTAGCGCCACGGTCCAGCGTGGTGATGGGCTATAGCTCACACCCACGCTACGCCGTTGCTCGCGTACATCTAGTCGTCTGGCGCTGCCTCTGGCTCCCTGAGATTCCTCCCGCCACTGCCAGTCCAAGCCTAACCGTAGCCGGTTTGAGAAGGCTTTTTCGGTCCCCAGCAGGGTGATGGTGGGATCACCAGCCTTGCAGGTGGAGCAGCTCCAAGCCGCCGGGGCCCAGAGCAGGGAGAGGGCTAAAACCGCCAGCAGCCTGACGGTGGTCAATTGATGCATAGGTGCAATCCGCAAGCTGCACGGAGCGCAAACCCCGTGCAGGTCAGCCTAGTCTTCCGCCGCCAGAAGGCGGTGCGCCATCGCAGCGGTTGAGAAGATCGTCGAGAGAATCAGCTCAGGACAAAGGGCGGTGCGCGGATGGCATAGTGGCGCGGATGCGCCTGCACCACCAGACGGGTGCGTGACGGCGCTGCGTAGTGCTCGGGTTCCGCCACGCGAATGCGTGGGCCGGGCATGGTTGGTAAGGCGGCGGCTTGGGCTTGTACACAGCCCAAACACGGGCTGTTGGCCCGGTTGTCGGGCTCCTCCAGCAACTCTCCGGCCAAGGCCAGCGCCTGTTGTTGGAGTAGCGCAGCATTGCTGCCGCAGAATGCTGCGAGCAGCGGATGATCTGCGGCTTGTGGTTGCGCGTGAACCCAAGGCACAAGGCTGCGTAGCGCGATGGAGAGCGCTAGTAACCAAACCAAGGCCGTGGAGTGAGTACGCATGTTTACATTATGCCTCAGCCCTTATGCGGCTGACTGCCTGAGGTGTTTCAGGGGGAAGTGGCGGCGTTGATGCTCCAGTCGTAGCCGTAGCCGTCGATGTCTTCCACTTTGCTTAAGCTCTGCTCCAATGGCGGCTCGGCATACTGCCGTAGGTGCTCAATGACCTGGGCTTCGCTGCCACCAAAGTCGTCGCGGAACCACTTGTAGATGGTCGATACGAAGAGTTCTCCATCCTCGAAGCGAACTCCGCGTGGGGCATTGACGAAGCGTTTGGCGCTGGCATCAAGCATCGCGTCCAGTTCATCGGCGGTGTAGGCCTGGGTCGCCAGGCTGGGGCAGCCCAGGGAGGCGCAGTTCACCGCGTAATGAATGCGGGGGTCTTGCCAAATCGGGCGCAAGATGCGGTGTTCGATGTCGTTCAAGCTCAACTCTTCGCCCATCACAGACCATTGCTTCATGTCCCAGGGGCCAAAAGCAAAGAGGTGCGGTTTGATCTTGGTAATGGATGTCACTGGCCAGTTGTCCAGTATCAGTTGGACGGTGGCGGCGTTGTAGAAGTTGATCCAATAGGCCTTTTGGACTTTGCGGCTGTACTCGGCAATAGGCGTTTGTTGCAGGGCCAACAAGTAAGCATCGAGAGCGTTTTTGTCAGCCTCGGTAACGGCTGCGTAACGCAGGAGACGGGGCTCCGCATCGCCCACCAAATAGCGATTTAAAAACTGTTGCCAGGAGCTGTGATCAATCTGCGCAGTGGATTGTGGGTCGTGCGCAGCCCATGTCTCCCATAGTTCTGCCTTGGGGCCGGCGGCCGCATGTTGGGCGACAAATATCAGTAGAGCGGTGACAAGGGATTGCAGCATCACAGGCGCCTTTTTCGTGGCGGAGGGCTTGGGGGGCGTAGGCTCAGACAAGGCATAGGAGCGCTCGTTCCCCGGTGGTTTTGGCATCATGCACGCATTCGATAAAAAAACCACTTTTGTGGGAAGGGGTTCAACCATGGGATCAGCCTTGTTGGCAATCGACCAAGGGACCACCAGTTCGCGGGCTATTGTTTTCGATCTGGATGGCCACCGGCTGGGTTCGGCGCAAAAGGAGTTCGCTCAAATCTATCCCCAATCGGGCTGGGTTGAGCACGATGCCAGCGTTATTTGGGAGGACACGCTGGAAGTGTGTAGAGGGGCGCTGCAGGACGCAGGCCTCACAGCCAAAGACATCATCAGCTGCGGAATTACCAATCAGCGCGAAACGGTGGTGATCTGGGATCGGAGTACGGGTGAGCCTATTGCCAATGCCATCGTTTGGCAGGATCGCCGCACGGCATCGATGTGTCAGGAACTGCGCCAGAAAATCACCGAAGATGAGCTTGCCGAGCGTACCGGCTTGCTCTTGGACCCTTATTTCTCAGCGACCAAAATCCGCTGGCTATTGGATCAAGTGCCTGGTGCTCGGCAGCGCGCCGAAGCAGGAGAGCTGGCCTTTGGCACCATCGACTCCTGGCTAATTTACAAACTCACGGATGGTGCGGTGCACGCCACGGACGCTACCAATGCCTCGCGCACAATGCTGTTCAACATTCGCGAGCAACGTTGGGACCCGCTGCTACTCGACCTGTTTTCGGTGCCGGAGGCATTGCTGCCCGAGGTGCGTGATTCTGCCGGAGATTTTGGTGCGATTGAGGCCGGCTTGTTAGGGGCCGAGGTGCCCATCGGCGCCGTACTAGGAGACCAGCAAGCGGCGACGGTGGGGCAGGCCTGTTTTGAGCCGGGCATGGTGAAGAGCACCTACGGAACCGGTTGCTTTGCCGTTCTCAACCTCGGAGCCGAATTTGTTCGTTCACAGAACAAGTTGCTCACGACCGTAGCCTATCGCCTGAATGGAGAGGTGACCTACGCCCTAGAGGGCAGCATTTTCATTGCCGGCGCCGCAGTGCAATGGTTACGTGACAGCTTGCGGCTCATCGGGCATGCCGCCGATACCGAAAAGCTGGCATCCAGTGTGGAATCCACCGGGGGTGTGTATTTGGTGCCTGCCTTCACGGGACTGGGGGCGCCTTATTGGGACCCGGATGCGCGTGGCGCGCTGATTGGCCTGACCCGCGCTAGCGGCTTTGCCGAAATTGCCCGCGCTGCCTTGGAGTCGGTCTGCTACCAAACCCGCGACCTTATGGACGCCATGGCTGCGGATGCGAGGCCTGCACGCAGTCTGCGTGTGGATGGTGGAATGGTGGCCAACGACTGGCTGGTGCAGTATCTTGCCGACACCGTGCGCTTACCCATCGAGCGGCCTCAAGTGCTGGAAACCACGGCACTGGGTGCGGCTTATTTTGCGGGCTTAAGCGCTGGTGTTTATGACTCATTGACTGATATTGCCTCGCGCTGGCAGGCCCAGTCAGAGTTCCAGCCCTCCCGTGAAGTCAGCAAAATGGAAAAGCGCTATGCCGGCTGGCAAGCCGCGGTACAGCGTGTACTAACCCAAGCCGAATAAGGTCCGCCATTTCATGAATGCCATCCCCGGCTTGCCGGTGGCCGTTGTCGTGGTACTTGCTGTACTGGCATTGGCAACACCCTGGTTATTGCCAGACTCCAGAGCGCGTGCAGCCTGGCTGAGACTGGCTGTAGCCGCGGCGGCGTGGGCGGCAACGACGGCGTTGTTATGGCAACAGGTGCCGCTGCTGGGTCCGCTTTATTTGGGTCTGAGCGCGGTGTTGGCGTGGCAGTTTTGGCGGCTGATGATTGCCATACTGCAGTTGGAGCCTCGCCGCCGTTGGGCACTGTTGGTAGGGCGCGTCATCCTCGGCGTAGTCCTGGCCACATTGTTGCTATGGCCAGAGCCTTTGGCTGTGCTCGAGCACGAGTCGATCCGCTGGCGTCCGGTGTACGCGGTGTATCTCGCGATGGGTTGGTGCCTGACCGTCATGAGTTGGGCTTTGGCTGAGTGGGTGTGGGGCTTATGGTGGCCTCGGGAGCGTGCTCGTCTGTTGCCCTGGGGGCTGATCTTGCTGCTGTTGGTTTGGGGCCTGGGCATGGACCTCATTGCTGGGGCCGAGGTCCACAATACTCCCGTCCCCCCCTTGGGCAGCTTGCCCCTGCTGGGCGGAGCCATCCTCGGTTGGTGGCTGATCGCGCAGCGCGCGGGCCCCTTTCCTCTGCTGGGGGAAATCCCGCGGAACGCCTTTTCTCAAATGCGTGACCCCGTGCTGCTGGTGGACGGAGCGCAACGCGTACAAGCTGTCACGCCCGCTGCCTTGGACTTGCTAGGAAGACGCTACGGAGCTGTGATTGGCCAACGTTTGGCCGCGGTGCTCCCTGGCAGTCCGGAGGATGGCGCGATTTGGGAAGGCCCTGTGTGGTTGCCCGACCATTCCCGGCCCGACGGTGGGTTGTGGGTGCATGCGGCCGATATGCATGCCGAGAATCGCCAAGCCATTGCGCGGGTATTGCACCTGCGCAGTGGCTTGGAGTGGCCAGGCGGCGCCATTGCAACGCAGCGCAGCGCGGCGAGAAAACTGCCCTGGGTTGAAGGGGCGCATGTGGGGCGCTTGTTGGAGTCGGCGCTCCAGCGATACGGCATGGGACGCCAGAGCCTGGCGGCCAGCTTGCATGTGGATTACGACTGGTCGCGAATGCAGCAAGAGCATGGCGAGGCTGTGCTGCAAGGGCTTCTGGAGCGCTTGGGCCAGCGTTTGAGGGAAGTGTGCGATTGGCAGGTCGATTGTTTGCGGCTGCACGATGGGCAGTTCCTGCTACTGGTCACCGACCTCACTGGTGTTGAAGAGGTGGAGGCGATTATTGCCCGTGCGCAAAATTTGCTGCGCGAGCCCTTCGTGCTGGCGCGCAAAAAGTGGCCTCTACAATTACAACTCGCCTGCGTACCGGATTTGCGCCTATACCGGCATGTTAATGACTGGTTGGGCGATGCCAAGCTCGCGCTGCAAGAATCCCGTGGCCAATGTGTGAGCGCTGCACCGCGCGCTGAGCGGCGAGCGTCACTGACCTTGGCCTTGGAAAAATCTTTACTCAACGATGGTTTGGATTGGCGCGCAGAGCCGGTGCTGAATGTGACCACTCGTGAGGTGGCCGCATGGCGCTTGCAGCCCCATTGGACGCCCGAGCCCGATGTGCATTGGGGGCCACAGCGCTTGCGCCAAGCTGTTGAGGCTTTGCACATGGAGCGCGCCCTGTATCAGCTGGTCCCAGCGCAGCTACAGCAATGGTCGGAGATGATTTGGTTACCACTGCCTCTGGAACATTTGGCGGCTGCCCACAAAGGTTTGCGCGAAGCCCCGTCCGGGCTGCTTCTAGAGTTAGATCGTCTCGATAACGAGACGCTACGCCGGCAAGGCCTGCGAGCTAGCTCCAGTGACTGGCAATACCTAGCTCCAGCGCAGGCAGGGCGTGGCTTTGGTTTTGGCTTGGAGCCTCGCGTTTTACGTTTGGATGAAGAGCTCTGTTTGCCGGGGCTGTGTGACGATTTGGGACGTCAGGCTTTAGTGCGGGGCTGCCGGGCGGCGGCCAAAGTCCGCAACCAAAGGTTATACGCCGCTGGAATTAGCTCACGCGCAGATTTGCGTGTGCTTCGCGAATTGGGTGTGGATTACGCTAGTGGACCGGCTATTGGTGTGGAAATGAGTATGCGAGCGGCCATGGCCTATTCCCCGCCGCGCGCCTGATTTCCCAGAGGGCTCTGTTGTCGTCGGACAAGATAGCCCCTGCAAGCGAATGACTTTGAGACTTTGAATGTGAGATGCCGAGGCCTCTGCTGCCTTTGGGCCGCAAGGGCTGTGACCCGCCCGAGTCGCGGCGACTACTTCGCAGCCACCAGAGTCGCTGTTACGGTCTGAGCCACGGTCATCGATGACAAAGTCGCCTCCATCTGCTTATTCACAGAGGCGCTGAGGCTATCCACCAGCTGGCTTTGAATATGAGCCAAGGCATGATTGCCCTGCTGCGCAATGGATTCCCCCAGTTCAATCTGTTGGCGGTGATCAAGATCTGACTCTGCGGCCGCGATGCCGCTGGTCGTGAAGAGAGTAGCGGCGATCAGGACGTTCTTAATGGATGCGTACATGGTTGGCTCCGGCAGTTTCTGAGGGTGTCGTAGGACTTGTGTCCCGGCGACTTGTGGCCAGATTGCCGTAGCGGCGGGCCTCAAGCTTGAAAAGGCCCTGAAGAAATTCTTAAGAATTTCTGAAGTGTATTTTCCTTCTATTAATCAGCGTGTTAGGGAAGCGCTGAAGACATCCGCGAGCCTCAGCCAGATACAGCAGCTGGTTTGCTAGGTCTATCCCCAGCGCGTATTTTTGCAGCCGCGGTCCAGTGCAGGTCCAACCCACGCCCAGTCCAAGTCCAGTCCAGTCCAAGCCTATTCCAAGCCCATTCCAAGCCCAGTCCCTGGACTGAGCTTTGGACGCACTCCCGCGGCGCAGGCGGGTGTGTCAACGGCCGTCAGTGGCTGTTGGTCAACTGCCGGTGAAAAACAGTGCGACGGCGCAAGCCAAAGCGCCAGTCCACACAATGGTCCGCGCCAAGCCCCAATCCAGGCAATACAGCACCCCATAAATCAGACGCAGTACCACCCAGCTAAGGGCCAGGGCATTGATCGTGGTCTGCTCACCGCCGCTGAGCTGAGCAACAATGACTCCTGCGGCGAATATTGGAAAGGCTTCAAAGGCATTTTGCTGGGCCCAATGGGCACGTTTTCGGCGGCCTTCAAGAGTTTCAAGAAACTCTCTCGGGTTTTTATTTTCGGCCGGCCCCAACTTATGGCTACCGGTAAATTTCGCCAGCCCTGTCCAGATCAAGGGCATCAGGCCGCCTGCCAATACACACCAATAAGCGATGCTCATTACGATTGTTCCTTGTGAAGTTGGTTGTTTGCCAATGTCAAAGCTGCTGCTCTACCAATCGACTAGATGCGGCAGGGGTACTGGTTGCCCTTAAGCAGGTGCCGTCGCCGGAAACGGGGGGCCCTGCAAGCTATTTTCTGCGAGGCACATATTCCAGAGTTGCTCGGCCTCGCCCGGGTCTGGGCGAGTACGTGCCAAACGTACGATGGGCCGCTCGCGTCGATCACACCAGAAGGCTCCACTGGCATCTACGTCGCCGGCTACGGCCAGCCATACCGCTGTTTCTACGCCTTGCTCTGGGCTACGCAGTAGCGGTGACATCAGCGTATTGAAGCCGGGTAAGGACTTGGCCACGCCGGGTGTGGCTGCCCAGCCAGGGTGCATGGCGTTCACCTGGCGCTGCGGCCATAAGCGCGCCCAAATTTGGGTCAGCATGACCTGCATGCGCTTGTGCTCGGCATAAGCCTGGACGCCCTTGTAGGCGCGGCTGCGATATTGAGGGTCGGCCAGGTGAATGGCCGCACCATACATGCCCCCGGAAGATACGGTAACAATGCGTCCCTTCTCACGCAGGAGCGGGGCTATGCCCAGAGTGAGCCTGAAGGTGCCTAAGACGTTGATGGCGAAGCTTTGCTCCAGGCCCGCAGCTGTATCAATGCGCTTGCGATTGAGCACCCCAGCGTTGTTGATAAGGGCATCCAAGGGAGCGCTCTGCGCGAGTTGAGCCAGGGCATCGTCAACACTGTCCGGCTCGGCCAGATCGCAGTGAATGACCTGCAGGCGGGCACCGGGATACTGCTCGCCAAGCTCCAATTTGACGTTTGTGGCCGCATCAAGGTTTCGGCAAAGCATGGAAACCGTCGCGCCACGCTCGGCGAGCATGGCTGTGGCGGCTTTGCCCAAGCCGGAATTGGCCCCGGTAATAGCAATATGCCGGCCGTGTAAGTCGCATGGTAATGGCTGAAAGTGCTTCTTGCGTAAGCGGTAGCCCAGGCTGGTGTAGCCGCCGAGCAGGCTGGCATCGAGCCAGCGATCCCAAAGCGATGGTTGCATGCTTAGCCTTTAGGGTTGAAATAGCCGGATAAGGGCATGTCGCTACCGGCATCAAACCACGTGCGAATCAAATGATGCGAGAGCGTGAATGGCGGCGGGATATGTAACTCACCGCTGCGAATGCCCTCGGCAATATCGGCGCGGCTGAACCAGTCCGCGGCATCGAGTTCGTCTTGGCTGGTTTGCGGTGCTTCGCCCTCAGAGCTGGCGATAAAGCCAAGCAACACGGAGGCAGGGAAGGGCCAGGGTTGGGAGGCAATGTAGCGCGTGCCCGTGACTTTGACCCGTGCCTCCTCCCAGATCTCCCGGGCGACACAATCTTCGATGGTTTCCCCGGGTTCGGAAAAACCAGCGAGTACCGAGTACAGGCTGGTGGGCCACTGCGGTTGACGGCCTAGCAAGGCGCGATCCTGAGGGTCAGTGACCAAGCAGAGCATGGAGGGGTCGCTGCGTGGGTAATGTTCGACCTTGCAGTCGTTGCAGTAAAGCACGTGGCCAGCCGATTGGGCTTCGGTGCGGGCTCCGCAGCGCCCACAGTGCCGATGCTGCCGCTGCCAATAAATCATGGCGCGGGCATAACCAAGTAGTGCGGCGTCATCACCACTCAGAATTGGCACAGAGCCGCGCAGGTCGGCGAACTGTAGCCGTTGCGCCAAGTTATCGTCGGCACTGGCATCAAAGCAGAAGACGGCGCGATTATTGTCAAGACGCAGGCCGAGAAAAATCGGTTGAAGGGGCTCTTCCTCCAGGTCTTCGA
This sequence comes from Oceanococcus sp. HetDA_MAG_MS8, assembly GCA_019192445.1. Classification (NCBI taxonomy): domain Bacteria; kingdom Pseudomonadati; phylum Pseudomonadota; class Gammaproteobacteria; order Chromatiales; family Oceanococcaceae; genus Oceanococcus; species Oceanococcus sp. HetDA_MAG_MS8. The sequence goes on from JAHCMK010000003.1 coordinate 287,178, forward strand.
ACCGCAGGAACTGTGGTCTTCCGTCGCTAATGGCGCTGCGATAGCGCCAAACCGGCAACCAGTCGGCTTGCGCGTAAAGGCTCTGAATCCAGTTGGCATCCTTGCGCTTTTCGCTGGCACGGTCGAGGGGGGCGCCACGCAAACCAGGCGCACTTTGTGGGGGGTAAGGCTGCATCCGTAGTTGAACGTCCGAATTCCAGGGCTGGCAGCATCGCAGATGCGTCATGGCCCGCGCAATGCAGGTAATCTGTTTGCACTCGTGTTCCTCGCCGCTTGGTAGCCCCCATGCCCTCAATCATCTTGGCCTTGAGCTTGATCCTGACCAGCCTGACCGTGTCCGCGCAGGCTCCTCTGGTGAGTCTGCCGGCACCCGACACGGCCGCCATTGACGCGGCTCGTGAGCGCCTTCGGCCGTTCATTTTTGCCGTGCCGATTGAACTGGGATGGGATATCGCTGCCTTTGGCAGTTGGTCCGAGCGCAGCACACAGCGCACCTGGTCAGCTGAGCTTTTTGCCGACCAGGCCAGCTCGCTCTCCTTGCACTTCAGTCGCATGCGCCTGCCCGAGGGCGCAACCCTCAGCGTCTTCGATATGGATGGCGCGGTGATTGATCGTTTTGACTCCGCAATCAATGCCCGTCAGCAAGTCTGGTCCTCACAAGGGCGGGGTGATCGGCTGCGGCTGGAGTTGATCGTGCCAGCGGGAACTGAGCTTAATGAGCTTGATCTCGTAGTCGGCCGTGCTTTCTACGGTTTTCGCGGAGTGGATGCCTTCATGGGCTACGCGAATACAAAGAATGCCGGCTCGTGCAATATCGATGTTGCTTGCAGCCAAGCGGATCCATTTTCCGACCAGGTGCGCTCCACCGTTTTGTTGTCAATTGATGGCTCTGGTTTGTGCACCGGGAACCTCATCAACAATACCGCTCAAGATCAAACACCTTTTGTGCTCACTGCGGATCATTGTGAGATCGACAGTGTAAATGACGAGTCGGTGGTCTTTTATTTTGATTATCAGCGTCAATCTTGCGAGACTGGCCGCGACTATGACTCGCGGGAGCAAGTGTCATTGGGGGCCTTGCCTCATGTGAACGGATCACAGTTGCTGGCGGATCGTGCCCGTAGCGATTTCACCTTGCTCATAATGGGATCTGCCAATGCGCCGGCAGCCATTCCGGCAGAGACCGACCCTTATTGGATTGGTTGGACGCGGTCGGTCACACCCGCCACGGCAGGCGCCGGTGTGCATCATCCCAGTGGGACGGAGAAATCGATCGCGCTGTTTTCCACCCCCTTAGAAGCCGCGGAAATTTGCCCTATTGGACAGCCTAGTTGTAGCGATAACGAGCGGGTCTCAGTGTGGGTGGTGGTGTGGTCGGATGGCACCACCGAGCAGGGATCGTCGGGCTCAGCCATTTTTGGTGATGACGGTTTGGTGCGCGGCGCCTTATATGGAGGCGGCGCCTCGTGTTCCTCGCAGGATTCGCCAGACGTATACGGGCGTTTCGATGTGTCTTGGGACACGGGCAACGGTCCCAGCGAACAATTACGCCCCTGGCTCGACCCCGTCGGCTCCAACCCGACCAGCTTGCAAGGTTTGGACAGCAGCGGTATGCAGCCCACGCCGACTCCAACGGCCACACCAACCCCAACGGCCACACCAACGCCTTCGCCATCTCCCACTGCAGCGCCCACGCCTACTCCAGACCCTGATTCTGGAGGTGGAAGTTCGGGGTCGCTGCAATGGCTGAGCGTTTTGCTGTTGATACTGCTGGGTTCGTATAGCCGGCGGCGCGGCGGCTGAGCGGAATTGAAGCGTGGCTCGGTGAGGGGTGGAGGTAGCTTTGCCTCAGTGATCTGCCTTTGACCTTCGTCATGCCAATGTCAACTGGCATGGGTCACAATGGGGTTATGAGCACCAAATCCGTCCCACCACTAGAACATTTTCTCGACCCGGCCAACTTTCATAATCGGGAGTTGTCCTTGCTGGAATTCAACCATCGCGTGCTCGCCCAGGCTCGCGACGGTCGGGTGCCGTTGTTGGAGCGGCTGAAGTTCTTGTGTATTTCCTGCTCGAACCTGGATGAGTTTTTCGAGATTCGGGTGGGTGGCTTGAAGCAACGCCTGCGGGCTGGTGCGACGGCTGCGGGCGTGGAGAGCCGATCTCCACAGGAAATTATGGATGCGGTGTCAGTGCGCGCTCACCGTTTGGTGGCCCAGCAATATCAAACGCTGAACGACATCCTCATTCCTCGTTTGGCTGAACACAAAATTCGCTTCCTACGGCGTTCGGTCTTCACGGCAAACCCGGTTTTGGACGAGTGGTTGCGGGCCTACTTTCGCCGCGAGGTGCTGCCTATTCTTTCGCCAATGGGGCTGGATTTGGCGCATCCCTTCCCGCGAGTGTTGAACAAATCGCTGAACTTCATCGTGTCTTTGGAGGGTAAGGACGCCTTTGGACGGAACGCCAATATGGCGGTCATCCAGGCGCCGCGCGCCTTGCCGAGGTTGATTCAGGTGCCGCCCGAAGTGTGCGGCCGGCCATATGACTTTGTGTTCTTGTCGTCGGTCATTCACGCCTACGTGAATGAGTTGTTTCCGGGGATGGATGCCACGGGTTGCTATCAATTCCGGGTAACCCGCAACTCCGATTTGTTCGTCGATGAGGAAGAGGTCGACGACCTCATGGATGCGCTGGAAGGGGAGCTGGCGTATCGGGATTTTGGCGATGCCGTTCGCCTAGAAGTCGCCCACAATTGTCCGCAGCGCATGACCCAGTTCTTGCTGGAAGTGCACAAGCTAGAGCCCAGCGCTTTGTTTCAGGTGGATGGGCCAGTGAACTTGAATCGGCTTATGAAGTTGGCCGACATGGTGGACCTGCCGGAACTGAAATACCGCAACTTCACGCCGCACACTCCTCCGGCCCTGCAGCGTGGCACCGATATGTTTGCCTCCCTGCGCAAACAGGCCGTTCTGCTGCACCACCCCTACGATAGCTTCGCGCCCGTGGTGGACTTTCTGCGCATGGCAGCCAAAGACCCCCATGTGTTGGTGATTAAGCAAACCCTGTATCGCACCGGGGCCGATTCTTCGGTCGTGGAAGCCTTGGTGGATGCGGCGCGAGCCGGTAAGGAAGTCACGGTGGTCATCGAGCTGCGGGCGCGCTTTGATGAGGCCGAGAACATTGACCTGGCCGAACGGCTGCAAGACGCTGGCGCCCATGTGGTGTATGGCGTGGTGGGGCATAAGACCCACGCAAAGATGATCTTGGTGGTGCGCCGTGAGGGCGAGGGCTTGCGTCAGTATGTGCACCTGGGCACGGGCAATTACCATCCGCGCACGGCCCGTTTGTACACCGACTATGGCCTGTTCACCGCAGACCCTGAGATCTGCGATGACGCGGGCAAGGTGTTCATGCAGCTCACCAGCTTAGGTAAGCTCACAACCTTCCATAAGTTGCTGCACTCGCCATTCACCCTGCACAAGGGCGTATTGGCCAAAATTGACCGTGAAGTGCAAAACGCTCTGGACGGCAAGCCAGCCAGAGTGATCCTCAAGATGAACCAATGCGTAGAGGCTCAATCGGTGGCAGCCCTCTACCGCGCCGCCACAGCTGGGGTGCAGGTGGACCTCATCGTGCGTGGTATGACCACAGTGAAGCCGGGAATTAAGGGGGTTTCAGAAAACGTCCGCTTGGTTTCCGTTATTGGTCGCTTTTTGGAGCATACGCGCACCTTCTACTTTGAGAACGGCGGCAACCCCGAGGTGTATTGCTCCAGCGCCGACTTCATGGAGCGGAATTTCTTCCGCCGGGTGGAGGTCATGTTCCCTATTGAGGATCCGCGTAGCCGGGACCGGGTGGTGCGCGAGCTCAAATTGTATTTGGCTGATGAGTCTCAAGGCTGGCTACTTCAGCCCGATGGCAGTTACGAACGTATTGAGCCCAAACCAGGCCGCCGCAAAGTCCGCGCGGCACAAACACGGCTGCTAGAGGCGAAACGACGCTAAGGTAAGCGGGCCTTTGCAGGCTCTGATTAACGTGGTTTTTTTAGCCACAGATTGGCGCAGATTGCCGCAGATGGGGTCTGTGGATTTCCAGGAGTTGTCACACTGGAAACGACGGCGGCTCCGGGGGGTTGCTAAGTGACGCGCAGCGTGCGACATCCACGAAATTCTGTGAACATCGGTGCCCATCTGTGGAAACAAAATACCTGCAAGAATCTGTACCAATCTGTGGCAACAGTGCTATTGGTTGAGGGTGTTCTTTAGCCGCAGATTGTCGTAGATGGGTTTCGTGGGTTCTGGGGCGTCATGAGACTGGAAATGAGGGCGGCTCTGGGTGGGGTGCTAGCTCAAGCGCGGTATGAGGGCGCCCCATGAATCTGTGTGCATATGTGACCATCTGTGGAAAAACTCCATACAAGAATCTGCGTCAATCTGCGGCCAGGGTGCTGTTGGTTGAGGGTGGTTTGCTGTCAAGAACTTCGCCATATCAGTGTGGTCAGTCTTTAGACGCAGAGTGGCGAGCGATTCCGCATCTTTGTTCGGTGCCGTAAACTAGGGTAGATATGTCGATAACGTTCAACAAAGCCCCACTCATAGAGCTAGTCGCCGAGTTGCGCTGGGAACCCCAGCTCTCCGTGGCTACCGATCAAGGAGGCAACCAGTTGCAGCTTCCTCGTTCGTTGTTGGACACGTCAGAGTTCGAGGAGTTTTTCCAGCGATTTGGCGGGGCTATTTATCAACATGGGTTCAAACAAATGGAGCGCCTCGTGCCGCATGGCGTGCCGTTGCCCCATGATCGTGTGGCTTGCCGATACAGGCATGAAGATCAACGAAACGTCCCGCTGCTTGCGCAAGTTGGCCCGTCAATATTCAGCATCAACGCCCTGCCGCCCTACAAATCGTGGACTGAATTTCGGCCTTGGATTGAAAAAGCGGCTGGCGCACTATTTGAAGCCAACGCCGGGATAAGCAGGCTGAGTGCTAGCGTTCGATACATTGATGCTTTTAAGGAACCTCTTTTGCAGGGGCGCAGTGCATCTGAGTTTTTTGAATCCGAGCTGGGATTTGCACTTAATTTGCCTGCTGCATTGACCCAAAGAAAGCGCACTGATGATTCAGTACGAACTGCTATCTCCACGAGTATCCCACTCGATGGGATGCAAATGACCGTGAAATTGGCTGAAGGCAAGTCTGCTGGCGAGTCGGTAGCAATCATGGACACTCTGGTGTCGGTCAACGATGAATTTGATCCCAATGTTGCCGAGATTCTCCAGGCATTGGATTCAGCGCGGTCTGTGATTCACGACACATTCATCGAACTGACGCAGGGCATTTCTGAACTGCTCGAACCTCAGGGAAAAGATGATGATTGATATGACGGCCCCAGACACAACGGCCATCAACAACCACTGGCAGACGGAACCGCAACTAAGCGTAAGTGCCGGGCTGCCACCGTCGGGATATTGGCCTAATTATCTGTCGGACCCTTTCAGCGTTTCGGCAACACATTTATTCGAGCAAGAACAGCTCCGAAGGAATCTTCAGGAGTTGGGAAGTCTTCCAGACGATTGGGATGGCGAGGGTGCTGTTGCTATTTCACCAAGCATTGTGGCTCGCGCTTGGTCATTGCTGTCTTCCGAGCTTTTGGGCGGCCCATCTCCAGAGCTGACGCCGAACTCTAACGGCACCATTACTCTTGAATGGAATCACGCGCACAAATTTCTTCATTTGGAAATCGGTGAACGAGACTTTTCCATTCTGGCTGGCCGTGAGGGGCGACCTGCAACGGGGGCGCAAGCAGAGGGGTTGCCACCATTGCATTTGCTCAGTTCGCTGATTTCAGCCGCTACGTCTTATTCTGCGACAAGTGCTACATCGGTCACAGCGGAAAAGATTGCTGCGTAATGTGCGACATTCCCATCGAGGTTCTCGATGACGAAAAAATCATTCGCACGATCAAAACGCCTCACCACATAAACAAAAAATTGAAACTCCGGCCAGCGGCTTTCAGACCACCACCTGAGCGTGATGACCTTAGTGTGATGCGGCTAGATCACATGGGCGCTGATGGTTGTAAGAACAAATCGAAGGAAATTGCTGGGGAATCGTATCTCGGACTCGCCGCTATCAATGCTGGGGAAATTCGGAAGACTGGGGCCTCTATTGAAGATTCCCGCCAAGGGCAGTTTTGTGGCCATGCGGATATTTCTCAAGGGATGTCGGCTCCTAAGAAAGGAGAAACCGCGCCTCCCGTTTTAGCGGAAAGGTATAAGGCGTTATCCGACGCTGCACGACTTTACATCGATGAAGAGCCTCAAGCTGACCATTGGACTGGTGGTGTCATCAGCTAGCAATTGCCTCTGCGTGGCAGATGTGAGAGCCTAGAAATCATGGTCAGAAGCAAGCTGCAACGCAGCTCCTACTCATGCTCTCTAGGCTCCCCAAGCAAAGGCCCTTGGGCAATACTGCACCTTTATTCCAACAATACTGCGCACTTCGCGTTTTAGCCGCAGATTTGCGCAGATTATCGCAGATGGGTTTTGTGGATTCCACGGCGTCGCGAGATTGGAAACGAGGGCGGCTGCGGGTGGGGTGCTAGGCCAAGCGCGGTATGAGGGCGCCCCACATATCTGTGTGTATCGGTGACCATCTGTGGGAAAAATCCACACAAGAATCTGCGTCAATCTGCGGCCACGACGCTTTCGGTTGAGGGTGTTTTATGGCCGCAGATTTGCACCGATCGTCGCAGAGGAGGTTGTGGATTCTGGGAAGTGGCGAGGCTGAAGAGGAGGTTGGCTATGCACAGGCAGGGTTTGCGGAGGGCATAAAGTCGGCTTAATGCCGGAATTGACAGCCAGACCTAGTCACACGATACTTGTGCAACATACTGTACAAGTCTGCGTTATGAGAGTAGTCAACTTTTCAGAGGCTCGTAAGGGGCTGAAGGGTGTTATCGACGCCGTCGTTGATGATGCCGATTACACGATTATCTCGCGCCGTGATGCCCCTGACGCAGTGTTGATGTCGCTGGATACCTTCAACAGCATCATGGAGACGGCGCATCTGCTGGGCACTCCTGCTAATGCAGCCCATCTGGCCGAATCAATCGCGCAGCACCGCCGCGGCGAGCTGGTAGACAAGCCACTGACGGATGATTGAAAAGCTCTCGTGGACGCCTGCGGCGTGGGCTGACTACGAGTATTGGCAGGCGCAAGACAGGAAAACCCTGAAACGAATTAACAAGCTGATTCGTGACACGCTGCGTGAGCCATTTGAAGGAATCGGAAAACCAGAGCCCTTGCGAGAGAATCTGAGCGGCTACTGGTCTCGTCGAATTGATGAGAAGAACCGACTTGTTTACGCCGTTGGCGATGGCGCACTCACGATTGTTGCCTGTCGCTACCACTACTGACGGCGAAGACCGCCTCAGGTACTACCAGACGCTCATCCAAGGACTCTGAAGAATCCATTTGCGCCGCTGCCTGTCGCAGTGTGGGCGTTGGTCCTGGGGCGTGGCGACACTGGAAATGACGGCGGCTCTGGGCGGCTGCTAGGTGACGCGCAGCGTGTGACAGCCAAAAGAATCTGCGCATCGGCGCCCATCTCCGGAAACAAAACACCTGCAAGAATTTGCGTCAATCTGCGGCCAAAGTGCTTTTGATTGAGGGTGGTTTTTAGCCGCAGACTTGCACAGATTGTCTTAGAGGGGGGTAGTAAGCTCTGGAGCGTCGCGAGATTGGAAATGAGGGCTGCTGCGGGTGGGGTGCTAGCTCAAGCCGGGTGTGAGGTCGCCTCACCGATCTATGAGCACCGATGCTGGTCGATGGAAATAAACAATCTGCGAGAATCTGCGCAAATCTGTGGCCACAATGCTTTCGGTTGAGGGTGTTTTAAGGCCACAGATTTGCACAGATCTTCGCAGATGGGGTTGTTGGATTCTGGGGCGTTGCGATACTGAAAATGGCGACGGCTCCGGGGTTGGGCAATCACCTTCGATATGAGGACGCCCCCCAATCTGTGTGCATCTGTGACCATCTGTGGAAAATACCCATAGACGAATCTGCAGCCAACATTCCGCTTGTTATCGCTAATCCGCGGCAAGAATCTGCCTGCTTGGCGAGGCCGCTTAGTTGGTGCTTTGGCGGGTGAAGTAGCTGTCGATGCCGGCTTCGGCCAGCTGTTCCATCACTTTGCGCACAGCAGCGGTGTTGGCTTGAGGGCCAATTTTCACCCGGTGAAAACGGCCCTTGCCGGGGATGTCGGCGATTTCTACGCGCGGCGCCAAGCCGAGCAATATGAGGGCGACTCGGCGGGACTCTGCGTCTTCGGCGTCGCGGAAGCTGCCCGCTTGTACCCAGTACTGCTCACCTTGTCGCGGTGTTTTGGGTGTGGCCGTCGCAACGGGCTGACTTGCCGGCTTGTTGGGCCTCTGAGTGGGCACCGGGGTCGGGTCCGTGAAGGGGATGACTTCCAGATTAGGAAGCAACTCATAAAACTTAAACCGCGCGGGTTCTTCTGGCGGAAGCTCATTTGTTGCCACAGTCTGCGGCTGGGCGGCGTCTTGCGTGGGGCTCAGCTCTGAATCCCGAATGAGCCGTTCTTCGTTCTCGGGCATGGGCGTCAGGAACACGCTAGCCAACAGCCCTACACCAGCGGCCAGGGCTACCGCTGTGAGTACCCCAACTAGGGGGAAGCCTGCCTTAGCCTGCGTATGCGCGTAGTCCCGAGTCACGCCTTACATGCGCTCCGGTGCAGCCACGCCCAGCAGGTCCAGTCCATTGCGTAACACCGTAGCTACTCCAGCGGCTAAACACAGTCGGGCCTGTCGCTGTGCGGCATCATCCACCAAAAAGGGTACGGCGTTGTACCAGCGATGAAAGCCTTCGGCGACCTCGCGCAGGTAATGCACGATGATTTGTGGCCCCAATTGGCGGGCACTGGCCTGAATGGTTTCAGGAAAGCGGCCCAATAGGTTCAGCAGGGCGTTTTCAGTGTCGTCGCCCAGCGCATCGAGCTGCTGAAGGCCGGCTTGCGTGGCCTCTGGGTCTTGCGGGAACCGCTGCGTGGCTTGGCTGAGCACGCTGCAGACGCGTGCATGCGCATATTGCAGGTAGTACACCGGGTTGTCGGCACTTTGTTGGGTGGCCAAGGCCAGGTCGAACTCCAGTGTTTGATCATTGGAGCGCATCACGTAGAAAAAGCGCGCCGCATCTACGCCCACCTCTTCGCGCAGGTCTTCCAGGGTTTCATAAGTCCCTGCCCGCGTCGACATGGATACTTTTTCACCATCCCTGAGTAGGGAGACGAACTGCACCAGTTGTACGTCCAGCTTGTCGGCCTGGCCGGTTAGCGCTTGAACGGCGGCTTTCATCCGTGGCACATAGCCGTGGTGGTCGGCGCCCCACACGTCGATCAGCCGATCATAACCACGGCCAATTTTCTGCTGGTGGTAAGCAATATCGTTGGCGAAGTAGGTGGCGGCACCATTCGCTCTGAGCAAAACACGGTCTTTGTCATCCCCAAACTGGGTGCTGGCGAACCACAAAGCTCCGTCCTGTCGATAAGTGAGCCCAGCTGCATCGAGTGTTTTTAATGCCGCTTCGGCGCTGCCATCCTCGACCACGGCGCGCTCCGATGCCCAGGCCTCAAAATGCACGCGAAAACCTTCCAGATCGGTTTTGATGTCAGCGAGCTGTTCTTGCAGTATGTGATCAAGAACAAGCCGGTATGCGTCCGCGCCCAGCAATGCCTTTGCGGCGCTAATCAAGGCGTCTAGGTGCGCGTCACCATGTTCGTCGTCGTCCGCCGGGATGTCGCGCTGCTCGAAGTAGCCATTCAGATCGGCCACTAGGCTCTGTGCATGCTTCTGGCTCAGGCGCTCGGCCGAGGCGCCAATGTAATCGCCTTGATAAGCCTTGCGAGGGAAGCTCAGCTCCTGACCATGTTGCTGTAAGTACCGTAGCCAAACCGAGGTGGCGAGGATGTCAATTTGTCGCCCGGCGTCGTTGACGTAATACTCCGCATCGACATGGTTTCCAGCAGCTCGGAGTAGCCGGACCAGGCAGTCCCCGTAGGCAGCGCCTCGCCCGTGGCCTACATGCAAAGGCCCCGTCGGGTTGGCTGAGACAAACTCGACCAGCACCTTTGTGCCTGTCGGCGCAGCGTGACCGTAACGGCTGCCCTGATCGTGGATCTCACGAAGGACCTGGGTGCGAGCGTCGCTGGCCAGGAAAAAGTTCAAGAAACCAGGGCCAGCGATGTCCACCTGCCGCACTAATTCCGAGCTGGGCAGGTTATCAATGAGGCGTTGGGCTAGCTCGCGTGGGGCGCAGCCGGCCTGCTTGGCGCCAACTAAGGCGTGATTAGCCGCCAAGTCACCGTGAGCTTTGTCGCGCGTGTTCTCGATACGCGCTTGGGCGGGAGGACTCAGGTTAATAGCAGCAAAGGCCTGGTTCAGCAGGTCCTGCAGCGCATCTTTCATGGCGGCCGGGTTGGGGAAAAACCGCTATTGTAGCGTTTGCCTTCATGCGCTAGTGGCCCGCCAGGGTGAATGGCGCTTCCGGCGGTTTATAACAATCATGATCTGGAGGAGACCATGCGCGCGCTGTCCGCTCAGGATGCTGGGTTTTTATACCTGGAACGAAGCCACCAACCTATGCATGTTGGCGGCTTGCACCTCTATAGCTTGCCCGAAGGCGCGAGTGATACTCATGTGGCTGAACTGCTGCAAAGCTGGCGCGATGGAGGCTTCGCTCCACCATTCAACCAGAAGTTGGTATGGCCACTGCGCCGTTTGGGTCAGCCCGCGTGGGTGCGCGACCCTGACGTGGACGCGGAGTATCACATTCGCCACTCGGCCTTGCCGGCGCCAGGCCGCTATCGGGAAATGTTTGCGTTGGTCTCACGACTGCATGGCACTTTGCTTCATCGTGACCGTCCATTGTGGGAGGCCCATGTCATTGAGGGCATCGAGTCTAAGCAGTTTGCGCTGTACACCAAGATGCACCACGCCATGATCGATGGCATGGGTGGCATGCGTCTGTTGCAAAAATCGTTGTCCACCGACCCGGCGCAGCGAGACATGCCGGCGCCATGGGCGCGAGGGCGCGACAAGCGCGCTCGCTCTGATGCGCCATCGCGCGGCGCCTTGCGCAGTCTGGCCGAGCAGATGCAGGACACACTCGGGGCGATGCCAGGAGCTCTAAAGGGCTTGTACGCCTATGCGGACGCCATGCGTCGGCGCTCCGATGAGGGGCTCAAGGGGCCTATGCAGGTGCCGCTTACGGCTTTGAATGGTCGGATTGGTGCAGCACGACGCTTTGTGGCGCAATCTTGGAAGATTGAACGCATCAAAGCCGTTGGTCATGCCTTAGACGCCACGTTGAACGATGTAGTGCTTGCGATGTCAGCGGGCGCCTTACGCACCTGGTTGATGCAGCATGCCGAACTGCCCGAGGCTCCTATCTCAGCGATGGCCCCAGTCGCGCTCACTCCAAAAGATGCCGATGCGTATGGCAATGCGGTGAGTGCCATTTTTTGCTCCTTGGCAACGCATATTGCTGATCCTGAGGAGCGCCTGCGCGCCATCCAGCACTCGATGAATCAGGGGAAGTCTTTGCTACAGTCGATGACGCGCAGCGAGATTATGTTGCTGACTTCACTAGGGGCGCTACCTGCAGCGCTGCCTTTGGTTCTGGGTTTAGGCCACAAAATGCCGCCATTCAATGTGATTATTTCGAATGTGCCCGGCCCCAAAGATCGCTTGTACTGGAACGGCGCTCGGTTGGATGGGATGTATCCCGTTTCCATTCCCGTGAACGGCGTGGCGCTCAACATTACCGTGACCAGCTATGTGGACAGCCTCGATTTTGGCCTGATTGCGTGCCGGCGATCGGTGCCCAGCGCACAACGCCTCATCGACTATTTGGAGCAATCCTTAAGAGAGTTAGAGCAGCTCGCGGGTTTGGCGTAAATATTGCGTAAGCGGCCGACAGGAATTGACTTTTGTTAGAGAAGTCCCTAGTTTGCTGCGACTTGCGGCCGCATCGAGAACGGTGGTCTGCACACAATACTGATTCGATATTGCCATTCTGAGTCCGGGCTCTGGCTGAGCCTTTGGGGAGTTAATACATAATGAAGCTCACGTTATCTGCACGTGGAGCGCTTTGCCGGCGTATTGCTGCGGCTGCCTTAGGTAGCCTGGCCATCGCTCAAGCGCCCGCTTTTGCCCAAGAGGCCGGCGACGCCGTCAGCCTCGATAAAGTCGAAGTCACTGGATCGCGCATCCGCCGCTCCGACCTGGAAACCTCCAGCCCGGTGTTCACCATCGGCCGCGAAGGAATCGAACAATCTGGTGTGGCCACGCTTGGTCAGCTGCTGCAGGAAATGCCGTCTATTGCCGGCGCAGCCACCAACCCTCAGGTGAACAACGGTGGTGGTAGCGGTGCCAGCACAGTGTCGCTGCGTGGCTTGGGCAGTCAGCGCACCTTGGTGCTGCTCAACGGTCGCCGTTTGAACGCTACGCCTCAGCTGAGCGCCATTGACGTCAATGCCATTCCGGTGAACGTCATCGAGCGCGTTGAAGTGCTGAAAGATGGTGCCTCCGCCATCTACGGTTCCGACGCTATCGGCGGCGTGGTGAACTTCATCACCCGCAAGGATTTCCAAGGCACCGAACTGATGATGGGCATGGGCGAAAGCGCCCGCGGTGATGCTGGTCGTGACAATGTCTACGCAACCATGGGTGTGCCAACCAGCAACGGTATGGTGCTGATGGGGCTGACCTATGACCAGCAAGATGCTGTGTCTAGTGCAGATCG